>NZ_JBFOLH020000002.1:0-219242 GCF_040829825.2 Leadbetterella sp. DM7 | reverse complement strand
GTTTTATAAAGAAGATCAAATCTATGTATCTATTGTGGTGTGGAAATAGTTCGTAACATGAGTTACTAAATAGATTTATTAACCACATAGGTTTTATAAAGAAGATCAAATCTATGTATCTATTGTGGTTTGGAAATAGTTCGTAACATGCGTTACTAAATAGATTTATTAACCACATAGATTTTATAAATAAGATCAAATCTATGTATCTATTGTGGTGTGGAAATAGTTCGTAACATGAGTTACTAAATAGATTTATTAACCACATAGATTTTATAAAGAAGATCAAATCTATGTATCTATTGTGGTGTGGAAATAGTTCGTAACATGCGTTACTAAATAGATTTATTAACCAAATAGGCTTTATAAAGAAGATCAAATCTATGTATCTATTGTGGTTTGGAAATAGTTCGTAACATGCGTTACTAAATAGATTTATTAACCACATAGGTTTTATAAAGAAGATCAAATCTATGTATCTATTGTGGTGTGGAAATAGTTCGTAACATGAGTTACTAAATAGATTTATTAACCACATAGGTTTTATAAAGAAGATCAAATCTATGTATCTATTGTGGTGTGGAAATAGTTCGTAACATGAGTTACTAATAAAAATGAAAAAAATATCTGCCTCATCGGATTCTGCCTCCAGCCTTAGATTCTGCGCTTTCCTGCGAGGCGTGAACGTAAAAGGAACGGCCATGAAAATGGCAGAAGTGTGCACCGTATTTGAAAAGGCGGGCATGGAAAAGGTTTCTGCGGTGCTGGCTTCCGGCAATATCGTGTTTTCATCCGGCAAAACTGCGGAAGAGCTGAGGCCGGTGCTGGAAAAGGCCATGGCGGAGCATTTCCGTTACGAAGCATTCCTTTTTGTGAAGGACCAAAGTGAAATAGAAACCATTTTCAGGCTCAATCCCTTTGAGATTCATCCTGAATTTCACATTTACGCTTTTGTGGGGATCGGGGGGATTGAAAAAATCCTGGCGGAGGTGTTTGAAAAGTCGGTGAAAGCAGCAGGGGAGGAAGGCCGGGTTGTTGAAAATCATTTCTACTGGCGCGTGTCCAAAGGCAGTACGCTGGATTCTGATTTCGGGAAAATATTGGGCAGAAAGAACCTGAAAGATGCTTTTACTTCGCGGAATCTGAATACTTTTGAAAAGGTACTTAAGAAAATGTAAAGCCGTTTATTCCGGCACATAAATGATCTCCCCGTTTTCCAGCTGGTAGGCGGTTCCTACGCGTTTTCCCTGCGACTTGTTCTTGTCTGTGGGGCTGTCGGAGGCTTTGTATTTCTCGATTTTGTTGCCTTTTTTGACAATGATCTCCATGTTTTCCGTGCCGGGATTTTTCACCATGTTAAAATCTTCTTTAGACATCAGCTCGGTCATGCCCAGCTTACTGACCAGTGCCACCATCAGCGCTACGGCAAACACCAGGGAGAAGTCAAAGAGATTGGCTACCGCCGCAATGGGGTCCAGGGCTTCATCGTTGGTTTTCTTAAACCGTCTTTTTCTGTTTCTCATCTATAATTTCATTTACAAATTCAAGATTGGCGAGGTCTTCGTTATGCCACCGCTGTTTAATTTGCAGGGTCAGGAAGCCGATACCCCCTATCACCAGGCCGATGATGGTGGAGGCAAAACCCTCTTGCATGTTTTGGGCTATGGAGCTCAGATCGCCGTTCGTAAGGCCCACCAGGGCGGGCTGTATGGGGATCAGCGTTCCCATTAAGCCCAGGATAGGGCCTACTTTGGAGAGCGTGCGGGAGAGGTCAAGGTCTTTCTCCGAAGCCAGCTCAAAATCAGCCAGGATTTTCTCGCGGTGCACTTTGGACTCCTCATAGGTAAGAAGCCGGTCGAGGGAAGCCGTATAAAGGGAATTGCGGTGGGTGTTACTTTCTTCCAGCTGGCGCAGTCCGCCGGGGGTAAGGTCCCGGAGAACCGGGCTCAGCCTTTTATTATTTTTCAGTCGGTTTACATAGAACCCGTAAAACCCGCCCAGCAGCAGCACGCCCCGGATAAAAAGGAAGATAAGGGTGAGCACGGTGGGCACCAGCAGCCCGGTAGAGATCCAGTAGATGATTTTGTTCAGTATTTCCATTTATTCTTTTTGATTTGATGTCCTAAATACCCTAGTATACCCAGGGAAAGGGTCAGCGCCAGGGTCATTACCAGGGGCTTCAGATCGGGAAAGTGGCTTTCCCGGCTGGGAACGGGGATGTCAAAGCCGGCCGTCAGCAGGCAGGCCGTGACGATCTGTAAAAAGTGCAGGAGCAGTTTTAGCTCCAGGCGGAGGTCTTTCTCCGGTAAAATGCGCCTTATGAGGATAGGGACAGCCGCAAATAGCAGGAATATGCCGGCTGCTATGCTGAGGGCCAGGGCGGTAAACGACATGTCCAGCCCCTGGAAAAATACGAGTGTTTCCAATAGCGCAATGGCCGGGAGAACAGAGGGGCCCACCAGGTAAAAAGAGCGTTGCTGCCCTTTACCGATGGGCTCACCGTGGAGTTTCCGGAGCTGAAGCAGGCCGGATGTCAGCAGCAGCATCCCTTCTGCAATCAGGAAGATGGCCAGCCCCTGCGCTATTTCGGGGCTGTGCAGGTAGGCGGAGACGGTCTGGCTGTTTTGCTGAATGGCATAAGGATAAAACCAATAGGCAAAGATGGCCAGTGCCAGGCTTGACAGTACGGACAGCCCCTTTTGCGGCAGCAGGGAAATATGCAGCCAGAAACCGAGCGTGCTGAGCAGCATCAACAGATAAATAACTTCCCTCATGTTCCGCTCTGCTTACGTTTCCGGATAAACCAGAAGAGACCGGCAGCCAGCAGCAGGATCAGCGCCACGCCGTACCGGGTTCCGGTTTCTGGGGAGATTTTGTTCTCCGGCTTATCGGGCCGCGGCTCTTCGGTTTTCTTCAGGGTGACAGAGGCATCGGTTCCGGCGGCTTTGGCCGTTCCGGCGGCATCAATGGCCCGGTTATAGTCGGCTTTATCCGCGCCTGACAACCGCTTATCAATGAATGAGCGGAGGGCGGTATTGTTACACACAAACCCCGAGCAACCGGCGCCGTGCTGCCTGACCTGGGCCAGGTGGAGCTCCGTGATCTCCCGGACCTGCTGCTCGCTGGCTTTCCAGTACCCTTTCCGCACGGTTTCCAGCATTACAGCGGTCATTTCTTCCAGTGCAAAAGGATTCTCCCGCTCAAAGAACGAGCGGATGCCGAGGTTCCCGGTGTCTTTGATGTAGACGTCGTGAAGCTGGTTCCATAGTTCGCCGTCTACCGCCTCCGGTTTCATCACGTTCCAGCCGTAGGTGTTCCGGAAGGTCTCTGCCAGCTTTTCCGCTGATGAGGCCCCGCCGCCGGCCAGTTCGCTGATGTATTTGGGGTTCAACAGGGTAGAGCGGGCCTCTACCCAAATGGCTTCTTTGATGTTCTGGATGCGGGCGTGGGAAGGATTCCGGAAGTCGTTAAAGAATACATCGGCCTCTTTCCCGGTGGCGGTTTTGACGGCCAGGTTCAGTCCGCCGGCAAACTCGTACACGTGATCCAGGCTCAATGCGCCCCAGGTGTTCGACTCCCGTGGCTGAACGATGGCTTCGGTGTTCTGAAGTGCCGCTTCAAATACCCCTTCCCGGTAATAGGCCCAGCGGTCGGAGTCGTCATAAACGGCCCCCATGTTATTCAGGTAGGTCTTGCCCACTTCGGTATCGGATGTCCAGGAATCGCCTTTTTCCACCATTCCCATGATGCCCGTGCCGTAGTTGCCGTTAGCGCCGCCAAATACCCGGAGGGTGGCCAGCTCCCGCGCTTCCTGGGGCGAGATGCCTTTGGCTATCATGCTCTTTTCGGCTGTCAGAACGCCTGATTTCACGAAGTTGTCCTCTCCATCGCCCGCTTCCGTAGCCATTTTTACGGCTACATTGATCAGTTTCAGGCGGGAAGCGGCGAGGTCACGCAGCTGCCCGGCGGTCTGCACCACCACATCTATCCGGGGACGTTTTAGCTCAGCCTGCGGGATCAGGCGGATATCCTGTACCCGGCCAAAGGGATCCCGCACAGGTTCCACGCCCAGCAGCCAGAACACCTGGCCCAGCATGGCGCCTTCAGTCTGGATAAAGTCACCGGGCCAGAGGGTAAATGCTACTTTTTTAGGGTAAGTGCCGTGTGTTTTCAGGTGATTTTCCAGGAGGGAGTTGCCCAGCATTTTGCCTACCTCCCAGCCTTCGGCTGACGGGGTCTTTTCCGCATCGATGGAAAACAGGTTACGCCCGGTGGGAATGGCAGCGGGAGTGGCTATGGGGTCACCGCCGGGCGACGGGCTGATATAGCCTCCGCTGAGGGCGGTGAGAATGCCCGTAAACTCGGCTTCAGTGCTGCTTTTGAGGGCTTCCCGGTACGAGCGGATGTTGGTCACAGCATTTTCGATGGTCAGTACGGCGGTAGCAAATTCCTTTTCCCGGGCATCCGGTACAGCTTTGGGCCGGTGAGACGGGCCGGCTCCGGGGATGGGCCGTTCGGAGGATGTGACGGAAGTTTCGCTTCTTTCCCGGTTATTCTGTAGGGTCCTAGATTGCGGAAGAGAGGGTTTTTCCGGAGTAGGATGTTTTGACGTAGGAGTGTTATCCACCTCTTTTTCTCCGGGATGAGTAGAGGTTTTGGCTGTCGGCCGGGCCGGGGTGCCTGCCGTATTCTTAGCTCCTGCATGCTGTGCAATGCCCGGGCGGCCTCCGGGGTGCCCGGCCGGCTGTACGGCATTCGCTTCCTGCCACTGATGTGCCCGCTTCCGGTCGCTTTCTGCGATTACCTGATCCGCGGAAAGACTACCGTTCAGGGCCCGGTCAATGATCTGCCGGGCTTTTTGGGTATATATTTTGTTGAACCAGACTTTGTCGTCGGTCTTCGATGCCGGGATACGACCCTTGATAACGTCCAGCCTGGCAAACGAGTAGGCCAGCGGGTCAAGGGCCATCAGCATGACCGTATTATTCAGCTGTTGGGTGGTATAGGGTTTGCCCAGGGTATAGAGGCCGCCGGTGACCTTTTCATTGGCTATTTCTTCCACCAGGTTGGCCAGCTGGCGGCATTGTTCCGGCGTCAGGTCCCGGGTATCGTCCTGCAGGCCGAGGTCTTTGTACAGTTTTAGCTTACGGGCACGCTCTGAAATGGTTTTGGTATAGGCGTGCTGCATGGCCGGATCTTCCAAAGCAGAAAAGGTATGCAGCTGCTGCTCCAGGGCACCCAGCTCATCGTAAGCACCGCTCTCCATGAGCGGCGGGGTAAGGTAGCTGATCGTAGTGGCGTACGTGCGGCGCTTGGCCATCATGGCCTCGCCCACGTTGGAGATGGTATATACGTAAAAATGAGGTGTATTCCCGATGAGCGCATCCGGCCAGTCAGACCCGGATAGGGCGATCTGCTTGCCGGGAGTAAATTCCAGGCTGCCGTGGGTGCCGAAATGGAGAATAGCATCGGCTTTAAAGGCATTGCGGGTCCACAGGTAGCTGGCCAGGTAGGGGTGCGGGGGTGCTTCTTTGGCTCCATGTACCAGGCTGTTCGTATTGCTGCCTATGCCCGGTAAAGGTTGGGGAAGCAGAACCACATTACCGAATTGTATCCGCGAAACTGCAATGTAGTCTTTGCCGTCTTTGGAAAGCGACAAATAGCTTCCCGGCGCCTTTCCGTATTTTTCTTCCACCCGGTTCCAGAGCTCTTTCGGTAGTGCGGCTTTGGCCCAGGCTTCGTAGGTGCCGGCTTCCACCAGCTCGGGGTTAGCCGTGCGGATGTACCGGGCCACCGATCCTTCTGCGTAAGGAGCCAGCACCGAACCGTTTTGCAGGATCAGCTGCCACAGCTCTTTTTCGCTAGCCGGAAGCCCCGTGAGGTTGTAACCTTCTGCCTGCAGCCTTTTCAGCAGGTGAAACAGGCTGGGTACCACTTCCATGTTAGCGGCTACCATGGAGTTCAGCCCGGGACCTTTAAAGTAGTAGATCGCGATTTTTTTACCGGCGTTGCTTTTCTTTTTCAGGGCAATGTATTTTGCCACCATGTCGGAAAACGCTTCTAAACGCCCGGGAATGGCGCGGAACGACAGGAAATTATTTTCATCGCGGTACTGGGCCACAATGGCGTATGGATTAACGGCGCCGTCCAGCTCGGGCAGGGTGACACTCATGGTCAGGAGGGCGCCATTCATGCCCTGCGGATCTTTCACCCATTTATCGTATTCGGTAAATACGCTCAAGGGAGCCAGCAGGGGAACTTTGTTTTCGCGGAGCCATTGCTGCGCTTCTGCTGCTTCACCCTGGGTAAGCCGGCCGTGAGGCATCATGATGGCCACATCCGGCCGGATCTGCTTCAGCCAGGCCAGCCGTTTGCTGACCGAGGCAATGGGGTAGACGTTCATACCCCGGCTACTGAGCGACTTAATGATGGCTTCCAGGTGCTCACGGTTCGAATTAAACGGGCCCGGAACGGTGGTCAGCAAAACCACTTTGGGCGCGCCGGGCTTCAGGAAGCCCTTTTCGGTGCCGTATTTTTCAAAGTCGGCGGGGTTTTCAAAAAGTACGGTTTCGTCGATATGGAAAAATACGTCCGGCGGAATGGGGTGAGGCTTCTCCCAGGTGCCGGTAAAAAACGTTTTGCCGTCGAGGCTCTCCCTGACGTAGCTGAGCAGGTTTTTGTAGTTCCGGTTGCCGCCGTACCGGAAGTAGTCCGTAATGTAGCTGAGGTCACGGCCTTCCAGGTTGGTCACGTCGATATCCGGGTTGGTGGTGCCTTCCATGTAGAGAGCTGCTCCTGATTTTTTGAGGGTCTCCACCTGTTCCGGTTTGAGGCTGAAACCCCTTCCGAACAGGAAAACGGCAGTGTAGTTTCCTGCCTTTTCCAGCCGGTCTGTTTCCAGTACCTCCAGGTGGATAAAGCGGCTATCGTTTGCCTTTTTGATCCGGGACAGCTGGAATTCAGGATAATTCACAAAGGCGATCCGTGTGGGCGCCAGGTATTTCCTGTACTGGGTGAAGGCCAGGGTGAGCGCCACCAGGACCGCTAACCCGGTCCCGGTGGCTTTACCGTATTTTTTAAAGAATGATTTCATTGAAGCTCATTGTACTGGAAAGAAGGGTACCCTGAGGTGATATCAGGTCCGCCCTTAAAGGTCAGGAATTTCATTTTGTAGACCCGGCCTTCCGCATCCTGTATCATGTAGGTCTTCCAGTCGTATACCTTGTAGTTGGCCTGGGCGTGCGGCTGCAGGATCTGCCACCAGGATTTCCCGATGACAGAGGCATCTGTTGTCGGGGATAAGGCCTGGAAGTCGGCTTTGGTCAGCACGTCGTATTTGCTTTCTGATGAAGCCACATTGTTGATGGGAGCAGTGGGCAGGTCGCTGGCGGCCAGGTCAGCCGCCGGGTTATGAACCGCCACCTGTACGTTTTCAAAGCGGTTGGTCAGGAAGCCCACGCTTACCACATAGCTGCCCGGAGGGCCGCCGCCCGGCTGGGTGATGCCTGTGGCTACAATATCCCATTTGCCTTTCTCGGGCTCTACGTCAACCACGGTACTATTGATGAGCGAGAAATAGGTAAAGTTGGTTTTGGTATTGACCGGGATCTCCACGGTTTTGTCTTCCGTACCGTCGAGGTTGGCATAGCGGAGGGTGTATTTTCCGTTGGAAAATCCTTCCACCCTGAATTTTTTAAAGCCCAGGCTGACCGCTGAAGTGGGCGGGTTCAGGCCCAGGTTGATCACGTAGGTCTTGCCCTGCCAGTCGCCTACAGCGGTTTTGGTCAGATCCAGGCTGATGTCGTCGTACCTGAGGCCCGTAGCAGGTACCTGGGTGGTGGAGGCGAAATCAGTGGTTACGGCATACACACCGGTCTTTTTGGCAAAATTTGACCGGACGGCAGTGCCGCCCGAGCTTTGGAAGGCCAGGTCCCAGCTGTTGGCGGGCCGCACCACAGCTGTGCCTTCACTGAGGTCAAAGTAGACCTGGTTAGCGTAGTCACTGCCCATTTCGGCGGTTTTGGTGCCTTCTGCCAGCTTGATCTCGGTAAAAGGCTCATCTTTGCTACAGGCATTCAGGAGCAGCACGGCGCTTGCCAGAAGTGAAAATCTGAATTTTTGGGTCATGAAAGTTAACGGTTAAAAACTGTAATAAATCTTAGTGAAAAATTGCCGGCCCTGGGCTATGGGGAGCGAGGGCTTGAAACCCGACCGTACTACCAGTCCCTCGCTTCCTTCCCCGGTCTGTACCACGTTCGTGACATCCAGCAGGTTACGGGCACCCAGGGTTACAAACAGCCTGTCGCCCCAGAAGGGCCGCGAGGCTGAAAGATCCACGAGTGTATAGGCACCTAGGGTACGGTCCAGCAGCTGGTTGTCAGCCGACAGGGAGAACTGGGCCATGGGGCCATTGTATTTGTAGAAGAGGTTCAGCTTGATCTTTGATGCGGTAAGGGCGTAAGAGACATTACCGTTGGCTTCAAAGCTGTAGAACCGGGTGCTCAGCGATTTGGAGCCCGAACGCTCCAGCAGCCCGAAGCCGGGCCGGATCATCAGCCGGCTGCCCTGCGCGTACGAGAGGTTCAGGTTAAAGCCGCGGGTCATGAATTCGGGAATGTTGGCATAGGTTTTGGCTACATTGACATTCTGACGCGACGGATCCATCAGGCTGCGGTCTTTATCGACCAGCTCTATTTTGCGCTCGATCCGGTTAACATAGGTCATCAGCTGGATACCCAGGCGGTGGCTTTCGGTGCCGAAGGTGTATTTGCCCGACAGGATGTAGTTATCGGCAATTTCGGGTTGCAGGGCAGGGTTGCCGTTAATGCTGTGATTGGCATCCTGGAAGTCCCAGAACAGCTCACGCAGCGAGGGTGCCCGGAAACCTTTGGCATAGGAAGCCCGCAGGTTAAGAGCCCTGCTCACCTCATATTTGAGATTCAGCGAGGGAATGACGGGCAGCCCGGTATCCAGGAAATTGATTTCGCGGGTATTGTACCGGGAGTTGTAGGTGTAGCGGAAACCGGGCTGGATTTCTAATTTTCTGAAAGGCTTTATGTTCAGGCTGCCAAAAATGCCGATGTCGTTCACGGAAGTACCGAGCGAGTCAACCGTATCTCCGGCCGAATTATTGAGGTTTACATCATACCCGACCTGGAAACTCAGTCCGGAACCGGTATAGCTGTAGGCACCCCGGAACAGCCAGGAGCTGAATTCCGTGCTTCGGCGGGAAGTACGCTTACGGGTTTCATCGGATACGTTCACCAGGTAGTTTTCGCTGATGCGGTCATAGTACTGGTACCCGGCGATCATATCGATGTACGACCGGGAGCTGCTTCCCGGCTTCCCGTTCAGGAAAATGTTCGAGTTAAAGCGGTTAGTGGTGAAGGCGTTATCGGTGGCGGTCAGGTACTGGAAGCCCGGGTCGGGGTTGCCTTTGCTCACCTGGGTTTCGCGAAACTGGTTATGCAGGAGCCCGTAGTTCAGGTTTCCGGTGCGTTTTACCCATTTGAAGTTGCCGAAATACTGGGTGGATGGATTCCAGAGCTTGTTACGGGGCTGGTCATCGGGCGAAAAGCCGATGAACTGGTTGCGTCCGCCGGAAAGCGAGAGCTTGCTGCCGTCGCGGAGGTTGGTGCCGATACTGGCGTCCACATTGTATTTGCCCACCGTTTCATAGTAGGCATTCACCCCGCTCTGCAGCCTTTTGCCGTCAGGCAGCTGCCTGGAGATGATGTTTACGGTACCGGCCAGCGCATTGGTGCCGTATTGAACAGAAAGAGGGCCTTCAATGACTTCTATCCGCTCCACCTGGTTCATGTTCAGCTGGTTCAGGTCAAATTCATTGGCTTCGCCGGAAATGAGCGGCACGCCGTCCATCAGTATTTTTACGTTCTGCCCGGTAAGCCCCTGGAGAATGATGTTGCTCCCCAGCACGTTATCGTTGACAACGCGCGCATTGAGCTCCATGCTCAGGATGTCGGTCAGGTTTACGGCGCCGCGGGCGGCAATATGGCCTGCATTGAAGACTTTTACGTTATAGAGCGAGCGCGATTTTTCGGTAGGGGTGAACTGGCCGGTGACCACTACCTCGTCGAGCCCGGCGGCAGATGCCCTGAGCCTGACGGTTTCATCGGCTCCGGGAGAGAGGCTTATTTTTTCAGGATGATACCCTACAAACGACAGGCTGACGGTGGTTGGTCCGTCGAGGCGGAGGCGGATAATACCTTCTGAGTCGGCCAGTGCTCCTGACGAGCCGGCCCATGCGGCATTCACCCCGGCCAGCGCCTGGCCGGTTTCTGCATCCAGCACCCGGATCAGGGCATTTTGGGCAATTGCCTGTGATAAGCCGGTACAAAACAGTAGCCAGGTTAAAATGCGTAATTTCATGAATGCAGGCCGGGTTATAAATTTACAAATGCATCAATGTTGCAAATGTAAAATGACATTTTCTTATATGCAACAACGTTGCAAAATATCTTTTGAAATGTCTTTTCCCGGCCGGCGGGAATAGCCGTAAAGAGGACAGGGCCTGTGAGAACTCCCCGGGTTTTATTCGGGCTTTAAGGAAGAGACCCCGTTCAGGAGGGAGTACACTTTTACGCCGGGAAGGAGGCTTTCTGCCAGCCCGGCTGCGCGGGTACTTTTATTTCCCGAAGTACAGTAGAAAATAAGTTCATTATACGATTCGAGTTCGGGCGAGTGGCTTTCCAACTGGTCAATGGGAATGTTTTTCCCGCCGATATTGAAGTGTTGGTGTTTTTCTTCTGTGCGTACATCGATCAGCGCGACCCCGGGCTGCTTTAATTTTTCCTGGACTTCCGGCCAGCTGAGCTGCGGGATGGAAGAGAGGAGATTTTCAGATGAATCAGACATAACTTAAGATTTATTTTGCATTTTCGTTCCAATAATAGCTGTCAGGGGTAGAGCGCTGGCCAAAGATGGCGGTACCTACCCGTACCATAGTGGCTCCTTCAGCTATGGCCGTTTCCAGGTCACCGCTCATGCCCATAGACAACTCCTGCATTTCCACACCGGGTACTTTCAGCGCCAGAATTTCCTGCTGAATTTTTTTAAGCAGCCGGAAGCATTTCCGCACCTGTTCAGTATCTGCACTGAACAGCCCGATGGTCATCAGGCCTTTTATCTTCAGGGTTTCCAGCTGAGCTACCTGCTTTACGAGGGTGCCGGCCTGGTCAGGGCTGATCCCGAACTTACTTTCTTCGCCTGAGGTATTGACCTGGATCAATACCTCTAAAGTTTTGTGTCCGGCCAGCAGGCGCTGGTGCAGCTTTTCGGCCAGTTCCAGCCGGTCAAGCGATTGCAGGCACGAAACATCGTATTTTAAAAGGTCTTTGACCTTATTGGTTTGCAGGTGGCCGATAAAATGATTGGTATGCGGAATTTCCTTCAGGGCCTCATATTTTTCTTTCAGCTCCTGTATTTTATTTTCCGCAATCAGGGTATGCCCTGCCTGCAAAGCCGTTTTTATACGTTCGGGCGGAACGGTTTTCGTGGCCAGAAGCAACTTTACTTCACCGGGGTCTCTGCCGTTATCCCGGCAGGCTTTACTGATTCTTTCCCGTATGCGGGTGATGTTGTTTACAATATCGTTCATATATATCGTTCCCGGTAGTTGGTTCCGGGTGGTCATTCGTTCTTATTGTTAATGGGTGTCCGAGCTTAACAGGTGTTCGGGGCAATCCACCCGCAGATCCCGGGTGTGCAGGGGCTGATTCAGGAGGGTACAGAAATGCTTCCTTCCTGCCCCGGATGACCTGTAATACGAGCAGGTCATGCACATTCGCTGAATAGTAATCACTTCTGCCCGGTTTAAATGGCGTATTATGTTCAGCAGGCTCAAAAGCAGGTTTTCTTTATCGTCCGGGTGCAGGTGGTCAATCGGTTTACGGATCTCCCGGGTGAAAAGCGACGTTTTACCGGCAATTTCTTCACCTTTCGGGGTCAGGTGAATAACATAGCTTCTTGTATCATGCGGTTCATACGTTTTGGTGATCAGGTCTTTTTGCTCCAGTGTTTTGATGGTGTCGCTGATGGTGGCTTTGGTCATGTTAAACTCTGTGGCCAGGTAGCTCACCTTTCTTTTTTCAGGACTGTGGTACAGCAGGAAAATGAGTACCTGTACCTGGATAGGGCTAAGAGAAAATGCTTTGCTTTCCTGCCACAGCAGAACCCGGAAAGCCTGGGCTATCCTTTCAAGAGAGGCTACTATTTTGCTCTCCACATGCCGGTTCTGGTGCGAGAGATCAAAATCTGATTTGTTCATTGAGCAAGAGGTAAAATGCCTCATAAAGTTAGTGATCCTAACTTTATGAGGCAAATTTTTTTTTAACCTTTTACGTCGGCCATTGATGCACCAAAGTTAATGTGAAGCACATTCCCGTTAGGCGTTACCAGGGCCGGAACCGATTTTACTCCCGCATTTTCTGCTTCTGCAATGCGGTTACGGTCTTCACCCAGGTGGACTACTTCTACCTGGTCTTCCCCGATAAGGGTGATAACATCGTGCTCGGCACTAACACATACCGGGCAACCCGCGTGATAAAAAACTGATTTTGCCATGATTTTACTATTTAAATGATGCTTTGGTGATATTACCGGTACAAATATAGTTAGGATAACTAACTATATCAATAAGAGTTGTAATATTTTTGGCTGAAACAGGAAGAGGGGCATCCGTCGATGCCCCTCTTTTAAGGATTTAATTTCCGGTCTGCCGGCCTGAAATACCATGAAATGACGGTCAGGATAAGCAGCAGGGAGGGGCCGAAATAGCTGACGGGGGCATCGCCTACCGCTGCGTGGGAAAACAGGGCTCCTGACATCACGAAGAAGAAGCCCGCATAGGCCCATTCTTTGAGCAGGGGAAATTTAGGGGCCAGTATGGCCATTACCCCCAGTAGCTTCCATACACCGATGATGGTCAGGAAATAGGCGGGGTAGCCAAGCAGCCCGGAGGTTTTTTCCACCTCTTCCTTCAGGGGAATCAGTTGAACAATGGCCGTGGAGGTCATTCCCAATGCCAGCCAGGCAGTAGCTCCCCAGTAGATGATCTTGTTTTTCATAAGGAATAACGTTTAGCCGTGAGCTGATGGTGTACAGTCCATCGCTCAGGGCTACTTTATATTTTTAATTTATTTGCAATTTCCTCTAAGCGGTTAAGGGCCATATTAAGGCCTTGTGCAAAGGGCATCTGGAGAAGTTGGTTCCTGAATTCCACCGACCGGAATACGATGTGTATGCTGAGCCTACTGGTGCTTTCGGTCAGTTTTTCGAACTCAAGGTATTCCAGTTGAACGGGAAAAGGCGTGTTTTCCATTTCAAATGTGCGGATGATCCTTTGGTTCGGAATAAACTCATGGATGGTTCCGTTTGCCCGGAAAACCACGTTTCCGCCGTGCGAGGTTTCAAACGCATACGAACCGTGCTTTTTATTTTCCAGCTTCAGTACTTTTGTGCCCATCCACTGTTCAAAAACCTCCGGATCTTCGTATCCCCTGAAAAGCAGCTCTACCGGCAGATCAAATTCCCGGGTGATGATAATCTCCTGTTTGCCGTCTTCGGCACTGACTTTTGTTTTCATTTATTTCAGGTTTTTAAGTAGGGTTTCCAATCGGTCAAAACGTTCCTCCCACAGTCCGCGGAACTGGTTCAGCCACTGGTCTATTTCTTTCATTTTCTCCGCTTCCAGCTGGTAGTAGATCTCCCGGCCCTGCTGCTTTTGAGTGACCAGTTCGCATTCCGTTAAAATCTGGAGGTGCTTGGATACCGCCTGCCGGCTGGTATCGAAATGCTCGGCCAGGGCATTAGGCGTCATGGCCTGCAGTGCGATAAGGGTAAGAATGGCCCGCCGGGTGGGGTCAGCTATGGCCTGGAAGATATCCCGTCTTGTTTTCATAACGCAAACATTTGATTGCAAATATAGATGCAATTATTTGATTGCGCAAATTTTGGGAATTAAAATTTGTTGTATTGCTATAATTTTGAAGACAGGGGCAGACGAGCGTTCCCCATGAAGTGGGTCACTCCATTTTAATGACATTCACCGGGCAGGCCCGCATGGCCCGCTCGTTTTCTTCCACCTCGTCAGGTCGGATGGAAACCTGGTAAACGCCTTTTTTCTCGATTCCGCCCAGCAGTACGGCTTTCCCGTCTTTTTTCGACATCCGCCAGCGTTCGTAGGCAATTTCCACACAGGCATTGCACCCGATACAGCGCTGCCGGTAATGAAAAAGCTTAGGCATGCGCTTCCACTATTTTGTAGAGCTTGTCGGAAGGACGGATCTTTTCGCTGATCTTCAACGATATGGTGTCTCCTTTTCCGGCTTTCTGCACGTCGTCTCCTGAGCCCAGGCGGATCTCTTCTGCCACAGCTTCTACCAGCCCGGTGGTAGGGCCGGTCACGATCAGCCGGTCGCCCACGTTGATATCGTGGCTTTCCAGGAGGAATTCACCTACCCCTATTTTATCGAAATATTTGACACCTTTGCCGATGTAGATCTTTTTGGTGGTGGCCACCGAACCGTGCACGTTGCTCCACTCGCCCATTTTACGGCCCAGGTAATAGCCATCCCAGAAACCACGGTTATACACCTCGCTGAGCTTTTCTTTCCAGGCTTCCACTTTTTCAGGGGTATAGGTGCCTTCTTCAAATGCGTCTACGGCTTCGCGGTAGCATTTTGTGGTGGTATATACGTAATCTGCCGCTCTGCCCCGGCCTTCAATTTTCAGCACGCGCACCCCTGCTTCCAGGATCTTATCCAGGAAATCAATGGTGCAAAGGTCTTTGGCCGACATGATGTATTCGTTATCGATCTGCAGCTCAATGCCCTCTTCATCGGTCACGGTATATTCCCGGCGGCAGTTCTGGATACAGGCTCCGCGGTTGGCCGAGGCATTGTGCGAGTGAAGGCTCAGGTAGCATTTCCCGGATACGGCCATGCAAAGTGCGCCGTGAGCGAAAATCTCAACCTGTATCAGCTCTCCTTTAGGCCCGCGGATATCGTTCCGTTCAATGGCTTTGACAATATCGCCTACCTGTTTCAGGGTAAGCTCACGGGCCATCACCATGACATCGGCATAGTCTGAAAAAAGCTCTACCGTTTCAATATTGGTAATGTTGGATTGCGTACTTACGTGCAGCTCCATGCCTACTTTGCGGCAGTAGTTCATCACGGCCAGGTCAGAAGCGATCACGGCGGTAATGCCTGCTTCTCTGGCCTTATCGATGATCCTGCGCATCAGCGAGATGTCGTGGTCGTAAATGATCGTATTTAACGTGATATAGCTTTTTACCCCGTTTTCATTGCACAGCCGGGCCACTTCGGGCAGGTCATCTACCAGGAAGTTATTGGTTTGCCGGGCGCGCATGTTCAATTGCTCCACACCAAAATACACGGAATCCGCTCCCGCTTTGATGGCGGCAACCATGGCGTCTTTTGACCCGGCAGGGGCCATCACCTCAAACTTTGTGCTTCTCTTCATTGACTTAACGGGATGCATTTTTTGCAAAATTACGATATATTGCAGAGATTATAACAGATAAACAGGCAGAATGGTGCCTGCAGGTGATAAAATCATTAAATTTGAATTTAAAACCCTTCCCCGGATGAACAGAGAATCTTTGAACAGGATAGCAGCCATTGTGGCTATTGTTTGCGGTATACTTACAGTCAGCCTGCTTATTCTGACCGCTCCCGATCTGCGCCTTCAGACCGTTATCTCCGGGAAGTTTATTTTGGGTTTTGTGATGATTGCGATAGGTATTTTTGCCCTGCGGGTGAAACGGAAGTGAGTAGTTCAGGGCAGGTATCCCAGCAGTCTTAATTCTTCGGCATCACGGAATGATTTAAGCGTGCCGTTTCGCATGATGTACTTCTGAGCCGAAATATCGAGTACATTGCGGTAATCATGGTCGGTCAGGATAATCCCCTTGCCCTCCCGGGCAGTGGTACGGATAATTTCCTTTACTTCTTCTTTCAGAATAGGCGAAAGGCTGTTAAAGGGCTCATCGAGAATGATGTAAGCGGCCGGCCGGTTCACGATAATAAGGATTTCCAGGTATCGTAGTTCCCCGCCGGAGATGGTGGCCACGGTTTGGTTGAGGAGGGGCTTCACCACGGGGTGACCGGCCAGGTGCTCCACCTGCATCAGCTTCAATACCGTTTTTACTTTGAGAGGGGCGGGTATGAAGGTGTCCTGGTAAAGATAAGCTATTTGGGAAGGCCGTTCTGAACGGTTTAAGAATACTTTCCCGTCTATTTTTACATAGGCATGGTCGGCCGGCAAACTGCCGAATATAATTTTGAGCAGGGTAGACTTTCCTGAACCGTTCCGGCCCAGTATTCCCACAATCTCGCCCGGCAGGCAGCTGAGGTAAATATCGGAAAGAACCCGGGTAGTATGAAAATGCCTGATGACGCTGTCTACGTGTAGTCCTTTCATCTCAGGAGGGCGATTAAGATGACGACGCCAAGCGCAATGCCTGCCGTTATAAGCCGGAGCCGGTTTTTAAACAGGCCGAGGTTGGCATAAAAGTAGTATTCCTGCGGGTTACCGAGCTCATAGAAAAACAGGTGCACAAAAGGAGAGAGAACGGCGTATGCAAACCCCAGGAAGGCCGGGGCCAGCTTACCCTCCAGGCCAAGCGCCAGCAGTACGGCCAGGAGCAGGCTATAGAGAAAAATCTTGCGGTAAAAAATCAACCAGGCTCTGACCCGAATCACTCAAAAGGTATTTTTTTGTGAATATAAGAAAAAAACAGGCGTTTACGGGCCTAAAATGCGGAAATGTTAAAAGTTGCGTGAACTTAGCTTTTCTTGGGCAGTTTTCTAATTAAGCGAAAACAGTGACTTCAGTCGGTGGATACGCGGAAGCAGGGACAGCGGAAGCCTGCTTTTTTCAGGGCACATTCCAGGGCATTTATATTCTGGCAGTTCGGACAAACCACCGAAATCTCTTTGGTTTCAAAATCTACATTAAAACTGCCGATCCCAACATTTTTCAGCTCGTACCGCAACTTTTCCAGGTGGGTCATCGCTGTATTTTCGGCGGTAAAAATGACGGTCTTCATGGTTTTTAGTTACGGTTAGCCAAACATTCATGAATCAGGTTTTTTATGCTGGCAGACTCGATCATTTCTATGAAATTTTCCAGCTCATAAGGCGTTAAAATCATCATTGAACCGGAATCTCCCACACTTATGCGAATCTTTTTTTCATGCAGGCCATAGGCATCTCCCTTCACCCTGAGGTGATACAGGTAATTGGCAAATACTTCAAATTCTTTCATGCTCACGCCGAAAAGTGAAGTGCCAAAAGCGATCTGAACCTTAGAGCAGCTTTCGCATCTTGCCACATAACCGTGAAAGTTTGAAACCAGTACTGTATGTTTGCACATTTTATTTAGACTCTGTATAAATAATGAGACAAAGGTAGAGGCTGTCGTATTATGAAGCAAATATTATTTAGAATTATTTTAAATAAAATTCAAATCGGACCAGGTCCGGGAAAATATTTCGCCCTTCAGCAGCTGCTACCCCGGGATATTCAGCTATCCCGTAAAAACCAGGAAAAGACCCGGTCAAAGTGCGACAGGAAGTCCCAGATTTTCCGGTTCCCGTCTTTTCCGGCTTCGGCACAATCGTAGGCTTTGAGCGACTTATCCACCAGGTTGGCCAGCTTCTGCAGGAAGATCACCTGCAGCAGGCGGCGGAAGGGCGGGTAGAGCTTTTCGAAATAATAATGTCCGCGGATTTCTGTCACGAGCGACTTCGTGCTGATGTTGAGGGGCCTCTTTTTGACTTCCCCGAAATGTGTTTTCAGCGCCTCTGCCAGCTCACGCACGCCTTTTTCGGGGTAATTTTTCATCAGCCTGTGCAATTCCGGGTCGCTGATGAGGTGTATTCCCGCATCAGAAAATGAATAGG
This sequence comes from Leadbetterella sp. DM7, assembly GCF_040829825.2. Taxonomy (NCBI): domain Bacteria; kingdom Pseudomonadati; phylum Bacteroidota; class Cytophagia; order Cytophagales; family Leadbetterellaceae; genus Leadbetterella; species Leadbetterella sp. DM7. The sequence continues at coordinate 201,295 of NZ_JBFOLH020000002.1, read as the reverse complement.
TAATGGTGCAGTTAAAAAGGGTCCGGGTAAACAATCGGGGCAGCTATATTTTAGTATAACGTAATGCTTCCTGTTTTTATTTTTCCGTAAAGAGGCTGACGGGCTGCGTTACAGCAGCCCGTCAGGCAAAAAGCATCCCCGCCGATTGATCCGCCTGATTATAGAAGATTTTTGAGCTATACAACGCTACAAAATATTCGGTCAGGGGTTTAGCCGTTTCCGCCGCCTGCCCGTTTTTTCGCTTCTTCTGAAGCGGTGCTCCGGTTAACGCTCTTCACATTTTGATTTCCGAAATTGTAAGTGAACGTTAGGGCTATTCTGCGGGCATTCCAGCGGTTGGAGATTTTCAGGTTAACATCCCCGTTATCTACATATCCCTGGAAGAAAGAGGTCAGGAACAGGTCATTGACATTCAGCTTCAGCTTGGCTTTCTTACCGGGAAAGGTCTTCTGGATCCCGGGGTTAAAGGAATGCTGCGCTTTGGTCTGCCGGAATACCCCGAAAATGCCCGGTGAATAATACCAGTAATTGACTTCTGCCGACCAGCTGTCGGGCAGGGTCAGCGTATGCGTGGTGTTTAAGCCAAATATAAAGCCGCTGTTGTTCAGTGGATTGCCCGAAAGGTTGTTGTCGGTGTACCGGTTATGGAATACATTAAAATTGTTCTGGCTGCTCCACCAGTTATTGATTTTGAGCGGTACCGAAAAAACAGCGGAATAGCTTTTCAGCCGGGCAATGTTCTGATTCTGGGAAATATTGGTACCGGTTTTTGCATCCTGGATGATCACCTCATTGATCATCTGGCGCGTGTCGGCGTAAGCCAGGGTAGCCGAGTATTCGCCTTTATAGCTATAGGTCATTTCATTGGAGTTGGTAAACTGCGGCCGCAGGCCGGGGTTCCCCATGACATAAAAGTACGGATCGAGGTAAAAGATAAAAGGATTCAGGTTATCGTAGTTGGGCCGGTCAATCCTTCTGCTGTAAGCGTATTTCAGGGCGTGATCTTCTGACAGCTTATAGTTCACGAATCCCGTGGGAAATACATTCAGGTAGCTTCTTTTATTCCGGAGGTCGAGGGTGATCGAGTTGCCGTCAGAAACGGTATGCTCTGCCCGCAGGCCGGCCTGCAACGACCACTTGCCTTTCTGGTAACCGGCACTGGTATAGAGTGCATTTATATTTTCTTTGTATTGGAAATGGTTTGAACGGTTGAGGTTGCGTTGCCAGCCGCTCTCCAGGAAGTCCTGGTAGGTAAAGTTATTATCAGCGTCAACAAAGGTGGTCTTCGCACCGAAATCAAGCTTCAGCTTGTTTTCAAAAGGCACGGTGAAGTCAAGCTTGGCCGAATAAATATTGATGTTGGTCGGCTGGATTATCCATTGCCGGGTAACAGAATCGGGTGTAGCGGCCTGGCTGTAATACTTGTTGGTGAAAACCTGGTCGGAGGTATTGCGATACCCGCTGTAATCCAGGTCGAAAGAGATCTCTTTTTCTTCCACTTTATGCCGTATGCTGAAATTGGAAGAAAAATTCCGGTTGCCCATGGTTCTGCTGCTGCCGGGAATCAGCGAGGTGGTAACGGTTTCGCCGCCGGTCATGCGGTCAACACCGGTAAGCCCTTTGCTGTTCATGGCGCCGTTCCACAGGTTATAGTCGGCCTGGAGCCCTATGGTGGTGTGTTCGGTAAGGAAATAATCGGCTCCCAGTTTGGCGTAGTAAAACTCCCCGCCGCCTATCCTTTGCGTGTATTGGTCAAAATCGGTACGGGTATTCTCAAAATAGAGGGTACGCCAGAAATGATTGTCGTTGTACCAGCGGTTCCGTCCGGTTCCGGCATTGCCGAAAAGATTCCATCGGGCATTCCGGTGGTTGAGGGTAAGATTGGTATTGCCGCGGTAAAGGTCTTTGGTCGAGTTCTCCAGTATGCCGGTCCCTGCTGAAGCGCTGACGGTTCCGTTGGTGCCGTAAATCTGGTTCTTTTTGAGGCGGATATTGATGATCCCGGAGTTTCCGGCCGCATCGTATTTAGACGACGGGTTGGTAATGATTTCAATGGAAGCGATCTGGTCGGAAGGCAGGTTACCCAGGTACTGGGCCAGCGCTTCAGACGACATATAGTTGATCTTGCCGTCAATCATAACTACCACACCCGACTTATTCCGTATCCTGATCTGGTCATTTTGCCGGTCAACGATCACACCGGGGGCTTTTTCCAGGATTTCAAGGGCAGTGCTTCCACTGGCCGATATGCTGTTTTCCACATTCAGCACCATTTTATCGAGATGCTGCTCAATAAAAGGTTTTTTAGCGGTGACCTGCACCCCCTGAAGCTGTGTGGCCGATTCTTTCAGGCTGATATCGCTGAAGCTGACAGCCGGGTTTTCTTTGTTAATAACAAAAGGGGGGGTAAAAAAGTCTTCGTATCCTACAGAAGATACTTTCAGGTAATAGCTGCTGCTTTCCACGTCGTCTATCAGGAATTTCCCGTCGGTATCGGCTGCGGCCGCTTTGTAAAAAGTGCTGTCAGATGATTTATACAGGAAAATGTTGGCAAAGGAGAGCGCTTCTCCACCGGCACTTTTTACATTTCCGGATACCTGGAAGGTAGTGCGGGCCAGAGCAAGGCCCGACATCAGCCACATGGCGATGAAAATAATTGATCGTATCATTTTAAGTAATAGTTTTTGAATTCTGTTTTAAAGTGTGGAAAATGCCGGCTTACGTTGCATTGGGTAAGCCGGCTTAACTTTTTCATATTTTGTTCTGCAAAATTACTCCTGTAAAGCTTTGCCGTTTCTTAAATTAAGTTAACCGGGTCCTGTTTTAAGGAGTTTTAACTATCCGGCAGCCGGGCCTCCTGAAACGTGTCAGCTATTTAGAATTACCGGCAGATACCCGGAAAGTTACAAATCGCTGCATCTTTTTTTCAGGGGCGGATGTATTCTGCCTGCTTTCCGGGTGCCTACTTCGCCTTTCGGATGTAGATGCTGCCGTTAACGGTCTTCATCATCACCTCGGGGCCGCCGCCGTTAAGGGTACCGGTCACCCAGCGGGTAGTTTCTATTTTGGAAAATCCTTTTTCGCCGGTGCGTACCACTTTCGGATCTTCTTTCAGGAAACCGATCTCAAAGTCACTGTATACATCGCCCTGGTCGGTTTTTGCCCGGATATTGCCTTTAAAAGAGGCCGGGAAGCTCAGGTCAATTTTCCCGTTGAGCGTTGAGAAAGCCATAGGTGTATCAGGAGATACCCGGTTAAAGGTGGCGGTGATGCCGCCGTTGGTGGTGTTGGCCACGGCTGAACCGGAAATATTCTGAAGCGTGATACCGCCGTTTACATTAGAAAGCTCAAACTCGCCGCTCACATTCTCTACCTTAATATCGCCGTTGCTGACGGTCCGTAGCCTGAAGCTCCCGTTATCCGGCACCTGCAGGGTAATGTTTACGGTATGGATAGGAATGCCCGGCACCACCTGCACTTTATTCCCGGCTTCTTTTACCGTAAGATCAAAATTGTTGCCGGAAGAAATTTTCCGCATGCCGTCTTTTTGTACCGGGGCTGTTTTGCCGGTTGCCGGAGTGGCTTCTACCACCAGCTCTTTTCCTGCACTTTTAACCACATGGATAGAACCGTGCACCAGGCTGAGGTCTACCGTGTAGGGTTTTCCGGGTTGAGAGAGCTCTACCACAATTTTTTCATTCTGCGCCTGTACACGGGTCAATGCTGCTCCTAAAAGAAGGGCAAAAATTATTCTCGTTTTCATATGAGTAGGTTATCTTTTTTTGATGTAAATGCTGCCATTCAGCGTTTCGAAATTCATTTTACTTTCTCCTTTTCCTATTCTCAGGTAGGTATCTTTATTCAGCTTGTAGGTAGTGCCTGAGCCGGAGACATTCTTATTCACTACCGTTTGCGGAGCCAGCTGGGCATTCGGGAAGTCGGTATAAAAGCTGCCGTTCATGCTTTTCAGCTTGATATCTGCCGACAGGCTTTCGGGGTAGGTGGCATTGATGGTGCCGTTAATGGTGTGGCAGGAAGAGCCGTCGGCCGGTGTTCCGGCATAGGTCACATCAATTCCCCCGTTAATGGTGTGAAGGTCGGTATACCCCTTTGCATTGTCTACCCGGATGCTTCCGTTTATGTTATTGACCTTCATTTTGCCGCTGACATTGCTCACCGTTATGGCTCCGTCGTTAATGGTCGATAAGCGAAGCTGCACGTCCTGGGGTACTTTAATAACATAATCCAGCTTGATGGAATAGGGAATAGGATTGTTTTTGTCTGATTTGTTCCGCGAGGGACGGGTGTCGTAAGGCGCTTTGGTATAGATGACGATCGTGTCGCGGTTTGTGTCGATGCCCAGCTCAAATTCTTTGTTGCCCAGCTCGATGTCGGCCTTATTTTTGGCAGAAACGTTCTTGTCAATCTCTACCAGCACCTTGTTCCCGGAGTACCCTTCCACCTTGACCGAACCGAGAAGGTTATAGACTTCTACCACGGTTTTGGAGGGGGCAGCAGGTAAAGTAATCTCTTTACTAATGTGCTCCCGGGACGACTGTGCCTGGGTTTGGGCACAGGAAATCATAGCTCCTGCAAAGAGGAGGTTCATCAGCTTTTTCATAGTTTTGTTAATTTTAAATGAGTATTTCTTGAATTGTCTGTTCCAGCTTGTCTTTGACGGTACTGTTAAGATCGCCGCGGTTAAGCATTTTCTTCAGGGGCTTGACCGAGCTTTTCTCCTGGAGCTTCAGCATGACATCGGCCATGGCCGACTGCATGATGGGCGAGGTTTGCGAGACAATCGAGTGCACCAGGCCCTCCCTGACCCTGGGGTTGCCGGCTAATTCTGTCAGGGCTTCCAGGGTCATCAGCCTCACGTTATCGTTAGGGTCATGGTTAAGGGTAGAGAAAAGGGCATCGATCACCTTATCGTCTACATTCCGGATCTCATTGGTCAGGCTAACGGCCCGTATGCGCTCGGTAGCCGAGGGGTTTTCAATCAGGGAAAGAACCATCATCTGCTTCATTTCGCTGATTTCTGACGACATGCGGGCTATTTCGTCGGGGTTCTTACGGTTGATATAAAGTCCGGCTCCCAGGCTTACGCACAGCAGCACCAGGGTGTATGCCATTTTCAGCTGAGGTTGAAAATTCCAGAGGGCTTTCAGCCGGAACAGCCAGCCGGGGTGCGGGTTAGCGGCTTCTTTATACACCTGCAGGGTGTCGAGGAAGCGGCTTTTCAGCTTGTCATTCACTGCCGGAGCCTCTATGTTACCCATCAGGCTCCAGAGGGCTTTCTCCTCTTCGTACGCTGCCCGGAGCTCAGGATCGCGGGCCAGTCTTTCTTCAAAGGCCCGTTTTTCATGTTCGGGCAGCTCTCCGTTAATGTAATCAATGATCTTTTCCATGTTTCAATCGGCAAGTTTTAAATAAACGGTCTTCAGGCGGGCCATAGCCCGGTGAATCCGTACCCTTACGTTGGCTTCCGAAATACGCAGAACCTCTGCAATTTCGCTGTACGACAGCTCCTGGTACCGGCTCAGCACCAGTATTTCCCTGTGCTCTTCGCTCAGCCCGTTCAGGGCCCGGTTCAGCAGGTGTAACTGCTCTTCTTTGTCCATCGAACTTTCCGGGGCTTCATCAGCCACCTGCCCGGATACCTGCTCAAGAGGACCGGCCTGGCGCTTATTCCCTTTGTGATGATCGTTCAGCACGTTCCGCGCCAGGTGATACATCCAGGTTCTGAATTCTCCGTCTCCCTTGAAGGTATGGCGGTATTTCAGCATCCTGAGAAAAACATTCTGAACCATGTCTTCACTGCTTTCCCTGTCGGCGGTCATCCGGTACAGGAAACCGAACAGGGGTTTGTAATGCCTTTCAAACAGCAAGCCCATCCGGTCGAGATCACCGGCTTTTACTTTCAGCATCAGGGCATTGTCAGTTAACGCGTTCAATAGCTTTTCTTATGAGGTTTTACAGAGTTAACTGTGATGCGCTGGTTTTGTTACAGATGTTTTTGATTTTTTTTACCATAGGAGGCACAGGAGTCGTAAGAGGTGGTGGATAAGAGGCAGGAAAGAAAAAGCCTCCGGAGCGGAGGCTTTTTTTAGTCAGCGATACAGCTCAGGCTTCTATTATCTCAGCCCGGTACCCGATCTTCTTCAGGGAATGAATGAGGTCATCCACGTCGATATTCTCACCCTCTACCGTTAAGATCTTATCCGGGTTTTCAGTGTCTACTTTCCATTGGCTTACCTGTTCATTAGCTTCTAAGACAGGAGTTACTTTGGCTACGCAGGAGCTGCAATTGATGTTGGTTTTGAATTTCATAGGTTTTACCATATAAGGCATATTAGTATATACTGAGTTTTGGATGTTCAATAATTGTACTTTCACTTTTCACTTTTCACTTTTCACTTTCAGCCTCAGGCTGTTCAGCACCACACTCACCGAACTAAAAGCCATGGCCGCTCCCGCCCACATGGGATCAAGCAGGAACCCGTTTACCGGGTAAAGAGCGCCGGCGGCAACAGGAATGCCGATCACGTTATAGATAAACGCCCAGAACAGGTTTTGGCGGATAGCCTGCGCCGTATTTTTTGACAGATGGATAGCTTCCGGAATTTTTGCCAGGTCAGACGAGATGATGGTCATTTTGGCCACGTCCATAGCAATATCACTGCCTTTGCCCATAGCAATGCTGACATCGGCACGGGCCAGAGCGTTTGAGTCGTTGATGCCGTCGCCCACCATAGCCACCACTTTACCTTCCTGCTGCAGCTGTTGCACAAATCCGGCCTTTTCTGCCGGCAGCACGTGGGCTTTGTATTCGTCAATACCCAGCTCTGCCGCTACGGCTGCGGCCGTTTGCTCGTTGTCGCCCGTCAGCATATATACCCGGATACCCTCATGATGGAGGCTGTCTATGGCTGCTTTGGAGGTTGGTTTTATGCGGTCGGCAATGGCGATGGCAGCCAGCACCCGCGCCTCGTCGCTATAAAGTACCACGGTCTGCGCTTTTGCCAGGTGCTGATCAATCCATGCTTCTGCTTCCGGACCGGTCTGTATTTTCCGTTGGCCGGTTAAGACCCGGTTGCCGATGGTGAAGGTTTTTCCCCGGTACCGGCCCTCGATTCCCTGGCCGGACAGGTTTTCAATTTCCACATCGTTCAGGAATACCGTTTCTCCTTGCAGGTGGGCTGTGATGGCATCGGCCAGGGGGTGCTCCGACGATTTTTCAATGCTGTAAAGAATATTATTCAGCTCTTCTGTCTTATCGGCGAACCACTGAATGGCCGTTACTGTGGGTTTTCCCTCGGTGATGGTGCCGGTTTTATCCAGGATGACCGCATTGATCTTACGGGCGGTTTCCAGGCTTTCTGCATCTTTGATCAGGATTCCCTTTTCAGCACCTTTGCCCACACCCACCATGATGGCGGTGGGAGTGGCGAGTCCCAATGCACAGGGACAGGCGATAACGAGAACGGTAACAAAGGCAATGAGCCCCTGTGTAAACGCATGCTCTCCGCCAAACACCAGCCAGGCCACAAAGCTCAGCAGGGCAATCCCTATTACCACCGGCACAAATACCGCTGCAATTTTGTCTACCAGCTTCTGTACGGGGGCTTTGCTGCCCTGGGCCTGCTCTACCATTTTAATGATCTGGGCCAGCACGGTGTCACCGCCTACTTTTTCGGCCCGGAACTGAAAGCTGCCTTTCTGGTTGATGGTGCCGGCAAATACCTTTTCACCCGCTGATTTGGCCACCGGTACAGGCTCGCCGCTGATCATGCTTTCATCTACAAACGAAGAGCCCGAGGTGACCGTGCCGTCTACCGCAATTCTTTCTCCCGGCTTTACCAGCAGGGTAGCGCCGGTTTTTACCGACCGGATCGGCATTTCCATCTGGTGACCGCCCTCGTGAACCACGGTAACGGTTTTGGGCTGGAAGCTCATGAGCTTCTTGATAGCGGAAGAGGTATTACCCTTGGCTTTTTCTTCCAGCAGCTTTCCCAGAAGTATGAAGGCGATCACAATACCGGCGGCTTCAAAATACACATGCGCATGGATACCTCTGGCATGCAGGTAGTGGGGGAACAATGTGATCAGCACGCTGAAAAGGTAGGCAGTTCCCGTACTCACGGCCACCAGGGTGTCCATATTGGCGCTGCGGTGCTTCAGCTGCTTCCAGGCACCGGTAAAAAACGGGCGGCCGTAATAGAAAAGCATAGGAGTGGAAAGCGCCCACAGGATGTAGGTGGCATAGGGCATATCCATGAAAAACATGCCGATCACAAACAGCGGAACCGCCAGGATCAGCGCCCCGGTTACCCGTCTTTTCAATGCCTGATAGCTGCTCTCCCGCACTTCATCCAGGGTTTCCGCTTCGGCCTCATCGACCAGCAGATCGTAGCCGGCGGCCTGTAGCGCCGATTTCATTTCTTCGGGACTGATAAGCCCCGGAATATATTCTACCTGTGCCGAATTGTTGGCGTAGTTGACCTCGGCTTTTATCACACCCGGCTGGTTATTGAGGGTAGCTTCGGAGCTTCCGGCGCAGGAGGCACAGGACATGCCCGTTACCGGCCAGGTTTTTTTTACGGAGGGTACATCGTACCCCAGGTCGCGGATTTCCCTGACGGCTTCCTGTATCGCCTCTTCCGGGTATTTGCCGGCCGTGATCACCGCCCGGTGATTATTCAGCTCCACCTTGTGCGACTGAATCCCTTTTACCTTCTCCAGCCCTTTATCTACAATCAGCGCGCAGTGTTCACTGTCTACATTCAGCAGGGGGATATGAATGGGTTGGCTCATGATCTTTAATTTATACTGCAAAATTACAACGGCGAGGTGGGGGAGCGCTTACGTTTTTAGGGGAGAGGCTTGTAGGATTTTCCTTTTTAAAGTTCGATATAAAATAATAAACCGTATATTTGAGTTGATCTTAAAAATGAGAAAGGAAATGAATGTATTGGAAAAGAAGGTTGAATTAATTCAGTGGCTTTCCTTCCTGGAAGATGGTGAGATCATAGAGAAGTTAGTGAAATTTAAGGAGGATTCTACGAAAGACTGGTGGGATAGTATTTCTGCCGAGGAAAAGTCAGGAATAGAAAAAGGCCTTAAAGGAGCAGATAATAATGAGTTAATATCCCATACAGCTTTTTCAAACCGGCAAAGCCCTGCAAAGAAAAAACTTGCCCCTTAGATAGATATACATCCATGCTAAATGTCCAGAATTTCACCAAAAGCTACTCCGGCCAGAAGATCATTGCCGTAGATGAGCTGGTCATTCCTGACGGGATTCACTGGGTCAGGGGAGTAAACGGTTCGGGGAAGTCAACATTCTTCCGGTCGGTGGCGGGAATTGTACCCTACGAGGGGCAAATATCCTGGAACGGGATTGACCAGAAGGCGCAGCCGGTAGCTTACCGGATGAAGGTAAATATGAGCGAGGCAGAACCGCTTTACCCCGAGTTTTTAAGCGGCTACGATATCCTGAGCTTTATCTGCAAGGCGAAACAGGGAACCCGGGAACAGCTGCGCAGTCTGGCCGAACGGTTCGATACGCCCGGTTACTGGAAGAACCCCTGCGGAACTTATTCGAGCGGGATGTTAAAGAAAGTAGCGATTATTTCTGCGTTTTTAGGAAGCCCGGAGCTGATTATCCTGGATGAACCCCTGATCACCATCGATGTAAAGAGCGTGGGTATTGTTTATGAGCTGGTGAAGGAGTTTTACGAAGAAAAGGGCGTTAACTTCCTGCTTTCGTCGCACCAGGATTTCATTTTTGAGAACCTGCCCATCCTGCATTCTTACCAGGTAGAAAACCAAACCATTTTTAAGGTATGAACCGCATCCTGTACCTGACTATCGTACGGGAATACTACCGGCAGAATGCGATCTTCATTTTTGCCGTGCTGATGTTTGCCATCGGGTTTCTGAGGGGGAACGAGCACCTGGCCATCATCAATGAAGCGCTCCGGAGCCCGTTCATACTGTCCTGTATTTTCCTGCTCTGGATACTCTATGCACTGAAGGTTACTTTGTTTGCTTTGCGGTTTTTGTCGCAGAGAAGCAGCGAGTTCCTGTATCATATCCGCCTCTTCTCTCCCGCAAAGCGTATCTGGGCGTTCATGAACCTGCAATTCTCCCTCATCCAGCTGGCGTTTACCTATGCCGTGCTGATGATAGGCAAGGGCATACTCGAAAAAACCTGGTGGGCTATCCTGGCCATTGTGGTGGTGAACCTGGTCGTGGTGGTAGCCGGCGCTCTGGTGTATGAATACCGGATCAGGCGGCCGAACAGCCGGCAGGATGTGACCCGGAAATACGCTAACCTGTCTTTTACCACGCCTCAATTCCTCTTCTACCCGCAGTACCTGCTGACCCGGCAAACGGTGCTCCTACTGATTACCAAAAGCTTTACCGCCTTTGTGATCATGGGCGTATGCTACCTGTACCCCACAGACGACTACGATATCCGGCTGATCTCCCTGGGCTGCCTGCTGGCCGCTTTTTCGCAGAGTGTGATCCTGCAGAACCTGCATTTTTTTGAAAGAATGTATTTCGATATGTACAGGAATATGCCGGTTTCCGGACTACGCTGGTTCCTGAATTACCTGCTGACCCTGGCGGTGATCCTGCTGCCCGAAGCGGTGGTGCTGGCCCGGAATTTCCCGGCGGGTCCGGGCCTGGCCGATGGCGTGCTCCAGTTTGTATTCCTGTTTTCGGTAACGGTGGTGCTTTTGCATTACCAGATTTTCGTGGCAGGAAATAACGAGAGCGGTTTCCAGGTAGTATTTTTCTCCGGGGTGCTGCTGGCCATCCTGGTCATGTTCAGAATTCCGGCCTGGGCGTTTTCAGCAGCCGGACTTCTCCTGGCTTATGGGATGCTGAAGAGGAGATTTTACGAAGTAGAGTAGGAAATATAAGACAACAGGCCCGGCTGAGGGGATCTTTACACAATCTCCACAATATGATTCTTTTTCCCTTTTCCAACCAGGATATACCGGTCATGCAGCAGCACGATATCTGCAACAGGGAGCTTGTCGTTTTGCGTTTTTTCCTTGTTTATACTCACCGCATTGGCCTGGATGGCTTTACGGGCCTCGCCCTTCGACGGGTAAATTTCGCCGTTTGAAAGCACAGAGATCAGCTCCAGCAGGTTACTTTCCGGGGTAAGCTCCGATTTTTTAACGGTTGTCTGCGGAACGCCGGCAAATACCTGCCGGAAAGTTTTTTCATCCAGGCTTTTCAGGGTTTCCAGGGTGGCTTTGCCAAACAGCACTTCCGATGCCTTGACAGCGGTTTCGTAGGCTTCCTGTCCGTGAACCATGATGGTCACCTCTTTGGCCAGGGCTTTCTGGGCTACCCGTAAGTGGGGCGCCTGAGCATGTTCAGCTTCTATGGCCTCAATCTCTTCCCGGCTGAGGTAGCACCCGTATACCCGCATTAAACGGGGCAGGTCGGCGTCGTTCTGGTTGATCCAGAACTGGTAAAATTCATACGGGCTGGTCAATTCGGCGTCCAGCCATACGTTTCCGCCTTCTGATTTCCCGAATTTGGTACCGTCGGCTTTGGTCAGCAGGGGTGTGGTTAAGGCAAAAGCCGAATACGACGCATTTTCGTCGTTTTCATTCTCCTTTCTGCGAATGAGCTCGGTGCCGGTAGTAATATTTCCCCATTGGTCTGAGCCGCCCATCTGCAGCTTTACCCCGCGGGTTTTGTACAGGTGGTAGTAGTCGTACCCCTGGATCAGCTGGTACGAAAATTCGGTAAAGGAAATCCCCGTCTCGATTCTCCGTTTAACCGAATCTTTCGAGCTCATGTAGTTGATGGTGAGGTATTTCCCGGCTTCCCGTAAAAACTGCAGGAAGCTGATATTTTTAAACCAGTCGTAGTTGTTCACAATCTCGGCCGAATTTTCACCGCAGTCGAAATCAAGGAACTTTTCCAGTTGTTTCCGGATGGCAGCCTGGTTTTCCAGGAGAATTTCTTCGGAGAGGAAGTTTCTTTCGGCACTTTTTCCTGAAGGGTCGCCTACCATGCCGGTAGCACCGCCCACCAGGGCCAGGGGCTTATGGCCGGCCAGCTGAAACTGCTTCAGCACCATGATGGTAGCCAGGTTCCCAATATGCAGTGAACGGGCGGTAGGGTCAAACCCGATGTATCCTGTAGTTGATTCTTTGTTCAGTTGCTCTTCTGTGCCGGGCATCATGTCCTGAATCATGCCCCGCCACCTTAGTTCATCAATAAATCCCATTTTTATTTATTTCTTTTTAGGCCCGAATTTTTTGTTCCAGAGGTATTGTTCGGAAAAAGTATATGTAGCGCTTATCTGGAAGCTCCGGTTGCTGAAATCCATCGGTATGTTATTCTTTTTCAGTTCCGTTACATTCCGTAGCCCGTGTACATACCGCAGGTTGATGCTGAAGAGAGAGAACATGTCCAGGAGGTTGATTCTTGCCCCCACGATAAGGCTTTCATCGCCTGATTTCCCGGGGCCGTACGGTTTGTTAAGCGTAGGAACCTCGGTCATACGGTTCAATGCCCAGCTTTTTTCATAACCGGCTTCAATGTAGACGTACTTGACGGGTGAATAACCGAGAAGCACCGGTGTGGAGAAATACCGGTAGGTATGCTTGGACGATATCGGTTTTTTCATGTTTGTGCCTTTGGCCTGGTAAATGAATTCAGGCTGTATGCTGAATTTTCCCAGGTTGAGACGGGTAAAAATACCTCCCTGTAAGCCGAAAGCCGGTTTTATGGAGTAGGTAATGGTATCTGCCGGGGAAATGTTGGAAAGGTTAAGCCCTGCTTTGGGGCCGAATTCAAACAACCGGGGCTCGATCTGCGCCATGGCAGGAAGGGTGATCAGGAAAAGTACCAGGACTTTCAAGGATTGCATGCTGAATATTTTTAGTTTTGAAACGGTAGGTTTCGCTTAAAAAGTCTGCAAAGTTACAAAAAATAGAGGTTTATTTTCTGAAATTGTCAATATTCACGTTTTGCGCATATATTGCAGGCCGATTAAAGAGTTTTCATGGATATAATTTTAAAGCACGGGGAAGGAACTGTGGAGCTCGATCCCGTATTCAAGCATGCCACGAACGGGCTGGATGCCGGTTTCCGCACCCGGGTTACGTTAGGTGCGGACGAGCGTTTCCTGAAGGTGAATTTCATGTGTGAGGACAACCTGTTTACGGAGCAGAACTCCATGAAAGTTCATAATGCGCCCCTGTATAACCAGGAGGTTTTCGAGGTATTTATAGGTGTGGGAGAAGAAGACCCCACAGCGTATTTTGAGGTGGAGATTAACCCCAATAATGCGGTGTGGATAGGGGAGATCGCCAATCCTGAGCTGGGCAACGGCCCGCAGCGCATTGTGCGCCAGCTGGAGCCTGAAGCCGCCGGAATAGCCCATGGAACCGAAGTAAAAGAAGGTGCCTGGGGCGGCTTTTTGCATATCCCGTGGGAGCTGGCAGGCGAGCCGGCCGGTGGAGATTACCGGGTTAATTTTTACAGGATCCGTTCAAGGGTCTCGCACGCCGATCCCGACTGGGAATGCGATGCGGAAACCTGTGATTTTGTATGCTGGCGCAGTACGCTTTCGGGAGCAGAGCCCGCCTTTCACCGGCCCAGGCGGTTCGGGCACCTGAAAGTGCAGCGGTAATTATCCTGCCGTGCCGTTTCCGGGCAGCCGTATGCTCACCCGTTTAGGGCCGAGGTCAGTGCCTGGGTTTCCAGGTGATTTCCGGGGCGTTTTGCTCCTGCGTTATTTTTCGGGATAAGACGAAAAGATAATCGGAAAGCCGGTTCAGGTATTTTAGGATCAAAGGATTAACAGGCTCTGACCGGGAGAGCCGTATCACCTGCCGTTCGGCCCGCCGGGCCACTGTGCGGGCCACGTGCGCAAAAGAAACCTGCGGATGCCCGCCCGGCAATACAAAAGCCCTTAAGGGGGGAATAGCTTCGGAGTAGAGATCAATTTCTTTTTCCAGCAGCTCAATATCCGGCTCGAAGAGCTCTGGCAGCTTTTTCCGGTTTTGCTCCGGCACTGAGGCCAGTTCCGCGCCTATGGTGAACAGCCTGTCCTGGATCTCTTTAAGGATATTTTTCCGTTCTGCATTTTCCGGGGCATCAGACAATACCCCGATCCAGGCATTGAGCTCGTCTACGGTTCCGTAAGCCTCAATTTTATCGTGATCTTTGGAAATGCGGCTTCCGCCTACCAGTGAGGTCTGGCCCGTATCACCGCCTTTTGTATAAATTTTTGGCATTTATTCTTCTTTAATATTCCGTAAGTCCGGTAAAACAGAAGTACCTTTGTGTTCCCGTTCGGGATAATTTTAATAAAGATAAAGACAGGGCAGCGAATGGCAAATATTTTTTTTAAGTTTTGGCGTATAGGTTCCATCATTCTCATTACCGTAGTATTACTTTTTTGTTATACAGCCCTTCCGGATAACATCGCTGTGGGCTTCAATGAAGCGGGCGATCCCGTTGGTTTTATTGACAAGCAGCAGTTTTTCTACTGGTCGGTGGGGGTTATCCTGGGGATAAATTTTTTGTTGCGGATACTGGAAAATGCCCTGGCGAAGCTCGATTTCAGCCGGCTGTTCCGGGGAAGCTCATGGGGAAAAAACCCGGCTGCCGTTACGAACTTTCTTAAGGGCTGGTTTTCGGCGCTCCTGGCCTTCATCAATACGTACCTGGTTTTTGTTTTGCTGGGCTTGTATAATATCAACTCCCATAAAGAACAAAAGCTGGATTTTAATTACAACTACCTTTTGCTGGTAGGGGTACTGATCCTGCTGATCATCCTGGTTTATCTGCCTTACAAACTGATCGTTACGCAGGCTCCTGATGAAGATTAATATTTCTGATTATCAGTATCCGCTGGAAGACAGGCAGATTGCCCGGTTCCCTGAAAATCCGAGAGATGAGTCGCGGCTCCTGGTATACAGGCCGGCGGGTATTGAGCATACCCGGTTCAAAAACATAGCCGGTTACCTGCCGGAGAACGCCCACCTGGTGCTCAATAATACCCGGGTTATTCCTGCGCGCCTGTTTTTTAAGCGAAAAACGGGGGCAAACATCGAGATCTTTCTTCTGAACCCTATAGAACCCAGCGGGGTGCTTCCGCTGGTCATGGAAGAGACCCGCACCGTTACCTGGCATTGCGTGATCGGGAACAAGCGCCGGTGGAAAGAAGGGGAGAGCCTGGAAGGGGAATTCCGGTACGAAGACCGTACGCTCTTGCTGAAAGCCCGGTTAACCGACAACCTTCAGAATTATGTGCAGTTGGAATGGGAAGGAGACGTTCCTTTCTCGCAGGTGGTGGTGGCTTACGGCAATATTCCCCTGCCCCCTTACCTGAACCGCGAAGCAGAGGAATCTGACAAGCAGGATTACCAGACCATTTATTCGGAGAAAGACGGTGCGGTGGCCGCTCCTACCGCCGGTTTGCATTTTACCCCGGCTGTTTTTGATGAGCTTGAGAAGAAAGGCATCGGGAAGAGCTTCGTAACCCTGCATGTGGGGGCGGGCACTTTTATGCCGGTGAAAGAAGAAAATGCGCTGAATCATCCCATGCATTCGGAGCAGATGGTGGTGCACCGCCGCTTTATAGAAAACCTGCTGCTCAATGAAAGCTTTATTTTACCCGTGGGCACCACCTCCATGCGGAGCCTGGAAAGCTTGTATTGGTTCGGGGTAAAAATACTGGAAGGCAGTGAAAATCCGTTCTTTATAGAGAAGCTGTTCCCGTATGACGGGCACGGGGATATCTCTATGCGGGCCTCGTTTGAGGCTATCCTGCGTTTCCTGGAGCACGAAAACCAGGAACAGCTGATCGGTAATACGGAGATCATGATTTTCCCGGGGTACCGGTTCAGGGTTTGTAAAGGCCTTATAACCAACTTTCACCAGCCGGCGTCTACCCTGTTGCTGCTGGTGGCGGCGCTGATCGGCGAGCAAAGCTGGAAAGAAGTTTACCGGCAGGCCCGGGAAAACAATTACCGTTTCCTGAGCTTCGGCGATTCCAGCCTGTTATTGCCGTGAGAATAGACAACCGGTACTATCTTTACTATTTATGAAAGCATTCTATTTCTTTCTCTGCCTGTCTTTTCTTTCCTGCGGGAAGGTAAAGCAGATCGATACTTCGGATATTAAGGAGCTTATGCGAAATTCGAAGGTGAAGCGGGTAACCGAAAAACAGCTGCTGGAAAAGGTGAGCGAGATCGGGGAGGCCGTCAACGGCCGTATTAACCGGGCGGATTACCGGGTAGAATGCCAGCATAGTTATGAGATTGACGGGTACCCGGTAGAGCTGTACAATGCCGATCTTGCGGGAGAAGACCCTACGGATGATGTAAAAGGCCAGTTGCTGGAAGCCTACCAATACGGTATCAGGAACGGCCAGCACGTAGGTTCAAATATCCAGAAGCTGAACGATACCCTGTATGCGTACAGCTTTCCGCTCGGCAGGGAGTCTTACCTGAAAACGGCCTGCAACCAGGATTTTGCGCTGGTGATTATCTCCGGGCCGAAGGTGATAAGGGAGCTGTGAGAGGGTTCCCGGTTCTCGACTTCGCTCGAACTGACACGGGCGAACACTACCTGTCAGTTCGAGCGAAGTCGAGAACCAGCGAAGTCGAGAACCAGCGAAGTCGAGAACCAGCGAAGTCGAGAACCAGCGAAGTCGAGAACCAGCGAAGTCGAGAACCAGCGAAGTCGAGAACCGGGAAACCGACTGCAGGAGCTGCTCAGAATGCCCTGAAGTTCGGCCTTATGTTCATGGGTGAGAACTCAGAAGGCACCGCTACCAGGATGAGCACCAGGGCAATGGTAAACCAGATGGCAATGGTTTTGTATTTTGCCGCATCGTTGGGCTGCCTTTTGGATTTGGCCGAACCGATGGTCACACATACTACTGCCAGAAGCATCATCACCGCGTGCTCCATTCCGAAGAAGCGGAGATCTTTGTTTTTCATGGAGCCGCCCACATTGCCCAGGAATTCGGCAACTAACGGACTCACAAAGTACAGGATCACTCCAATGATCAGCTGAAGATGAATGGTGCTTACCGTAAGTGTCTTAAAGAGATTGGCAATTTTGGTGTACGGCCTGTTGCCCAGCCAGCCGCTGTATGCCTGCACCAGGGAGATAAGAATAAACACTAAAAATACCCACCGCAGCAGGTTATGTGTTGCTAATAAATGAGGATACATATCGTTTATCCGGGTTTGATTCAAAGGCAAATATCGCTTGTATTTCCCAAATCCCGGTTCTCCCTCCTGTAAATTGTTCTTATTCTAAATTAGGTGCCGGCCGCCGCTTTTTACCCTTCTGTTTTCCCGGTGTAGGCTTCCAGCTGGTCAGATACTTCTTTCAGGAATAACCCGCCCAGTGAGCCGTCTACCACCCGGTGGTCATACGAATGAGAGATAATCATTTTCTGCCGTATACCGATCACATCACCCTCGGGCGTCTCAATAACCGAAGCCATTTTCCGGATAATACCGAAGGCCATGATCGCTACCTGGGGCTGTACAATGATGGGGGTGCCGGCCAGGTTTCCGAACCCGCCGATGTTCGACATGGTATAGGTTCCACCTACCAGCTCTTCCGGCTTCAGCTGGTTGTTGCGGGCCCGGTTAGCCAGGTCATTTACCCTGGCAGAGAGCTGAGCGAGAGTATATTTGTCGGCCTGGTGAATTACCGGCACAATCAGGTTGCCGTTAGGCAGGGCTACTGCCATGCCGATGTTGATGTCTTTTTTGTAAATAATTTTTTCACCGTCTACCTGTACGTTAATGGCCGGGAATTTCCGGATGGCCGCTACAATGGCCTGGATCAGGATAGGGGTGAAGGTGATATTTTCGTTGTACTTTTTCTTAAAGTCGTCTTTTACCGAACTCCGCCATTGCGAAACCCGCGTCATATCGGTTTCAATGAAAGAGGTGACATGGGGAGAAATACGCTTGGAGTCTACCATGCGCTGGGCAATCATCTTCCGCATCCGGTCCATTTCAATGACCTGGTCGCCCGCAGCTGAAGGGGTAATCTGCGGAGCAGCAGGCGCAGCTCCGGCCCGGTTCTGAATATAGCCCAGGATATCGTCTTTGGTCACCCGGTTGTTCTGTCCCGTGCCGGAGATTTTGTTCAGTTCCTCCCGGCTGATGTTTTCCTGCCGGGCAATATTCAGCACCAGCGGCGAGTAGAACCGCCCGTCAGCAGGGCTTTCCGGTGCTACGGTTTCCGCGGCTTTCCTGATCCCTGTTTCCAGCTCCTGGATTACTTTGGGCTCGGGGATCTCCACTTTGGGAGCGGCTCCTTCCACTTCAATTTCACAGATGGGCTCGCCGATTTTGGCCACGTGACCTTCCTGCACCAGGAAACGGGTGATCACCCCGCTGTGAGAGCTGCCGATCTCGGTATCAATCTTGTCTGTAGCCACTTCAATGATCATGTCGTCAACCTCTACGCGGTCGCCTTCACTGACCAGCCATTTCAGCACGGTACATTCAAAGATGCTTTCCCCCATATTGGGCATTAAAATCTCTATTTTTGCCATTTGCCTGTTAGTTGAAGCCGCAATAAATTTAAAGCCGCCTTGGTGGTATAGGTGATGTTGGTCAACCGGTCTTTGCCCAGGTTCAGTTTCCGGGTTACCGTTTCCCGCCCATTGGTGGCGGCCATCCAGATGGTACCCACCGGTTTTTCCGGTGTGCCGCCTCCGGGGCCTGCTATACCCGAGGTGGAAACCGCATAGGTAGACCCTGTTAAACGCTGAACACCTTCGGCCATTTCTATTACGGTTGGTTCACTTACGGCCCCAAAATTACTCAAAGTTTCTGATTTAACCTTTAAAATATCCAATTTTGCTGAATTGGCATAGCTGACCACGCTTCCCAGAAAGTAGTCTGAGCTGCCCGCTATCTCCGTGATCTTACGGGCAATGTTCCCCCCGGTGCAGCTTTCGGCCGTGGAGAGGGTAGCGCCCTGTTCCAGAAGCAGCTTTCCTATGGCTTCTTCGAAGGAAATGTCTTCCGTAGCGTATACATACTCCCGGATCAGGGGCAGCACTTCCTCTGTTTTTTGATCCAGTTCTGTGGTGGTATTTTCACCGAAAGCGGTGAGCCTCAGCTTAACCTCTGCTACAGAAGGCAGGTACGCCAGCTTGATATGTGACGGGAGGCTGTCTTCCCATTGTGCAATTTTCTCAGCCAGGAAAGATTCGCCGATGCCGATGGTTTTGATATAGCGATGGGTGATAGCCGGGGTTTTGAAACGCTCCCTGATGCGGGGCAGCACCTCGTGTGTCATGAGGTATTTCATCTCTGACGGAACCCCCGCCATAGAAACTATTGCCTTGTTCCGGTAGTTGAACCACATGCCCGGTGCGGTACCTGCGGCGTTGTGGAGGTATTCGCAACGGGAGGGGACGGCCGCCTGCTGCCGGTTCATTTCTGTAAAAGGCAGACCGCGGCTTTCAAAAAGGTGCCGGATATGTGCCTCGGCCCGGGTGTTGATCGCCAGCACATCTTCCGTATAGCTGCAAAGTGTTTTCTTGGTGACGTCGTCTTTGGTCGGGCCCAGTCCGCCGGTCAGCAGCACGATATCGGCACGGCTCAGTGATTCATCGAGAATGAAGATGATTTCACGGGCGGTGTCTGCCACCGAGGTGGTGCGGGTTACTTTTATCCCGAGAGCAGAGAGCTCTTCGGC
The DNA here is from genome assembly GCF_040829825.2 of Leadbetterella sp. DM7. Taxonomy (NCBI): domain Bacteria; kingdom Pseudomonadati; phylum Bacteroidota; class Cytophagia; order Cytophagales; family Leadbetterellaceae; genus Leadbetterella; species Leadbetterella sp. DM7. Next base: position 181,564 of record NZ_JBFOLH020000002.1, on the reverse strand, counting down.
CATCCATTGCGAGTTGGTGTCGGTGATCTGACCGTACAGGATCTCATCACCTATGGTTACTATTTCAGCCGTTACCGGGTTCATATGTATATCTGTTCTGACAGGTTGTTTTGTCGACTTTTGAAAATCATTTATCTGTTCCCGTTACAAAAGTCTCTATTTTTGCGTCTAATATAGCAAACAGTTAAATCATGTTAAAGAAAATTATCATTATTCCCTTTTTAGCCATGGCCCTGGTGTCGTGTGCCCAGAATGTAAACCTCGGGGGTGTTTTAGGAAGTGTTTTAAACGGTCCGTTGACAGAAGGAGAAGTAGCCAGCGGCCTGAAAGAAGCCCTGGTAGTAGGCATAACCAACGGGGCCACACAGGCTTCTGCCGTTGACGGATTCCTGGGCAACTCGCTCATCCGGATTCCTTTTCCGCCGGAAGTACAGAAAGTAGAAAGCACCTTGCGGAATATCGGTCTGGGCGGGGAAGTGGATAAATTTGTAACCGCCCTGAACCGGGGGGCTGAGAAAGCGGCAAAAGAAGCTACCCCTATCTTTGTTTCGGCCATTAAGCAGCTGACCATCACCGATGCGTTTAATATTTTAAGAGGCGAAAAAGATGCCGCTACCCAGTTCCTGAAGCGGGTGACCACAGCCCAGCTTACCCAGGCGTTTGCCCCTCATGTACAGAAGGCCCTTGACGCCACCCAGGCCACCAAATACTATAGCGACCTGGCCAATACCTATAACAAAGTGCCGTTTGTAACAAAAATTAATCCCGATTTACAGGCTTATGCAACTCAAAAGGCAATTGACGGGTTATTTATACTGGTAGCGCAGGAGGAAGCGAAGATCAGGGAGAACCCGCTGGCCCGCACTACCGACCTGTTAAAAAGAGTATTTGGTAGTATTAACAATTAAGCATGAAGTCAGAAATCAGTTTTGAAATTCAGTTAGATAAGGATAGGGTTCCGGAGAAGATCTTTTGGGACGCCACCGAGAACCCCAATGAAGGGATTAATGAAACCAAGGCTATCTCTATCAGTGTCTGGGATCACTATCACCGCGGACTGCTGGGCATCAATCTCTGGACCAAGGAAATGCCGGTAGATGAAATGAACCATTTTGCCGTAGATATGATCGGCAACCTGGTGCAGATGCTCCGCGATTCCACGCAGGATGAAAAGATGATCGGTATCCTGGAAGATGCCGGGCGGCAGATGACCAAGCACCTGAACGAACAGGCAAAGCAGGAGCAGAGCGGTACTCCTGCCCCGGAAGACGGCCTCGCCGCTTTGCTGGAGCAAACCAAAAAGAAAATGCAGAAGGGCTGAAACAGGCCCGGATAACCGTGCAAAATAAGAACTGCCCGGAGAGCCGGCACATGTGTGCGCTTTCCGGGCAGCTTTTTTATTTCTGCAGTATTTTTCCTGATTTCTTTTCTTTCAGAAGGGTTACCCGGTCACCGTTGGGCAAGGTTTCTTCTTTGATCAGCCAGTGATCCTGGTCGTATTCTTTGTACACAGAGGGTTTTTGAATGCCTGTCTGTCCCCGCCAGAGCGGCAGCTTCACGGGTTCCCATTGTTTGGTTTCAGACGACCTGTAGGCTGCGTCAATCACCGCGTTGACCACGTAGCCGTCATAGAAGGTTTCCTGTGGCTGCTCTCCTTTCTCCCAGGCGCTCAGCATATCCGTGAACATGTTGGTGTAGCCCAGCTCATGGGCTTCATCGCCTACAGGAAACTGCCAGCCGGAGGCCGACTCCGCCTTTTCCACCACGTAACCGTTGCCTTCTCCGCTGGTGAACATTTCAAAGCCGGTACGCAGCCACGAGTTGATCCAGATGGTGCCCTCGGTGCCCATCACCTCGTCACGCAGGTCCATGCCGCCCCGGAAGGTCCAGGAGACTTCGAATTGACCGATGGCCCCGTTCTCGTATTTTACCAGGCCAATCGCATGATCTTCGGCTTCAATGGGCTTGACCTGGGTGTCGGCCCAGCACATTACTTCTACCGGCAGGATGTCTTTTCCTATGAAGTTCCTGGAGATCTCCACGCAGTGGCAGCCCATGTCGAGCATGGCTCCGCCACCGGCCAGGTCCATATCCCAGAACCATTCGGCGTGCGGACCGGGGTGGGTTTCTCTTGATTTGGCCCAAAGCACCCGCCCGACAGCCCCGTTCTGAACCGACTTTAATGATTTCAGGAATTTGGGCGTGTAGCACAGGTCTTCGAGATAGCCGGCAAAAATCCCGGCTTCTTCTACCGCCCTGAGCATCCGCAGGGCTTCATCGGCGTTCCTGCCCAGCGGCTTGGTGCACAGCACGGCCTTTTTGTGTTTCACGCAGAGGTTCACGGCTTCTTCATGCTGGAAATTGGGCAGGCCGATCACCACGATCTCCGATTCCGGATGCGCAACGGCTTCCTCCATATCGGTGAAATGATGTGGCACCTGATAATCACGAGCGAAACGCTCAGCGCTGGTTTTGCTGCGGGAGTACACTGCCGTCAGGCGGTCAGCCGTTCGTTTGCCGGTTAGCGAGTCGGCATAAAACCGGCCGATAAAACCTCCTCCCAGGATACATATCTTTGCCATAAGCGGTTTATTTTAAAGCCTGATCATTTTCTTTTTTCAGGAAACCCGAAGCATCCAGCCGTGCTGACGAGTCCCATGCCAGGAGGGCTTCGTCAGGTACGGTTTCCAGCGGCAGGGTGCTGTTACCCGAAGGTTCATTGTACGGCAGGTTAGCTGCCCGGTTATAGCAGGAAATAACAGACCAGCGGGCATGGTCTGAGGTGTTGGCTTCCGAACGGTGAATGAGGTTGCTGTGAAAAAAGAGGGCATCGCCGGCCTGCAGTTCCACATACACGTGCTCAAGGGTTTTTAATGCGAGGTCTACATAGTGCTGGGAGGCCCCGACCTGCTCACCGGCGAAACCGTGCTCTATGCGCCCCATTTTGTGCGAGCCCCTGATCACCTGGAGGCAACCGTTGGCCCGGTTGGCGTCGGTAACGGCTACCATCACCGAGATCATCTGGTCAGGAAAAAGAAACTCATTTTTGTACCAGTAGCCGTAGTCCTGGTGCCATTCCCATGCGCCGCCTACTTTAGGCTCTTTTTGCATCAGCTTGGAATGAAAGTGACACACGGCCGAGTCCCCGTCCATCAGCTTACCGGCATTGTTGACCATTCGCCCGCTCCTGGTCAGCAGGCCGTAAGCGTCATTGCCGGGTTTGTACCAGAGCGTCAGCCGGGTTTTTTTACCGGTGGTGTCGTTCAGGTCAATAGCATGGGTATTGACGGCATCGTCTCCCACCGCTATTTTGTAGAGCTTGTCTACTTCTGTACGGCTTAAAAAATTCCGTACAATCAGGTAGCCGTCCTGCCGGTAGGCTTCCACTTCTGTTTCCGTAAGCAGGTAGTTTTTCATTTTAACCGTATTTATCTGTACACCGGGAATTGCCCCGCAATTGTCTTATTTTTTGATCACCAGCCTGCCCGAATACATTTTTCCTTCGTGCATGACCGATATGTTATACACCCCGTCGTCAAGATCCTGCAGGTTCAGCCGGGCTTTTTCCATATCCCTGCGGATCACCCTTCCCCAATTGTCGGTGACCGTGACCTTTTCGGTATCCGGAAGCAGCCGGCCGTTGAGGGCGATCGAGAGCTCACGGGAGGAAGCCAGCGGATTGGGGTAGGCAAGGATCTGCAGGTTTTCAGGCGCATTGGCCATGACAATGTAATCGCGGTAGGCAATGGCCCGGGCCCTGGTATAGCTGGGAATACCGTAGCCGTATTCATTGTCGGGTGTAAGGTAACGGTCAGCCGACCGGATCAGGATATCCCGCAGCTGCAGGGCCGTGAGGGTAGGGAACTGTTGCCGCAGCCCGGCCATAAAACCGGCTATCAGCGGTCCGGAATACGAGGTTCCGTTACCGGTGTATACCGATGAGCCGGAATTGCTCAGGGCTGTAGCCTGGCCCATGGCGCTCACGTCGGGTTTTATCCGGCCGTCAGCCGAGGGCCCGAAAGAGCTGAAAGCGGCTTTTTGCCGGCCGGCGTTTACCGCTCCTACCGCTATAACGTATTCGGCATCGGCCGGTGTACAGATGTATCTCCATTTGTCGTTGCCTTCATTTCCTGCCGAATTTACCACAATCATTCCCGTACGGGTGGCATAGTCTGCTCCCCGGGCAATGATAGTGGTTTTACCGTCCATTTGCTGATAGGTATAGTTCTGGGTGGTATCTATAAATTCATAATAGCCCAGGGAAGTATTGATCACGTCAGCGCCGAGGCTGTCGGCGTGTTCTGCTGCCAGCACCCAATACACTTCTTCTATTTTGGATTCGTTGTATTCCAGGGCATCTTCGGTAACATAGAGGGCCACATCTGCTTCGGGGGCGGTTCCGGAGAGCTTTCCGGGAATAGAACCGGCAATGATGCTCAGTACATTGGTGCCGTGTGCGTTGTCGCGGTAAACGTCAGGGGTATCGTATACATAATTGTAGGTATGTTTGATTTTATTGCTGCTCCGGAGGTGAGCAAATGCATCTGCGGTGTTAACTCCCGGGAAACCGGCGTCCATGACGGCCACCAGCACCCCTCTTCCGCGGTACCCGCTGGTATGCATGGTGTCAGCGCCCAGCATCCTGATCTGGGTGGCAGAGCTGCCGTAATCTACCGGTGGGGGCAGGTCGAATTTGGAACGGAGGCGGGCATATTTCCCGAGCGAAATGTCACCCCGGATGTCTGCATTGCCCTCAATACCCTTCACAAAGGGCAGGGCTTTCAGGGTATTCGTGCGGGCGGTGTCGCCTTCTACCAGCACGGCATTCAGCCATTTCGATTTCCCGATCACCCGGAAGCCGGCCTTACGGATCTCTGTAAGGTAAGTGGCAGAAACCGGGAGGTCTTTGCCGGTAACGACAATATGCTGACTGGTTCTCCTGATGAGAGAACGTTCGGATAAGAAAGTCTCAGGAGCAAGGTTTTCAGAACCTGCTTTGTCTTTTAAGTAAACAAAATACTTTGCCTGGCCCTGAACAAGCAAGGGCATAAGCAGTAAGCAGGAAAAAAAATTACGCATGATACAGAATAACCTATATCAAATATACGTAAAGTCAGGTAGAACACAATACAGCTTAAAGTAAATCTTCAGGGAATACGCTTAGAAATTAAGGTTGAAAATTCCGATAAGTACCAAAGCTGAAAGCACGATGATGTTTAAAATTTTGAACCAGCGATATTCTACAATGGAGGTGCTGGCTTTCGCCTTGTGATAATTTAATTGCACATTTTTCATTTTTTTATAAGGGTTAAGTAAGGAAAAACCGGGGCACTTTCGGTTATGATTTTTTTGATATGAACTTGTAGTTCCTTTAGAAAAAGCACCGGAAATTTCAATTCGGCAATAATATTAAAGAATCTACAATTTATTTACAAGAGATAAGGCTAATTTTGTGCCAATTTGTGAGAATTAATGAATAAAACGGTAAAAATAGCTATCCAGAAGTCGGGAAGACTCAGTGAAGATTCGCTGAATCTCTTTAAGGAATGCGGGATCAAGGTGGAAATCGGGAAAGGCCGGCTGAGGTCGGTTTCGTCTAATTTCCCGGCTGAATTCCTTTTCCTGCGCGACGACGACATCCCGGGCTATGTGGAAGACGGAGTGGCTGACCTGGGGATAGTGGGGGAGAACGTCCTGGTAGAATCGGGTAAAAAAGTTGATGTGGTAAAGGCGCTGGGTTTTTCAAAATGCCGGCTTTCTATTGCCGTTTCAAGAGAACGCGATTTTGTACTTCCCGAAGATCTGAACGGGAAGAGCATCGCCACGTCTTATCCCCGTATCCTGGGCGATTACCTGGATAAGCATGGTATTACGGCCCATATCCATGAGATCAGCGGCTCAGTGGAGATTGCCCCTTCTATCGGGCTGGCCGATGCCATCTGTGATATTGTGAGCTCGGGCAGCACCCTGCTCAGCAACGGCTTGAAAGAGCTGGAAAGCATTTTCCGCTCCGAGGCTGTGCTGATCGCCAATCCCGGCCTGGACCCCGATAAGCAGACCATCCTGGATAAGCTCCTGTTCCGGATAGCTTCGGTTCAGACCGCCAAAGATCATAAATATGTATTGCTGAATGCGCCAAACGATAAGCTGGACGCCATTACGGCCATTTTATCCGGCATGAAAAGCCCCACCGTGATGCCCCTGGCCATAGAAGGCTGGAGCTCGGTGCATTCGGTGCTGAAAGAAAGTGATTTCTGGGAGAAAATCGAGTCGCTGAAAGATGCCGGGGCGCAGGGTATCCTGGTTATTCCAATTGAAAAAATGGTATTGTAAGATGCAGGTATACAAATATCCGTCTCCGCAGGAGGCTGCTGAAATTATCAGGCGGCCGGTTTTAGACCTGGGTGAAATAGAAAGCCGGGTGAGGCCCGTCCTGGAAGAGGTGAAGCACCGGGGTGATTTTGCTTTAAAGAAATTTGCCCTGGATTTTGACAATATGCTGATCGATGATTTTGAGGTTTCTGAACAGGAGCTTTTAACTGCCGCTGACAGCCTGGATCCTGAACTGAAAGAGGCCATAGACCTGGCGTACGATAACATTTACAGGTTTCATCAGTCGCAAATGCGGGCAGAAGACAGGGTAGAAACGATGCCGGGAGTTACCTGCTGGCGGAAGCCGGTGGGGATTGAGAAAGTAGGTATTTATATTCCGGGTGGAACCGCCCCGCTTTTTTCCACGGTGCTGATGCTGGGCATCCCGGCCTCTATTGCCGGGTGTAAGGAAATTGTGCTTTGCTCGCCCGGGAATCATCCGGCCATTTATTATTGTGCTTTAAAATGCAATGTGACCCGGGTTTTCAGAATAGGCGGCGCCCAGGCCATAGCGGCTATGGCTTACGGAACGGAAAGCGTACCGAAGGTCCATAAGATATTCGGCCCCGGAAACCAGTATGTAACGGCGGCGAAGCAGCTCGTAACCCAGTCGGGAGTAGCGATAGATATGCCGGCAGGCCCTTCAGAAGTAGCTGTTCTGGCCGATGAAACGGCTCATCCGGCTTTTGTGGCGGCTGACCTGCTCTCCCAGGCAGAGCACGGGAAAGACAGCCAGGTATTGCTGGTTTCTACTTCCGGAAAACTGATAGACGAAACCCTTACTGAGGTACAGCGACAGCTGGATCTGCTGCCCCGGAAGGATATGGCGGAGGGTGCCCTGGAAAACTCAAGAGCGGTGCTGGTAGAAAATACAGACCAGGCCATGCAGCTGCTGAACAGCTATGCTCCCGAGCACCTGATCCTGGCCGTGAAAAACCCGGAGGAGGCAGGAGAAAAGGTGCTGAATGCCGGGTCGGTATTTTTAGGACATTATACCCCCGAGTCTTGCGGCGATTATGCTTCGGGTACCAACCACACGCTGCCTACCAACGGTTATGCAAGAGCCTACAGCGGGGTATCGGTTGACAGCTTTGTGAAGAAAATCACCTACCAGCAGATTACGCACGATGGACTGAGAGGGATAGGCCAGACTGTAATGAAGATGGCCGAAGCCGAGCAGCTGGATGCTCATAAGAATGCGGTGGAAGTGCGGTTAAAGTGAGGTTTTTTCGACTTTTTCAGTGTCCTGGCGACCTATAATACTCATGATTTCCACGGTGGTTTCAACTATCCGATAATATATACTATCTACACCGCAAACGCACCGTCGATATCCCGGCTGGATGTAATCTACAGGTTGGAACAGGTAAGGTTGCTTAGCGATAATTTCAAACTGCCCGAAAAATGCATAGAAATACTTATCCGCCTGTGCCACTCCAAATTTTAGCACACCGAACTGATGAATCCGGATAAGGTCTTCTTTGGCAGTTTCACTGAGCCTATAGCTTGCCATGGATTCGTAACGATTCCTTAGATTGAACCAGTATTTCCTCAGGACTCATGGTTGTAAAACCACCCAGTTCGGCTTTTTTTAGTTTTTCTCTTATCCACTCAGTCTCCCTTGCCCTCCGTATCAAATCATTGACCAGCTCACTTTTATTTGTATATTCCTTATTTTCAACCTGCATTTTGAGCCACTCATCATTGGGTTTGGTAAGTGTAATACTTTGCCTCGTCATTTTTTTTTACTTCTTTTGGTGTAAAAATACACCAGAAATGCACCAGGGGCAAGTATTTCTTTAAAAATTGTGTTGAGATCTCTTTAAACAACTGTAGTGGAACAGCGATCAGGGGAATATCTGTAGCTTTTCCTCAAATTCTCTATTTGTAGTAGTGGTATCATATCCTCCCACCCTTTCAGATTTATGTTTACGGATGCCTGTATATTCCAGGCTTGCGTTTTCATAACGTTTGAATTTAAAAACGGCATCGTTCATTTTGTTCGAGTTGAACCTAAACACTAGCCTGAGAGAGACTTTGATGAGACTTTCGTATTGCCTACCATAAAATCTGTCGCCAAAATACTCTACACCCTCTCTATGATAATAGCGCTGGCGCCACCGCCACCGTTACAGATAGCGGCCATGCCTCTGCGGCTGTTCCGGCTTTGAAGCACATTCAGCAGGGTAACGATGATCCGTGCTCCTGAGGCCCCCAGGGGATGGCCGAGTGCTACGGCGCCGCCGCAAACATTTATTTTTTCTGCCGGGATACCCAATTGTGCAGCAAAGGCCATGGGCACGGCGGCAAAGGCTTCGTTCACTTCAAAATAGTCGATATCACCGGTTGTCAGCCCGGCTCTTTCCAGAGCTTTGCCGGCGGCCAGCACCGGGGCAGTGGTGAACCATTCCGGGGCCTGGGCGGCATCGGCAAAGCTCACGATTCTTGCCAGGGGGGTAAAGCCGCGGGCTTCCATTACTTCGCGGGAAACCAGGAGCAAAGCCGCTGCCCCGTCGTTAATGGTAGACGCATTGGCGGCTGTTACGGTGCCTTCTTTGGTGAAGACGGGTTTTAAAGCGGGTATTTTCTCAAAGTTTACGCGCTTGTATTCTTCGTCTTCCGATACCCGGGTGACGTTTCCTTTTTTGTCTTTGATCTCTACCGGCAGGATTTCTTTCTGAAAGAAGCCGTTTGCCGTATTTTCAGCAGCGAGCGTGTAGGAGTTTATGGCAAAGGCATCCTGTGCTTCGCGGGTTAAGCCGAACTTTTCAGCCGTAGCATCGGCAAAGCATCCCATGGCTTTTTGCTGGTAAACATCGGTGAGGCCGTCTTTGGCGAGCCCGTCAATGAGCGTGCCGTTGCCGTACCCGTAACCGTAGCGTGCTTTTTCCAGGTAGAAGGGAATCTGTGACATGTTTTCCATACCACCGGCTACCACGGCTCCGTTATCTCCGGTAGCAATGCTGGTGGCGGCCAGCATCACCGATTTCATGCCGGAAGCACATACTTTATTGATCAGTGTGGCAGGAACCGATGAAGGCAGGCCTGCACCCAATACGACCTGGGTAGCCGGCGCCTGACCCAGGTTAGCCTGCACTACCGAACCGAAATAAAGCTCATCTACGGCAGAAGGGTCAAAACCCACGCTTTCAAGGGTACCTTTTACGGCCAGGGCGCCCAGTTCAGTAGCCGGTATGCCGGCAAATACCCCGCCGAAACTCCCGATAGGAGTTCTTTTGGCGGCCACGATAAATACGTCTTTCATACTATAATAGTTCCGAGTGCAAAAGTTCCGGGTAGAGCGTTCCGGACAATATCCGGGCCAGCGGGCAGTCGCTGATTACTCAAAACCACAGTAATAAAGCAAAGATACGCAATCTTTACAAATTTGCCCGTGAAATGGCCTGCTCGGCCAGCTGCAGCAATTGTTCGGGATTTTTGAAACCGACGGCATGGTTGACTACCCGTTCGGTGCGCGGATCAATGAACAACAGGGTAGGGTAAACCTGCACTGCATATTTCCTGCTCAGGCTTACTCCCTCGCCTTTCTCCATGTCAAATTTGACATTGATGAAATTCCGGTTATAATATTCGCCCAATGCCTTATCAGGGAAAACCTGATTCTGCAATTTTAAACACGGACTGCACCATGTGGTATAGGCATCAAAGAAGATGAGCTTGTTTTCTTCTTTGGCTCTTTTGACCACATCTTTCCACCTGGGTGACTCAAAATCAATTCCTCCTGACTGCGCATGCACAAGCTGCCACCCCATTAACAGGATCAGAAAACCAAGTTTTTTCATTCTAAATGTATCAGCGGGTTCTTCTTCCCGGTTTATAGTATAACGTCAGAGCGGGGTTAATCGTATCCTTCGTCGTCATCATTGCGTTTGCCTCCTCCTATCTGCATGGTATCCAGGTCGGTGTAGCCTCCTGTAGAATCTTCTTCTTCCTCATCATCTTCCGAAATAGCAGCTTCGGTATCGAGGACATTCTTTTTGGCTTTCAGATGGGGCATACGAAGGAGATAAAATTTGTCTTCAGTCTCGTAAGGAAGGGCCTGCGCGTATTTACCGTCTCTGTCGGTAAACAAAATCAGGCTGGTTTCATACCCGTCAGGATATTGTTCCAGAATTTGTTCCTGAAGATGCTCTTCTAATTTCAGGAAGTCTTTGATGACTTTTGGCTTATTCATTTCTTAATACAATAGTATTATGCGTAGTGAAAACTATAATGTTTAAAGCGATCCGTTTATATATCGTGCTAACAGTAAAAATATTTTTTTAGTTTTACTTTTTATTTATTTTCTTTCCGAAATATTATTAAAATTTACGTACAAAAAAACACGAATGAAACCGGTATATAAAGCACACCCCTGGCATGGGATATCCATAGGATCAGAGGCTCCTGAGAAAGTGACCACTTTTATTGAAATTGTCCCTTCGGATACCATTAAATACGAAATTGATAAAGATTCGGGCTATTTAAAAATAGACCGGCCACAGAAATATTCGAATATCATTCCTGCGTTATACGGGTTTATTCCCCAGACATATTGCGGTGACCGGGTGGCCGAGATAGCCCGGGGCAACGGAGCGGCAGTGGTGGAAGGCGACGGCGACCCCCTGGATATCTGCGTGCTTTCAAGTCATAACATTACCAGCGGGAATATCATTCTGCAGTCGCGCCCTATCGGCGGCTTTTGCCTGCTGGATAAGGGGGAAGCCGATGACAAGATCATTTCGGTGCTGGTGGGCGACCAGATCTATGGTCAGTACAACGACCTCTCTGAGCTTCCCAAAGCGGTGGTAGAACGTTTAAAACATTATTTCCTGACCTATAAGAATCTTCCGGATGAGCCCCAGACCTGCTCTATTGCTTATGAGTACGGTAAGGAACACGCGCACCGGGTGATCCGGAATTCGATGGAAGATTACCGCGACCTGATCTTCAAGCCGTTTTAAAGAAAGGGTCTTAAAAATCACCAACTGCTGCGTTGTTTTCGGAATTAGGTCTCAGTCACATACCGTTAGTATGCTCCTTCGGCCTCATCCTCAACGCCTTGCATTTGGAGGTTTTTAAGACCTTTCCGACACATCCGGGCATAAGAAGCCCTTTCGTCAAGGCTTCAGCCGGCCGTCAAAACTCATTTTCCGGCTTGAAGCCACTTTGATTTTTTTTGCATCCGGGTGATACGGATTGATCAGGTAGTTAGACTCCGGAGGCACAATGCTACTGGGTACCTTCAGAACGGCCGCTTTTCCCTCCATTACAAAATGATCGCCGATATGCTGAGTAGCCGTAACCGGTGGTTTGGCATTCCAGTTTTCGGGCAGGTCTTTAAGCGTCAGTTCCCGGATAACCACATCATCCGGAATTTCAATCTCTACGTAGTAACGGTCGTCCGGTAAATCTTCACTCAGGTCAAGATGTACGGAAACTTCCAGGGTAGCCAGCGCCCTTGACTCTGCCGTGTAGACCAGGAAGGTGTTTTTACTGTTCCAGCGGAAGCCCCCGCTCTGGGCTGCGCCGATCCCTTTCAGGGTATGGGGCAGGTACTTTTCCCGCTCAATTCTGTAGACTTTCATCAGGCCAGGTTACCGTATTCCAGGCGGTTTAGGGCATTTTTAACCTCCTGTATCCCGGTAACAGAGTCTAAAAGGCTTTCAGGAGTAAGCCCTGCTAAAGAAAGATTCGGCTTTTTCAGCCAGCGTGAAAATTTAGGCTCTTCTCCGTTAAAGACTTCCAGGCCGAAATCTGTTAATTCAGACAGAAGAAGGATGAACTCACTATCGCGGCCATTAAGCAGGGAGTTTTCCCTTTTCTTTTTATTGTAAGTGGTTTGAGGAATATCCAGAAGTGCCAGCATATCTTTCACCGGGGTATTCATTTTTTTGCTGATGGCTTCAATGGCATGATAGGATACCCCACGCCTGACCAGGTTTACCCGGTCCATGCGGGTATTCCAATAGTATACCTCTGTGTCACTCACCGTTAAACGGGAGCATTCTCCGGTCTTGTTATCCGTATTGCGGCTGCTGTGCTTTGAAATATATTCTACCGGTTTGTTTGACATGGAATAGTTATTTTGCTACTAATATAAAGCATATATGTTGTAATTGCAAATAATTTTCAAAATTTCATTCTTTGTATCCGAACGGCGTTCAGGATAGCCAGCAGGGCCACGCCCACATCGGCGAAAACCGCCTCCCACATGGTGGCCAGTCCGCCGGCACCCAGGATAAGCACAATGGCCTTCACGCCAAAGGCCAGCCCGATGTTCTGCCAGACAATTTTCCGGGTAGCTTTACCGATGGCAATTGCCAGGGGAATTTTGGCGGGGTTATCGTCCTGGATAACCACATCAGCGGTTTCAATGGTGGCATCGCTGCCCAGGCCACCCATGGCGATTCCCACGTCGCTCAGGGCTACTACCGGGGCATCATTGACGCCGTCGCCCACAAAGGCCACAATCTCGTTTCCGGCTTTGATCTCTTTTACTTTGCTGACTTTGTCTTCCGGCAGGAGGTCGCCGAAGGCTTTGCCTATTCCCAGCTCTTTGGCTACGTGCTGTACTACCGTTTCTTTGTCGCCGCTCAGCAAGGTGGTTTTTACATGAGCTTCGTGCAAACGCCGGATGGCCGGCCCGGCTTCGGGCTTAATGCTGTCGGCGATGGTAAGATAACCGGCAAACCGGCCGTCATAGGCTATGGCGATCACCGTATGGACAATGCCCGACGGGTCAAGGTGATGAACAATGCCTGCTTTGTCCATGAGCTTGAAATTACCGGCCAGGAGTTCTTTCCCGTTTACGTCAGCTTTCAGGCCGTGCCCGGCCACCTCTTCGATATTCTCCAGCTTCACCGAACGGTCTGCCGGACCTGCATATTCGTGGATGGCAGTGGCTACGGGATGGGTGCTGTGACTTTCGAGCGCATTCACCCATTTCAGAAGCTCATTTTTGTCCCATCCCGGCTGGAAGATGGCTTCCTGCACCCGGAAAACACCCTCGGTCAGGGTACCGGTTTTGTCCATGACCACATGCCGGGCCTGGGCCAGTACATCCAGGTAATTGCTGCCTTTGATGAGAATTCCGTTCCGGCTGGCCGCCCCGATCCCGCCGAAGTAGCCCAGTGGAATGGAGATGACCAGCGCACAGGGGCAGGAGATAACCAGGAAAATAAGGGCCCTGTACAGCCAATCCCTGAATAGGTAATCATCTGTAAAAAGAGCGGGAAGGAGGCAGATGGCGATAGCCAGGAATACCACGATGGGCGTGTATATCTTTGCAAATTTACGGATGAACAGCTCGGTAGGCGCCTTTTGGGCGGTGGCGTTCTGCACCAGCTCCAGGATCTTGCTCAGCTTACTGTCTTTATAGGCCGTAGTAACCTGTACACGGCTGACCGTATTCAGGTTGATCATCCCCGCCAGAACCGTTTCTCCTTTTCGTTTGGTATCCGGTTTGCTCTCGCCGGTGAGGGCAGATGTATTGAAGGAAGCGGTTTCGGAGAGAAGCTGCCCGTCAAGCCCCAGCTTTTCGCCGGGCTTCAGGTGAATGATGTCGCCGATACTTACGGTTTCTGCCCTGACAGTTACAATTTCTTCTCCCTGCAGAACAGAGACCTGGTCGGGGCGCTGGTCAAGCAATGTCTTGATATTGCCTTTTGCTTTGGCCACCGCCATAGACTGGAAGGCTTCGCCTACGCTGTAAAAGAGCATAACGGCCACGCCCTCCGGGTATTCGGCAATGGCAAATGCCCCCAGGGTGGCGATGCCCATCAGGAAAAATTCGGAGAAGAAGTCGCCGCTCTGTATACTTTTAAAGGCATCTTTAATCACCGGCAGCCCCACCGGGATATAGGCAGCCCCATACCCGATGAGCCTGACGTAGCCTTTGAACCAGGTTTGCGGTATCCAGTTATCCAGGGCAATTCCTGCCAGTAGTAAGACAAAGGAAATAATGGATGGGATAAACAGCTTTAGTGTGCCGTTTTCATCATGTTCATGCCCGTGATCATGCGAATGATCATGCTCGTGTACCGGTGCGCAACAGGATTCCTCGTGCTCGTGTGCCATTAAAACTCTGATTTTTAGTCAAAGGTACGCGGCAGGAGAATGCAATGCTACTGCAAGTACTATATCTAATGAATAAAAGCAGAAGCCAGCCCGGTCAGAATAAGCGTAGCCCCTGTAATGATTCCGGCATTGTGCTCCAGCTTATGGGAATCGAATTTCAGCAGGCCTCTATAGGCTACCCGTACCAGCAACAGCATGCCGGCGATCGTCACCAGGGCATAAACAAGCGAAATGGTCACCAGTAATTGTATAGACTGCATGCCAGCCATAAGAAAAAGGGCTTCGATCTCCATACACGGTGACATAAACATGGCTATTGATAACGAGATAATGATGTTCCGTTTGGAGGTGACTTTTATGTGGTCTCCCTGCAAATGGAAATGCCTGTGCTTATAATGACGGTAGATGTAGACAATACCCATCAGGGTAAGAATGACCGGAGCCGCAAAGTGCGTGATGTGTTCTATATTAAGCGCCAGCTGGTGGCCGGTCAGCCCGAGGGCCCAGCCAATCAGCAGGGTACTCAGCACATGGGCAAGCGCCGTAAGAAAAGTAACCTGGGTTACTTCGCCAATACTCCATTTGTATTGTCGCCCGATAGCAATTACAGGCAACCAATGGTTGGGAATAAGGGCATGCAATAAGCTGATGATGATGGCTCCTGTTAGTATCTCCATTCTGTTGTTATGCCGGTTCCGCGATTAAGTGTATGCCGGCGGAATCTGCCTGCAAAATTAATTGATTCCTGCAACATTATTGCAATTTGTTTTCAATTCTATTGTTTTTCGGTCAGGTATTTCCAGTATCTTCTGGGTACGTGGCGTAAATGAAGCTTCAGGTTTTTGCGGGCTTCTATGTTAGTACTTTGAAAATATTGTTTCCAGAGGTGCTGAAAATGTTCATCCCGTTCGTCGAGGCTCAGGGTTACGCCGGTGGTTAAGGCCGTCTTTTCTTCGGGCGATAATTGTATGGGTGAGACGGTGATTTTATCGTAAAGCAGGCCGTATTTTCTTTTGTTATCCCAGATCAGCCAGGACTGATCGGCATAGCGATTCCTGAAAAAGCCGGCAATAAGGGGTAAGACGTCGAAGTCAGGTTCTACGATGGAAAAGAAGAGCCCGTCGCTGCTTTTCTGAAACCGGATAAACGCTTTCATCCGGTGGCGTTCGCGGTGCACCTTTTTCAGGGTAAGTGAAAAGCAGATGACATCGTCATCGCCGAAGTTCTGAAGAATGTCCGGGCCTGCCGTGAAGATCCGGCAAATGAGCCGGAAGGCAGCGGCCCAGGCTTTCCGGTCTTCCGAGAGGAATACCTGGTAAAAATCCTGTGCCGCGGTGGCGCCTGAATGTTTTTCCAGGCCCTTTTGTACCCGTTCGGCGCTTTCAATATCTGTTATAACGGTTCGCCGGGCTTCAAACAGCTCATCCGGCCGGTCTCCAGGAAGCAAAGGGATAGCTTCCGGTTCTTTCCGGGCAAAGCTGTCAAAGACGCAGCAGAGAAAACCGGCATAAGTGCCGTCAAAGAGATAATACATTTTCAGAAAAGGCTGAGCTGGCTGACATCTGCTTTTTTAGGAGCCTCAGGTTTTTGCAGGATAGCTGCTTTGACACTCATCATGGAAGGTGCGCCCAGGATAAGCGGGCTGTCGGCACATACCAGGAAGTGGCGGGCGCGGTTCCAGGCGATGCCCATTTTGCGCAGCTGGTACCCGTGCAGCCGGCCGAATTTCCGGGCCTGAACGATTTTCAGGGCCGACGACCTGCCTATACCGGGAATCCGGAGAATAGCGCGGTAGTCAGCCGTATTGACATCTACCGGGAAGTAATGCGGGTTACGCAGGGCCCAGCTGAGCTTGGGGTCCATATCCAGGTCCAGCTGGCTATGGCCCGGATGCAGGATTTCCTCCAGCTCAAAACCGTAGAAACGAAGCAGCCAGTCGGTTTGGTACAGCCGGTTTTCCCGCACCAGGGGCGGGGCGCTTCCTATCTGCGGCAGGAGAGGGTTTTCATTGGTAACCGGCACGTAAGCACTGTAATACACCCGTTTGAGGTTATAATCCCGGTAGAAGGTTTTGGCGATATGCATGATTTCAAGGTCGGTTTCAGGGGTGGCCCCGATGACCATCTGGGTACTCTGGCCTGCGGGTACAAATAGCGGCTTGTGTTTAATGATCTTCGATTCGGACCGGAGTTCCCGGATCTGGTTGTTGACAAATGCGAGCGGCTTTCGTACGGATTCGTGGTCTTTTTCCGGAGCTACCATCTTCAGCCCGGCCTCGGTGGGCAGCTCGAGGTTAATGCTCATGCGGTCGGCGTAAAGCCCGGCTTCACGGATCAGCTCTTCACTGGCTCCCGGAATGGTCTTCAGGTGAATATACCCGTTGTAGCGCTCTTCGGTGCGCAGCTTTTTTACGATGCGCAGCAGGCGTTCCATGGTATAGTCGGCATTTTTGAAAATCCCGGAGCTCAGGAACAGCCCCTCAATGTAATTTCTGCGGTAGAAATTCATGGTCAGGTCTACCACCTCTTCTACCGTAAAAGCGGCACGTTTGACATCGTTGCTTCTTCTGCTGACGCAAAAGGCGCAGTCGTAAATGCAATGATTGGTCAGCAGGATTTTCAGCAGTGAAACGCACCGGCCGTCTTCCGTATAGGTGTGGCAGATGCCTGAAGCGGAGGCATCTCCTATGCCGCCCGTATTTTTTCTTTTGCTGCCGCTTGAGCTGCAGCTGACATCGTATTTGGCTGCATCGGCCAGTATTTTCAGTTTTTCCTCTATCCTCTCCACGCTAAGTTTCTATGTAAGATTTAACCCGGTATACCTGCAATATTAATGAAATATACCGCAGGCCTGATCCTCGTTCTGAAAATAGCTACGATTTATAGCAAATGCATGTCGGGGATATTTTGTAACTTTACTTTCGTGCGTGAAGCGGGTATGGTTTTACAGAAAGGTTTATGCCAATGAAAAAGCGTTTTTTCAGATTTCTAAACAAAGTGAATAAGGCGGTGCTGCCGAAGTACAGCAAAAAAGATCCGATGAAGCTCACGAAGTTTGAGCAGGCCATAGTGGCCTATAAGTACTATGTGCTGATTAATTCACTGGACTGAACTGCCCTGAAAAGGACGAAAACTGCTGCGTTGTTTCCGCCCTTTTTAAGACAGCTTCTAGCCTGATCTCATTCCGGGCTGATGGACTAGCGGCCCATTCTGCTCAGATAGGCACCCATATCAAATTCTTTTGGCGGTGTGAGCCCTTTTAAATGCCGTACAAAATAATCCCAGCGCAGTCGCATCATGTAATTGGAATATGGCCCGAAACCGTGGGTAGCCGACGGGAAAATCACCAGGTCAAAATCTTTGTTCGCCTTCTGCAGGGCTTCCACCACCAGCAGGGTGTTATAAGGGGGTACGTTATTGTCCATCATCCCGTGAGCCAGCATGAGTTTCCCTTTCAGGTTTTTGGCATAGGTAGGGTTGGCCTGGGCTTCATAATCGGCATTTTCGAGGAGGCCGTTGTACCTTTCACCCCAGTCGTCTTCGTAGTTCCGGTTATCGTGGTTGCCCGATTCTGAGATGCCTACTTTGTAAAAGTCAGGGTATTTGAACATGGCGGCGGCTGTGGCAAACCCGCCACCGGAATGCCCCCAGATACCCACTTTGTCGAGGTCGATCGGGAATTGTTGCGCCAGCTGCTTAATACCGGCGATCTGGTCGGGCAGGGTATTTTCACCCATGTTTCCGTAGTTCATGTCGTGGTAGCTTTTAGACCTGTAGGGGTTGCTGGTGCCTTCTATGGCTACCACAATAAAGCCCAGCTCGGCCAGCGCGCGGTTATCTCCGGAAACCGTGCTGAAGCCCCATGACCGTACGCTTCCGCCCTGCGGGCCGGGATAGATATAGTTGATCACCGGGTATTTTTTGCCGGGCTCGAAGTGCCTGGGCGTATATACAAGTCCGTAGATGTCGGTTTTACCGTCGGCTGCTTTCAGCCTGACCGGGGTGGCCGGTGTCCAGCCGGTTTCCGATTCCAGCTGCGAGATATCGGCTTTGCCCAAAGCCAGCAGGCTGTTGCCGTCGGCGTCTCTCAGCTCAAATGCCTGGGGAACGTCAGGTTCGGAGTAGGTATCAATGAGGTATTTTTTCGAAGGCGACCAGGTGATCTGGTGGGTTCCGGTAGCCGGCGTGAGATCGGTAAAGTTTTTCCCATCGAAATCTACCCGGCAATAGCGCTGGTAATACGGGTTTTTGGGGTCCATGCCGGCCGTGGTAAACCAGATCCGGCGGCTTTTCTCGTCAATATCTGTGACGCGCGCTACTACGAAATTGCCTTTGGTTACCTGGTTTTTAAGCTTCCCGGTACGGGAATCGTACAGGTAAAGATGGCCCCAATTGTCTCTTTCAGAATACCAGAGGATTTCGTTTGTGGCCGGGAAGTACCGCCAGTTGATGGCATTCACGCCTGATTCGTAGTAAGTGGGAACTGTCTCTTCAAATACTTCCCGCACATCGCCGGTTTCAGTGTCGGCGATCCGCATCCGGGAGATCTTGTGATCTCTTGAAGTAGAGAGGAAGGCCAGCTCTTTTCCGTCAGGCGACCAGTCTACGTCGGCCAGGCGACCGCTGTCGGTGATATTGTCGCTCAGCGATGAGCGGCGCGGATCCGGGTCCACTTTCAGGCGTACCACCTTGCGGGTGGGTACGTCAATGACCACGCGGTGGATCAGAATGACTTCTTTGTCACCCGGCAAAGGGTATTTCCAGGATTTCAGGGTAGGGGAGCCTACATTGGTGGTCACCAGGTACATGTCTTTTACATGGCGCTGATCCTGCTGGAAGGTGGCTATTTTCCGGGAATCGGGCGACCAGCTGATGATAGCACCGTCGCCGTTGGTCCAACCGGCATTATCGGTAGCATAGCCGAAATCTTTGACCCCGTCGGTAGTAAGCTGGGTTTCTTTTTTGGTGCTGACGTCGCGTACCCAAAGGTTATGATCTTTCAGGAAAGCCACCATTTTACCGTCGGGTGAAGGAATGTCAGGAGTACGCGGTCTCCGGGCCATAAACCCTTCCTGCCCCGGTTCGTCTGCTACTTCAACCGTTGATTCTGAGAGCTTGCCGGAAGCCGGCGTGTAGGCCCAGCTTTTCTTTTCGGCTGAAAAATAGAGGGTCTTCAGGTCAGGAGAAAAACGGATGGTTTTAAAGGGCAGCTGGTCAGGGTCATAGCTCTTACCCGTTGCTTTTCCCAGCGCCTGTGCCAGCTTCGTATGATCAAAAGCGGCTTTCCGTGTTTTCTTAACCGGGTCTGCCAGGAAAAAAGTTTTCCCTTTCGAAGTGATTTCGAGGAACCAGAATTTGTCGCCCTCCAGCCAGTTGGGGCGGAGTGAAGTGTTATACACATATTTTTGTAAGCCCTGAGCCAGATAGTTGGCAGCTCTTTCGTAGTCTTTCCGGCGAAGGGAGTCGCCGGGTGATGCCATACTGTTACCGTATAGGAGCAGTATTATTACACAAACCTTGCTTTTGAGTGTTCTGAACATTTCGTTGGTCTTTAAACGTACTTTAAATATAAGGGTTTCCGGAGAAATATCTATAGAATGCCTGCTGACTTTCGATAATCCTGCAGTTTGAATAGACGAAGTTATTCCTCTGCTTTGTTCTTCAACCCCATCAGTAAAGTATAGGCCCCGTTCTCCACCAACGCTTTTCCTCCCAATACGCCCGGTTGAAGAATTTCTACCCAGCCCAGGTGACGGATGCCCGGCTGGACTTCCAGCATACGGAAAACGCGTTCGGATAGCTGCTCAAAAACATACCATTGGTTTTCAAACATTACTACACTGGCCTCGGGAAGTACGTTAGCCGGCCGGTTTTGGGTTTCGATTTCGGCACTGACGTACATGCCCGTAATCAGGGCGGAGGTGTTACTTGTCGGACGCGCAAGGATATCCGTGGAACCGTCTTCGTTCACGGTCTTCCCGGTAGAGATGATCCGTGCGCGGGACGAGAAACCCTCGTTGGTGGAGAAACGCAGCTCCTGACCCGTTTTTAAAGCGGGCAGGTCTTTTTCAAATGCTTTGATCCGCAGGAGCAGGCCGGCGGGGTTGACCAGTTCAAACAGTGTTTCGGTGGGAGAAACGTATTGGCCGGTGTTCACCCGGATCTCGCTGACGGTTCCGCTGAACGGTGCGAACAGGTGAATGGTGCTGCGGAGGTTATCGGTGCTGACGCTTTCAGGGTCTATATGGATCAGCCGCAACTTTTCTTCAAGCGCTTTCCGGCTTACCTTCAGCGTCTCGTATTCGGCTTCGGCCTGCTGCAGTGTTTTGTCGCTGGCGGCCTGGGTACGGTTCAGCGCTTTTTGGCGCTCGTAGTTAAGTTCGGCCGTTTTGAGCTGTACCCGGGTGGTAAGGTAATCCTGCTGAAGCTGGATGAACTGGTTGTCTTCCAGAACGGCCAGGATCTGCCCTTTGGTAAAGGAAGCTCCCGGCAGGATATGGATTTTCCTGACGTAGCCGCCCAGTGCAGAGGTGACCGACACCACGTCTGAGGGTGCGGCATCTACTTTTCCGTTCAGCCGGAGGGTGGCTTCCAGGTTCCGGGTCTGAAGCTGCGTAACCGACAGCTCCATGGTTTTCATTTGTTCTTCAGAAAGCCGGATGATGTTTTCCGGGGTTTTACCGGCTTCTTCCGGGGTCTCCTTTACTTCCTGCCTGCAGGCAACAGCTGCTAAGAGTAGAGTAGCGATGATGTATTTACTTTTCATTAGGTATTAATTTTAGTTTTTAGCTATCAGCCGTCAGCTTTTAGCTTTATTCGTGGTATCCCTTTCTGATAGCTGATAGCTGAAGGCTGATAGCTATTCCATTGCCAGGTAATTTAATCGGATGACACAAAGGTTCAGTTGCTCGAGAGCGTCGAGGTGCCCGGTTCTCACTTCCAGCGACTGGCGGGTGAGAATGACCCAATCGAGGTAGTTGATCTCCCCGGCCCGGAGCTGTTGCTGAGCCAGCTGTTCGGCCAGCAGTGTCTGGGGAATCTGCTTTTCCTCGTAATTCCGTAGGATGGATTCGAGGTACATGGTCTCGTTCAGTGCCTGCTGGTAGGCCGTATGCAGCTGTTTTTCTTTGAGTGCCAGCTCATTTTCAGTGATGCTTTTCTGAATTTGAGAAGCCTGAATCCGGGATTTCTGACTTTTGGTAAAAACAGGAATGTCGATCCCTGCGGTTACCGAGCCGAAACGTCCGGGAGCCAGGTCACGCAGGGTCTGGTTGGAGTAAGCCAGCGAAAACCCGGGTAAAAGCCGGCTTTTTTCAGCCTCAATCTGAGCATCATGTACCTGTGCCTGCTGCTGTAATGCCCGGAGCTCGGGGTGATCTTCTACGGTACAGCAAAGGTCTAACCCGATTTTCGCCGCAGGCGCCACCGGTTCAGGCAGCTCATCGGTATTTAAAAGCAGCTGAAGCTCAAGCCGGCTAATGTCCAGGTCGTTCAGGATCCGGGCCAATTGCAGGCTGATCTGCTCTTTCTGGATGGTGGCGGTAGATGATTCCAGGCGATCGGCTTCTCCCAGCTCCAGTTTTTGACGGGATAAGCCGAGGAACCGGGTAAACAGGGAATCGGTCTTTTGGAGCAGTTCTTTCCTTTCCCGGAGAATAAGGATATGCTGAAATACTTCCGAAACCGCCTTTTTAATCTGGGCTTTCGTGAGGCTTTGATTTAAAACCGCCAGCTGCCACTCCCTTTCCAGTACCGTCTTTTGCTTTTGGTAAGCTCCCGGCAAACGGAACCGCTGGCTGACGGTTACCCGGTTATCCGGCCGGAGTCCATTGTATTTCCCGTATTCTCCGGCCAACTCTGCGGGGGTGAGGTCCAGCCAGGTGCCTGTAAGCTTTTCCCTGTACTCCGCCTGTAATTTCGCATCCTTAACCGAAAGATTGTTTTCGGTAGCAGTCTGTATTGCTTCTTCCAGGGTAATGGATTTTTGGGCGGAAGCCCCCAATCCCAGGAATACCAAGGGAAGGATCAGGGCGGATGCTTTCGGCTTCCGGATATTCTCGGCCAGCACATAAAGAATAGGTAATACAAACAGGGTGAGGAAAGTGGCAAACAGGAGCCCGCCGATCACCACCGTGGCAAGGGGGCGCTGAACCTCGGCCCCTGAGCCTTTGCTGAGGGCCATGGGCAGGAAGCCTAGCGAGGCCACCAGGGCGGTCATCAGTACCGGTCGCAGCCTTACCCGTGTGCCTTTCAGCACCGTTTGAACGGCATTCAGGCCTTCACCGAGCCGGATCCGGTTATATTCAGCCACCAGTACGATCCCGTTTAGCACCGCTACGCCAAACAGGGCAATGAACCCCACGCCCGCGCTGATGCTGAACGGCATTCCCCGTAAGGCCAGGAAATACACCCCGCCAATGGCCGACAGCGGAATGGCCGTATAGATCAGCAGGCTGTACCTGACCGACCGGAACGAGAAAAACAGCAGCAGGAAGATGAGCACCAGCGAGATGGGAACAGCCACGCCCAGGCGGGCCCTGGCTTTGTTCAGGTTTTCAAATGTACCCCCGTAGGTCATGGTGTAACCGGTTTCCAGGTGTATGTTTTTCGCTGCTTTTTGTTGCAATTCCTGTACAATGCTTTGCACATCGCGGCCTCGCACGTTAAAACCGACCACGATGCGGCGGCGGGTATTTTCGCGCTGAATCTGGTTCGGGGTGTTGGTGTATTCCACAGCAGCCAGCTGACGAAGAGGTACCTGTATGCCGGAGGGTGCAGGCACCAGCAGGTTACGGATATCTTCTATGTCTTTTTTCAGGCCGGCGTCCATCCGTACCATGAGTTCAAACCGCCGTTCGCCTTCAAAAACCTGTCCGGCGCTTTGCCCGGCAAAAGCACTGTTAACGATGCGGTTCACGGCTTTGACGGATAGCTTGTAGCGGGAAAGTGCGGCCCGGTCATAGTTGATCACCACCTGTGGCGCCCCGATCAGCGGTTCAATGTACAGGTCCTGTGCGCCGGGCACTTTTGTGATCAAACCACTCAACTGGTGGGCATATTTAACCAGCTTATCCAGGTCTTCCCCAAAAATCTTCACTACCACATCCTGGCGCGCACCGGTCATGAGTTCGTTAAACCGCATCTGCACCGGGAACTGGAAGCCGGTAGTAAGCCCGGGAAGAACCTGTAACGCCCGGCTCATTTTTTCTGACAGCTCGGGGAAAGACCCGGCGGAAGTCCATTCTTTTTTCGGTTTCAAAACCACGATCATATCCCCCGCATCCATGGGCATAGGTTCGGTGGGAATTTCGGCGCTCCCGATTTTGGTCACCACTTTTTCTACTTCGGGAAACCGGGTGAGCAGGATATGGGCGGCTTTATTGGTTTCGCGGATAGTGGTATTGATATTACTGCCCGGAAGAATCCGCATTTCCACGGCAAAATCTCCTTCTTCCAAAGAGGGGACAAACTCACCCCCCATGCGCGACAGCACAAACACGGCCCCGGCAAAAAGCAGCAGCACCACACCCATGATCAGCCGGGAATATTTAAGGCTTTTGAAAAGGTAACGGGAGTGAAACGCCTCTATTCCGGCCATGATCTTATCCGCAAAAGTCTGGCCGGAGGGTACTTTTAAGACCAGGGAGCTCATCATGGGTACGTAGGTCAGCGATAGGATAAAAGCCCCGATAAGCGCGAAAGTCACCGTTTGGGCCATGGGGATAAACATTTTTCCTTCTATGCCCTGCAGGGTGAAGATCGGGAGATACACCACCAGGATGATGATCTGCCCGAAAACGGCCGAGTTGACCATCTTGCTGGCGGAATCGTATACCGGCTGATCCATATTTTGATTACGGGTATTTCCCAGGTAACCGTGCCGGGCCAGCTGATGGAGCACGGCTTCCACAATGATCACGGCCCCGTCTACGATCAGGCCGAAGTCCAGGGCACCCAGGCTCATGAGGTTACCACCCACCCCGAAGATGTTCATCAGGATAATGGCAAAAAGCATGGAAAGCGGGATCACGGAGGCCACCAGCAGGCCGGCCCTCAGATTGCCGAGGAAGAGCACCAGTATGAACACCACGATCAGGGCTCCTTCAATGAGGTTGGTTTCAATGGTGTGGATAGTGTTGCTCACCATTTTGGCGCGATCCAGGAAAGGCTCGATAACCACTCCTTCAGGCAGGGTCTTTTCGATCTCTGCGAGCCGCTTTTTGATGTTTTTAATGACCTGGCTGGCGTTCTCGCCTTTGAGCATAAGAACGATGGCGCCTGATACCTCGCCCTGGTCGTTATAGGTCATGGCTCCGTAACGGGTGGCATAACCGGTTTTTACTTCAGCCACGTCGCGGATCCGTACCGGGCTTCCGTCAGCCGTATGGTTCACGGCGATGTCCCCGATGTCGTCCACACTGCCGATCAGTCCTTCCGTACGGATAAAAAGCACGGTTTCGGCCTTTTCGATATAAGCTCCGCCGGTATTCTGGTTGTTGGCTTCCAGGGCGTCAAAGACGTCGTTAATGGTCAGCCGGAAGGCTTGCAGCTTATCGGGGTTAATGGCAATCTCGTATTGCTTCAGCTTGCCTCCGAAGCTGCTGACTTCGGCTACACCCGGTGTGCCGAGCAGCTGGCGGCGGATCACCCAGTCCTGCAGGGTACGGAGGCCGGTTTCATCGTACCTGGATTCATAGCCTTTTTGGGGTCGAACCACATACTGGAAAATTTCTCCCAGTCCGGTAGACACCGGGCCCAGCTCGGGATTGCCTATCCCGTCAGGGATCTGTTCCTTTACCTGGTTCAGGCGTTCGGTGACCAGCTGGCGGGCCAGGTAAATATCGGTTTCGTCGGTGAAAACAATGGTGACGAGCGACAGGCCAAAGCGGTTAAAGCTCCGGATCTCTGTGACGCCCGGTATATTGCTGTTGGCCTGCTCAATGGGAATGGTGACAAGCCGCTCGATATCGACGGCACCATAAGACGGCGCTACGGTGATCACCTGCACCTGGTTATTGGTAATGTCGGGTTGGGCATCTATAGGCAGGCGGGTGGCTTCGTATACACCGAAAATAATCAGGCCCACGGTAAAGAGCCCTACAATGAGCTTATTCCGCAAGGAAAAGCGGATAATACTATTCAACATGATAGCTGGATTAACAATTAAAAAATACATAGCGGAGCTTGCGACAGGCATGCCGCAGGTATCCGGTGATCATTGAAAAGCTAAGCTATACGGGGAGGCTGAAGAATGCTGTTGTAGTAGCTGGAAACCAGGTTTTGTACCCTGTCTACGGGTTGGCTGTTTTCGCGGGGAATGGCCGGTTGGGCCGGGATATCGAATTGTATTTTAGGAATATAAAAGGCGTGGCTGAGATCACCCCCAAGGGTCATAAAGGGGAGCTTCATGTCGGTATCCCAGTCGCTGTCTTTTTCATGACCCCCGTAATGGTGCACCAGGAAGTCGACCAGGTCGCCTTCTCCGTTAGCCACAAACTCGTGGTAATGTTCAATAAGGAGCGGAATTTTCAAGAGCTGGCAAAGCTCAGCGTTTGAAAACAGGTAGGCACTCAGGAGCAATATGGAAAGGGCTTTCCTCATTGGTGCAAAGATAAGCAGGTTTTACGGATCACCGGATGTTTGAAACGGGCAATTAGTCTTCACAATTCCGGGTTTAATCGTAAATTAAGGCAGGGGTTTTGCAGAAGACCCGGTTCCGGATCGTATCTTTAATGTACCTAAATGTTTAGAACTATGAAAGATCCCAAGATGAAGCAGGAACTGCTGGACCTGTACAATGACTATGCCCATAACCGGCTAAGCCGGTCTGATTTCATGCAAAAGCTCTCCGTTTACGCGGTAGGAGGGGCTACGGTAGCTTCATTGATGAGTTTTCTTACGCCTGATTATAAGACCGCCATCCAGGTAAAACCGGATGATCCCGCGGTAGATTCGCGTTATGTAACCTATTCTTCTCCCAAAGGTGGTGGTACTATCAAAGGCCTGCTTTGTATGCCCAAAGGCAATACGAAAAAGCTGGGCGGGGTAGTGGTAGTACACGAAAACCGGGGTCTGAACCCGCATATCGAAGATGTGGCCCGGAGGGCTGCGCTGGCCGGGTTTGTGAGCTTCGCACCGGATGCATTGAGTCCATTGGGCGGTTATCCCGGCAACGACGATGACGGCCGGCTGCTGCAGGCCAAACGGGACCGGGATGAAATGCTGGAGGATTTTATTGCGGCTGCTGACTTCCTGAAGTCGAACGAATTCTGCAACGGCAAAGTAGGCGTAGTGGGCTTTTGCTTCGGCGGCTGGATCGCTAATATGATGGCCGTACGTATTCCCGGGTTGAAGGCTGCCGTACCTTTTTACGGCGGACAGCCTCCGGCAAGTGAAGTACCGGCCATCCAGGCCCCGCTCCAGCTGCATTATGCTGCACTGGATACCCGCGTCAACGAAGGCTGGCCCGCCTATGAAAAAGCCCTGAAAGAGAATAATAAAGCGTATACGGTTTATTTTTACCCGGATACCAACCACGGGTTTCATAACGATACCACCCCGCGTTTTGATAAGGAGGCAGCAGTGCTGGCGTGGGGGCGGGTGGTGGAGTTTTTTAAGGAAACGTTGAAATGATGGTGTGTTTGACTTCGACAATTTCCGGTATCTGAAAGATAAAGCCTGGCGGAGAGCAGGTGAAACTCCTGTGCTTTGTAAGCATGGTTTTTAGGCAACCGCCTTTCGATAACATTTCTTTTACTTTTTGTGTTACTTTCCTTTTGGGTAGTGCTATCTGAAGGGAAAGTAATATCATTTGGATAGTAAAGATGGTTAGATTTGTCTTATCAAAAAAATATGCGTTATGACAGCAGAGCAAAAAATATCAAAAACACGGAATGTACTTCTCTGGGTAGCCCAGGTAATTTTAGCCCTGACTTTTATCTGGGTCGGATCTATGAAAATATTCGCACCTGAACAATTGCCTTTTCCATGGGTAAAAGATAATCCCGGCCTGGCTCTGATCACCGGCTTTGTTGATTTATTGGGCGGTATCGGAATTGTATTGCCTGCGTTACTCCGTATTCAGCCCCGGCTGACTGTTTATGCTGCTTACGGGATTATTGCATTGATGATCGCAGCAAGTATTTTTCATATTTCAAGAGGTGAAGCCCAAGATATCGGGTTTAATATTTTTACGGTCGCTCTGGGTGTGCTGGTGGCGTGGGGAAGGAAGTAAAGGCTACCGGTGGGCTAATAGTTTTGGAATAAAACCCTCTGCAACCTTCCGGAATTTCTGAACTCCGGATAAGAAAATCAAAGAATTTAGGATAAGTAATTAAAACATTGAGGTAGGAGTTGTAATTTGTATGGTCTTGTAAAATCATGTAAACACAATGAACAGCGAAATCATCATCTACCAAAATCCCGCCGGTAACATCAAAATAGATGTACGATTAGAAGAGGAAACCGTTTGGCTTACACAGGCGCAAATGTGTGAGTTATTTCAGAAATCAAAAGCTACCATAAGTGAGCACATTAAGAATGTCTTTGAGGAAGGGGAACTAGAGCCCGGAGCAACTGTTCGGAAATTCCGAACAGTTCAAACGGAAGGTAGCCGGAGTGTAGAAAGGGAATTAGACCATTATAACCTGGACGTAATCATCTCCGTAGGCTACCGCGTAAAATCGCTGCAGGGCACCCAGTTCCGTATATGGGCTACTCAGCGTCTCAGGGAGTATATTATTAAAGGTTTTACCCTGAATGATGACCGTTTCAAGTCGGGCAGCTCCATGAACTATTTCAGCGAATTGCAGGAACGTATCCGGGAGATCCGCATTTCAGAGCGTTTTTTCTATCAGAAAATTAAAGATATATACACAACCAGTATAGATTATGATCCCCAAGATGAAAAAACGCGCGAGTTTTTTAAGATAGTTCAAAATAAGTTACTGTGGGCCATAAGCCAGCAGACTGCTGCTGAACTGGTATACCGCCGCGCAGACGCCAGTCTCCCACTGATGGGCATGCAGTCATACGACAAGAAAGATTTTATTTCCATCAAAAAATCAGATGTAAGTATTGCCAAAAACTACCTGAATGAAGATGAAATGAAACTGCTCGGGCTTCTGGTAGAGCAGTACCTGGCCTTCGCCGAAACCATGGCACAGCAGCGTACTCCCATGTATATGAAAGACTGGATGGAGCGTCTGGACCTGATTCTTCAGCTGAACGGCCGGGAGTTATTGACCCATGCAGGCAAAATCAGCCATGAAACGGCACTCAAAAAATCAGGTGAAGAACATGAAAAGTATCAGTTGATACAGAAGGGAGTGGAAAAGGAACAAAGCCTGAAAGAATTAGAAGAGGATATTAAAAAGCTTAAATGAACAATTTCAGATTTATCACTTACCTGACTTCTAATATAGGGACAGACCAGGCCGCCATTGAGCAGCTGTTGTCGCATTGCAGCATCCGTGAATTTAAAAAGGGAGAGTTCCTGTTAAGGCAGGGCGAGAAGTGCCGGTACTCTTTTTTTGTGGAAAGAGGATTGCTGCGGCAGTTTTCCATTGATGAGAAGGGGAAAGAGCATATTATCCAGTTTGCGCCTGAAAACTGGTTTATGTCTGACAGGGAAAGTGTTTATTTTGACCGGCCGTCGTCTTATTTTATGCAGGCATTGGAAGACACCGTTACCTTTCTTTTGGACGAGAACCTGTTCCTGGAATTGTCTAAATCAGATACGGCCTTCCTGGAGTTCAATAACCGGCTGCTTCATAACCATATCCGGCATTTGCAGCGAAGAATTACTCAGCTGCAGAGCGCTACTGCCGAAGAAAGATACCTGGATTTTATCCGGATGTATCCTGATCTGCTGCTTCGCGTGCCCCAGATTTTTATAGCTTCTTACCTGGGGATCACCCCGGAAAGCCTGAGCCGGGTGAGAAAGGAGCTGGCCGGGAAAAATCACAGGATGTAGTTCTTATCATAGGTCAATGTGCAGGTTGCCGGGACCGGGTACCTTTGTGGTATAAAATTTTAAGAAGATGGCAACCAAAACAGTAGAATTAGTTATAAGCCCGAGAGAACCCCACTTTGTAGGCGATGGTTTCAGAGTACACAATTTTATACCCGGCGCTTACCGGCTGGATATGCAGCGGATGAATCCGGTCATTATGATGGATTACAATTCGAAATATTATTTTGCGCCCAGTGAAATACCCAAAGGCGTGGGCGTGCACCCGCACCGGGGTTTTGAAACCGTGACCATTGCCTATAAAGGAAAAGTGGAGCATCACGACAGCAGTGGTGGCGGTGGAGTTATCGGGGAAGGAGATGTGCAGTGGATGACCGCTGCCAGCGGAGTTTTGCACAAAGAATTCCACGAAAAGGAGTGGAGTAAAAAAGGAGGTGAATTCCAGATGGTGCAGTTGTGGGTCAACTTACCGGCCAAAGACAAGATGAGTGCGCCCAAATATCAATCCATTGAAAATGCCACCATGAACCGTTATACGCTTGAAAATAATCAGGGTGAAGTTGAGGTCATAGCAGGTGAATACCAGGGCGTTAAAGGGAGAGCTTCTACATTTACCCCTTTGCACCTGTTGAATGCGAAGCTGAAAAAAGGAGCCAATGCCCGTTTTAATTTCCCGGCCAGTTTTAATACTGCACTGCTGGTTATTGAAGGGGGAATTAAGGTAAACGGTACGGAAGAAGCCCCCGCAGATCATTTTGTGCTCATGGCGAATGAGGGGGAAGAGTTTAGCCTGGAAGCCACTGAGGATGCCGTGGTCCTGGTTATGAGCGGGGAGCCCATTAATGAGCCCATTGCCGCTCACGGGCCTTTTGTGATGAATACCCGCCAGGAATTACTGCAGGCATTTGATGACTTCAATAAAGGGAAATTTGGATACCTGCAGGATTAACTGACAACGTTCATCAAAACAGGAAGAGGGTACAGAGGTTTTTTATCTTTGTACCCTCACTTATTTGTGGCATGAACAAATGAAATCAATCCTTCAGGTTTGTGGTATCTTGCGTCCGGTACAGGCATAAGAGGCGGATTTATAAAGGTACGTCTATTCCGGCTATAAAATCCAGGTGCTTAGCGGTTAAACGTATTTCTGGTTATTGCTTCAATGATTAATTGCCAATAATTCATAGCTGTTTTTTAAATTTTCTGTAACATTTCCGGCTTTCATGTCTCCAAAGCGAAAAACTACAAACATGAGAAAGCTGTTAATTCTGATTATTTTTGTTTTTTGCGCAGGTATTGGCCGGGCGCAGGAGGTTTACCGGAAAACGTTTGGTCAGCCGGGCAATACCCCCCTTATATTTTTACACGGGGGGCCTGGTGGAAGCGCCATTGATTTTGAGCTGACCACGGCAGAAAAGCTGGCAGACCGGGGATTCTTTGTGATTCTGTATGACCGTCGTGGTGAAGGGCGGTCGGATGACGATAAGGCCGGATTTACTTTTGAGCAGACCTTTGATGACCTGCAGGAGATTTACCGGGTTTACGGACTGCGCTCGGCAGTGATACTGGGACACAGCTTCGGTGGAGTGGTCGGCACCCGTTTTGCTGCCCGGTACCCGGAAAAAGTTTCTCACCTGGTACTGGCCGGTGCCCCGGTTTCATTGCAGCAATGCTTTAAAACCATTTTGCGAACGGTGCAGAAAAAAGCGGAGGCGAAAGGCGATTCGGCTACACTGACCCAGGTTGATTTTGTACGAAAGCAGGACACGGCTTCTGTTTATTACAGCTCGGGCTCATTTATGCTGGCCATGCAGAACGGTATCTATAAGGCGGAGAATGCAAGTCAGGATGCCGTAAAGCTCATGGAAGGATTTATGCAGCACCCGCTTACGAAAGCCTATATGGATAACCAGGCCAAAACCAATTATAAGAATATGTATGCATCGGTCATGGGCTTTATTAACCACGAGAAGTATACAACCATTGACCTGGCAGATGATCTCAGGAACCGGGACGGGATACGGCTTTACGGGATATACGGCCGGCAGGATGGCTTGTTTGACGATGCCCATATTGCCCTGATCCGCAGCCTGGTTAAGGAGCCGTCGCATTTTGCATACCTCGACAATTGCTCCCACAGTGTTTACATAGACCGGCAGGAAGAATTCATCAACAAACTGGTTGCATGGCTGAAATAAAAGACTTTGACAGGCTGTATACAACCTATTGGCACAAAGTTTACCGCTTGTGCATGGGGTATGTGAATGACGATGCGCTGGCGCGCGACCTGGCCCAGGAAACCTTTATCCTGGTATGGGAGAACCTGCCGCAATTCAGGGAAGAAGCCCATGTAGGTACCTGGATTTTCAGGATAGCTTCTAACCGTTGCCTGCGCCAGCTGGAAAAAAATAAAAAAAGACAAAAAGCTGAGCTACCGCTGCAGTTGCCTGAAGAGGCCGTTCCTGACCGGGCGGCAGAGGTGGAGCTGCTCTACCGGTTCATCGCCGAATTACCGGAAACAGACCGGATCATTATATCGCTGGAACTGGAAGAAGTAAAACAAGGTGAGATTGCACATATACTGGGGCTTTCTGAAGGCAATGTACGGGTGCGGATTCACCGGATCAAAGAACGTTTAACCCAAAGATTTAAAGAACATGGATTTCAATAATATCTGGAAGGCCCAGGCGGTGCCCGGGCCTGACCTGAAGGCTTTGTACGATAAAATAAAAAGCTACAAAGCCAAACGATTACGGAGACTGATTTTTACCAATATCTGTCTCATCCTGACCTCGGCATTTATTGCCTCTATCGGCTTCTGGACCCAACCGGAGCGTTTGACAACCTGGGCGGGCATATTGCTGGCCATCCTGGCCATGGTGCTGTTTCTGATGGTGTATAACCGGATGATCCCGTTGTACCGCTCACTGGATGATCATTCTGACAGCCGCCGCTTTATGGAAAACCTGGTAGCGGTGAAACAGAAGGAGGCATTTCTGCAGCGCCACATGATGAACCTCTATTTCATCCTGCTCTCAGCCGGAATAGCCCTTTACATGATTGAATATGTAAGCCGTATGGAGCTGAAATGGGGTATCGTGGTTTACCTGGTTACCTTTCTCTGGATCGGGCTCAACTGGTGGGTTATACGGCCCAGGCAGATCAGGAAAGAGCAGGAAAAGATCAATACCATTATTGAGCATTTTCAAAAGGTGCAGGGGCAGTTGGGGTAAGAAATAATGAATTGAACCGGGAGCGGCCTGAAAAGTATACTTTTCAGGCCGCTCTTTTAATTTATAAAGCCCATAAAAAGAAAAAACCTTCGAAAATGTCGAAGGCCTTTCTCAACTTTATAGCCATGAAAACTAATACAACTTTTAAGCCATCGCAGCTTTCAACTCATTGAGCTGATGTTTTACAGACGTGTCGATTTGGGTATCACCCACCTTTAAAACATACCCTCCGATCAGGCTTTCGTCAATCTTTTCAGTGAGCTCCACTGTTTTATTCATTGACTCCGATACGATCCGGCTGAATTGAGCCTTCTGATCCTCGGTTAAAGCTACCGGTGTTGAAACCTGAACTTTCTGAATACCTTTTTGCTCATCGTACAGCTTGTGAAACTCCTGGGCAATCGGGTATAGAAGTTGTTCGCGATTCTTTTTAGTTAAGACGCTAAAAATTGAGAAAGTCACGTTAGTCACACGATTTTCGAAAATTTTTTTCAGAATTCCGAATTTCTTTTCATGCCTGACGATAGGGTTAGCCATGATTTTGCGGAATTCATCGTTCTCCGAGCACACCAGTTCGAAGAATTTCATATCATTATATACCTCTTCCAGCTTCCCCTGCTCGTTGGCAAGGTCAATCAGGGCTTTGGCATACCGGTTTCCAATAAGAGAAAGATTCATAATATATTAGTTGAGTTTTGCGTCAGCGATCAATGTGCTTACATAAGATTGCTGTGCAGCCTTATCGGATAGCTCTTTGCGAAGTACTTTTTCAGCAATTTCCAGTGAAAGACCGGCAACGTCTTTTTTCACCTGTGCCAGCATCACCTCCCGCTCGTGAGCAATGGAAGCTCTTGCATCTTCCAGGATTTTTGCACCCTGGGTCTGGGCATCTTCTTTTGCTTGTGAGATCAGGCGGCTTGAAGCATCTTTCGCCTCTTTGATGATCTCGTCTCTTTCTCTTCTGGCTTCGGCGATCAGGCGGTCGTTATCCGATTTCAGCTTAGCCATTTCGGCCCGTGTTTCTTCAGCCATGCGGAGGGCGCCTTCAATTTCACCTTCTCTTTCTTTCAGGCCGTCAACGATGGGTTTCCAGGCGAATTTCCGCAGGATAAAAACCAGAAGTCCGAAAACGATAATCTGCCAGATCACGAGACCCGGGCTTGGAGATAACAGAGAACTATTTAAAAGTACCATTTTTAAGGTAATGTTTTATTGGTTTAAATTTAAAGATTCCCAACATTAACGCCTAATGCGAATAATGTTGGGAATGCGACCTCTTAGATGTTGAAAGAGATCAGAAGACAGATTACAGCAGCGAAAAGAGCCACGGCCTCGATCAGGGCAGCGATGATGATCATCATGGTCTGAATCTTTCCGGAAGCTTCCGGCTGACGAGCCACACCTTCCATCGCGCTTCCACCGATTTTACCGATACCCAGACCGGCACCGATTGCTGCCAGACCGGCACCTAAACCGGCACCTAATGCGATAAGTCCTGAACCAGACTCAGCTACTGCTTGTAAAATAATGCTTAATAAAGACATAATTTTATTTTATTTTTTCTTTCCCCCTCCGAAAGAATGGTTTTTAATCAGCCTCTTTATAGGGTTTAAAGAGGAATATTTTTAATGATGATCTTCAATAGCCGCCCCGATATACATGGAGCTCAGCAGCATAAAGATCAGGGCCTGTACAAAAGCAACCAGCAGCTCAATAAGGCTCATGAACAGGGCGAAGCCGCCTACAGCTCCACCGATCAGGTAACTCTTAAATATAAATATCAGGCCGTATAAGCTCAGCATAATGATGTGACCTGCCGTAATGTTGGCAAAAAGACGAATCATCAGCGACAACGGCTTCATGATTACGCCCACCAGCTCTACCGGGATCATAATGATGTACATCCATACCGGGGTATCGGGCAGGAATACGTGCTTCCAGTAATATTTATTGGCAGAAATATTAACAATCAGGAACGTAATAACGGCCAGCACCATGGTCACCGCAATATTACCGGTGAGGTTAGGCCCTGCCGGGAAAAGTCCCAGGATATTATTGATCAGGATAAAGAAAAACAAGGTCAGCAGGTAAGGGAAATACTTCCCGTAATTGTGGCCGATGGCCGGCTTGACCACGTCATCGCGGAGAAAGAGAATGATAGGCTCCAGGAGCGACTGCAGGCCTTTCGGGGCTTTACCCCTGTTGGCGGAATAGCCTTTGGCCACGGTTGTAAAAATCAGGATGAGAAGAACCGCGCTGAGCATCATAGCGGCCACGTTCTTGGTGATCGAAAGATCAAACGGATGCACGCTCTCGTTAACGGTGCCGTCTTCATTTAATTTTACAATATGCCCGTGTTCGCTTTTGTAACCGTTATAGACCTTTCCATCGTCTATCCTGCTGGAAGAAAATACCTGCAGACCGTCTTCTTTGGAATAAAGAATAACAGGAAGCGGAACTTTCACACCGTGTGTGATTTCATAACCGTGCTCATCACCGATGTGGTGCATGATCATGCCGGCAATATCAAAGCTTTCCTCCTCTTCATGACCCTCTGCTGAAGACGATGCGCGGGAAACGGAGCTGGTAAAAAACAGTACAGAAAACAACAAACAGGAAAAGTACCTAAACATATTGAAGTGTTTAATAATCAAAGTATTGCCAGCAGGCTATCTCAAAAACGCCGCAATTTACGAAGCAAAACTGAAATTTCAAAGATTGTAAAAAATAAATAAAATACAACTGTGGTTAAAAGAAAAAGCTTGCGGTTTTCCGGGAATAGCCACAGGAAAATTCCGGTAAAAATCAGGATAAAAACCATACGGATCACCGTAGATGCAAGATAGAAATTGATAAAATTATCCCGGTCAAAACCCATATCAGCCATCCGTACCACCAGCAAATGAACGGTGGTGAAGAAAAGAAATATATACCAGATCTGCGGGTGAAGCAGGTATTGGCAGGATGATTGCTTAACTAAAAAAAGTACAACAAACAGGAGCAGGGGCGGAATAAAGGAGGTTAATGATCTCACTCAGGCAAATTTTGATTCAGTGTACTAAGAAATTCGTTATAAAGATAAAACCGAAGCCGGCGTATTTTAATTTGACAGATCAGGTTTTTTTTATAAATTGAGTGCTCAAATTTTCTTTTTCGGATTTATCGCGCCCGGTTTCATTTCTTTAATTAGATTTGTAACCCCAAAATGGATTTTATACAACCAAATAACATTTTCACTATTGGAAACTGCAGTTAGAAATGACGTAGCTCAGGTATGGAAAGACTGTCTCATGGTGATCCGTGAGAACGTGACCGAGCAAAGTTTTAAGACGTGGTTTGAGCCAATTATTCCTTACAAACTTATCAATAAGCGGTTAATTATTCAGGTACCCAGCCAGTTTTTTTACGAATGGCTGGAGAATAATTACGTTAAAATACTCCGGAAAGCCCTCGATTATGCTATCGGCAAAGACGGGCAGCTGGAATATACCATTATCATTGACAGCGGCGGACAAAAAGCGCAGCAGGCCCGGCAAAAACCCGGGGCCGCCCCGGAAGAAGCCCGGAATATCCCGCGGAACCCCTTTGAAATAAAAGTATCCAAAGAAGTTATTTTTGACTCCCAGCTGAATAAAAACTACCGGTTTGAGAACTTCGTGGAAGGCTCCTGTAACCGCCTGGCCCGCGCCGCCAGTGTGGCTGTAGCCCAGAAACCCAGCGTAACCGCCTTTAACCCGCTGATGATTTACGGCGAGGTAGGCCTGGGAAAGACCCACCTGGTACAGGCCATTGGGAACTACATTGAAGGTCAGAACGGGAACAACAAGCTGGTGCTGTATGTGTCATCCGAGAAATTTACCAGCCAGTTTATCAATGCCATCCGCGATAACAGCCTGCAGGACTTTATGAATTTCTACATGATGGTCGATGTGCTGATCATTGACGATATCCAGTTCCTGGCCGGGAAAGAAAAAACACAGGAAACGTTCTTCCATATCTTTAACCACCTGCACCAGTCGGGCAAGCAGATCGTGATGACCTCTGACCGCCCGCCGCGTGAGCTGTCAGGCATGGAAGACCGGCTGCTGTCGCGCTTCAAATGGGGGCTGACCACCGATATCCAGACCCCTGACCTGGAAACCCGTATGGCCATTGTCCAGAACAAGCTGGCCACTGAAAAAGCGGAAATGGACATGGAAGTGGTAGAATACCTGGCCAACTGTGTAGACTCTAACGTAAGAGAGCTGGAAGGCGTGGTCAACTCACTGATCGTGGATTCTGCACTGCTTCAGCGTAAAATAGATATTGAGCTGGCTAAATACCGCATCAAAAGCCTGGTGGAAGAAAGCCAGAAAGCCATCTCCATTGATAAGATCATTGATGTGGTCACCGCCCATTTCAACATTAAAGTTTCTGATATTAAAGGAAAAACCCGCCTGCGCGAGGTTGTGCTTCCGCGCCAGATCGCCATGTATCTCACCAAAGAATTTACCGAGCTCTCGCTGAAGACCATCGGCTACCACTTCGGAGGCCGGGACCACAGCACGGTGATCCACGCCATCCAGACCATCAACGACCTGCAAAACCAGGACAGGGAGCTGCTGTTGCACATTAAAGACATCAAGGAGAAGCTGAAGAAATAGCCTGTATATTCTGATAGTCAGGATTTTTTTTATGAAAAGCGTATACAATAACAGCTTATGAAGGCAATTTTGATTCCGGGGAAAGGCGAAATGCAGGTCAGGGATATTCCCGTGCCTGAGCCCGGAAGAGGTGAAGTGCTTCTGAAAATTCATTATGCAGGGTTCTGCGGATCAGACTTAAGCACCTTTCTGGGCCGGAATCCCATGGTAAGCTACCCGGTCATTCCCGGGCATGAAATAGGAGCAACCGTTTTTGCTTCAGGTGAAGATGTACCTGTTCA
Organism: Leadbetterella sp. DM7; assembly: GCF_040829825.2. Taxonomy (NCBI): domain Bacteria; kingdom Pseudomonadati; phylum Bacteroidota; class Cytophagia; order Cytophagales; family Leadbetterellaceae; genus Leadbetterella; species Leadbetterella sp. DM7. Next base: position 143,986 of record NZ_JBFOLH020000002.1, on the reverse strand, counting down.
TTTCCGCGAAGGAATGCCGTGTACGGTCAATCCTTATACCAGCTGCGGAAATTGTTCCGCCTGCCGGAACCGCCGGAGTAATGCCTGCCGGAATAACCAGACTTTAGGGGTACAGCGTGACGGAGCTATGTGTGAATATAAAGCTGTTCCGTGGCAGAAGGTACTGACTGATCCGGCACTGACACCCATGAACTTTGCATTGGTGGAACCCATGAGTGTGGGATTTCATGCGGTAGACAGGGCAGAGGTGACAGACTCGGACTATGTCATGGTGATCGGCTGCGGGATGGTAGGGATAGGGGCTATAGTTCGTTCCGTGTTGAGGGGGAGCCGGGTGATTGCGGTAGATATTGATGAACATAAGCTTGAGTTGGTGCGAAGGATGGGAGCGCATTACACCCTGAATTCACTTACGGAAGACTTTCATACCCGTCTGTCAGAGATCACATCCGGTTTTGGCCCTGATGTGGTAATAGAAGCGGTAGGAGCTCCGGCTACCTACCAGATGGCGGTGAATGAGGTAGCCTTTACAGGGAGAGTTGTTTGTATAGGTTATGCGAAATCAGAAATTGCCTTTGAAACAAAATATTTTGTGCAGAAGGAAATGGATATACGGGGTTCACGCAATGCCACACCCGGTGATTTCCGGGCAGTGATAGAATATATGAAACGGGGAGATTTTCCCGTGAATGAACTCATCAGCGCAGTATGTACTGCGGATGAAGCTTTAGGCCGGATGGAAGACTGGGTGAAGGATCCGGGTAAGGTTTTCCGGATTCTGGTAAAGTTTTGAAGGTGCCTTCCGGCGCCGGAGCCATTTCAGGCACCTTCTCTCTATTTAAAATGTGATGATGCGTTTTTCTCCTGTTTTAAGATCTACATCCCGGGCTTTATCCTTATAGATCAGCCGGGTTTTGCCACCGGGCTTACCGTAAACGGTTACTTTTTCCAATTCTCCGTTTTTCCAGGCCAGATCCAGCTCAAAGCCGCCCCTTGCCCGGAGACCGCTCACCGAACCGGAAGACCAGGCGTCAGGTAGCGCAGGCAGCAGGCTGATCTCTTCCGGGGAAGACTGCAGCAGCATTTCTGCTACAGCTGCCGCCCCGCCGAAATTGCCGTCGATCTGGAAGGGCGGATGCGCATCCATCAGGTTAGGGTAGGTGCCGCCGTAGTTCCGGTCTTTCGGCCGGATGGCGTCGGGCTCTACATATTTCAGGAGCTCGCGGTACATTTTATAGGCCCGGTTGCCGTCGAGCAGCCTCGCCCACAGGTTGATCCGCCAGCCTTTTGACCAGCCGGTAGTCTCATCTCCTTTAATTTCCAATGTGGTGCGGGCCGCCTGAGCCAGTTCGGGAGTACCTTTTACGGTGATGTGGTTTCCCGGGTATAAGCCGAAAAGATGGGTCTGATGGCGGTGTCGGGGCTCCTGGTCCTCCCAATCGTAATACCATTCCTGCAGGTTGCCTTTTCTCCCTACCTTGTAGGGGTGCAGCCGGGCCAGCACGGTTTTCAGCTCACCGGCAAAAGCCCGGTCGCTTTCCAGGATTTCAGTCGCCCGGATCACATGAGAGAAGAGCTCCCTGATCATGGCCAGGTCGGCAGTAGCCCCGTAAAGGGTGGCCCCGCGATACCCTTTTGATGTGATATAAATATTCTCGGGTGAAGTGGAAGGCGAGGTGACCAGGTACCCGTCAGGCCCTTCTACCAGCATGTCAAGACAGAATTCGGCAGCCCCTTTCATCAGGGGATATGCATAGGTTTTCAGCCAGGTAGCATCTTTACTGAAAATATAATGCTCCCAGAGGTGGGTGGCTATCCAGGTGCCGCCCATGGCCCAGTTGGCCCATACCGGATCGCCATGCCCGAAGTCACCCACCGGGTTGGTCATGGCCCAGATATCCGAGTTATGCCCCAGCGACCAGCCCCGTGCCCCGTAAAAATTCCGGGCGGTATAGGTCCCGGTTTTGGCCAGGTTGGCGGTAAACGTCAGCAGCGACCGGTGCATTTCAGCGAGGTTGGTATTTTCAGCCAGCCAGTAGTTCTCTTCCAGGTTGATGTTGGTGGTGTAATTGCTGCTCCAGGGCGGGCGCATGTGCGGGTTCCACAGCCCCTGCAGGTTGGCCGGCACTCCCGGCGTACGCGAAGAAGAGATAAGCAGGTAGCGGCCGAACTGGAAATACAGCGTCTCCAGGTAACGGTCATCTGCCCCGGCCATATATTTTTTCAGGCGTTCGTCGGTAGGTATATCAGCACCGTCAGCGGGGTGCAGGTCTAACTTTACCCGTTTGAAATAAGCCTGGTAATCTTCCAGGTGTGCGGCCTTAAGCGCATCAAAGGTCTTGCGCGAAGCCTGATTGAGATATCCGGCGGCTATTGCCTGCTCGTTTAACCCGTTTAAGGCCGGGTCTTTATCAAAGCCGTTAAAGCTGGTAGCAATGGCTACCAGAATCAGCGTTTCGGTGGTTTGTTTTACCTCCAGGGTAGAATCGGTATAGGCAATAGTCCCGTTCTGAGGCAGGATTTTTACCTGGCTCGTAAAAGCGGTTCCCCGGTGATCATCGTATTCAATGGCATTAACATCGTGCCGGTTGTAATAATTGGGAAACGCCCGGAAGGGCGCACGGCCCGAAAGGTTCAATATGCCGTTTTCAACTTTTACCGCGTGGCGGAGAAGGCTGTTCTGGCGGATCGTAAAGCTGACCGGTTGCGCAGCCCGGATCCGGATCACCAGCACCTTGTCGGGGTTAGACAGGAAATACTCGCGGGTAACGGTATTATTCCCGGTTTGATAGCTGACCGTGGAGACCGCCTGGTCAAGGCTGAGCTCACGGTAGTATTTTTTGACCTCGGGGTTTCCTGCAAAGTCAATAAACAGGTTTCCGAGCGGAGAAAACGACTCCGAGAATTTTCCCTGTACGTTTTTGATCAGCGAGTCGGCCGCTTTGTAATCCTCTTTCTTCAGGGCCTCCCTGACCAGCGGGATGTACGCATGAGCTCCGGGGTTCATATCCGGGTTGACCGGCTCTCCCGACCAGAGGGTGATGTCGTTCAGCAGGATTTTGTCAGAAGCCGTACCGCCGAAAACCGTGGCCCCGGTTTTCCCGTTGCCCAGAACCAGGGCTTCCTCAAAATGTTCGGCAGGGCGCTCGTACCACAATTTGAGCGGGCGGGCTGATTGGGAAAACCCGGTGAAAGACAGCAATAAAAAAAGTAAAATGTATCTCATAATGAAGGTTGTTCTTTTGATGATTCACGGATAACCAGCTCCGGCTTCAGCACTTCATGCCGGAAAGGTACATCTTTATTGATAGAGTCGAGCAAAATCCTGGACGACAGCAGGCCCATATCGTAAACGGGCTGCCAGATAGTGGTCAGTGCAGGGCTGAAATAGCAGGAGTAAGGTTCATCGTCGTAGCCGATGATCGAGATATCCTGCGGAATGCGGTATCCTCTTTCGCGCAATACATGCATAGCCCCGATCGCTACGGCATCGTTCACACAAAAAATGGCGTCGATTCCGGAGGCCTGGTCCAGCAGGGTATGAATGGCACTTACGCCGTCGTCAGCCGAAAAGCCCTGGCTGTAAACAATCAGTGAAGAATTGGCTTCGGTTCCCTGGTCTGCCAGCGCGTTGCAGTAAGCGTTAAAGCGCTCCTGGAACGTAGGTATGCTCACAGGGCCCGCAATATGGGCAATTCTCCGGCAGCCCGAATCAATGAGGTATTTAACGGCCTGGTAGGCACCGTCATATACATCCACAAATACCTTGCTGGATGCAAAACCGGGGCAATCGCGGTCAAACAGCACTACGGGTATGCCTGACTTACGTGCCTCTTCGAGATGCTCATAGCTGCCCGTATTGAAGGTGGGCGAAACCAGGAGTCCCTCTACCCGCATCAGCGCCATTTCGTGCGTGAGCTTCTTCTCTTCTTCAAACGATTCGTTGGTCTGTGAAATGATCAGCTTGTAGCCGGCTGACGAAACAATATCCTGGATACCCGTGATCACCATGGAAAAAAAGTAGCTGGTGATTTCGGGAATGATCACACCAATAATGCCTGACCGCTTCTTCAGAAGATTCCGGGCGGTCAGGTTGGGCTGATAATTCAGCTTCTCCGCCAGCTCATGCACATCCTTTTTGGTCTGGGCACTGATGGAAGGATGGTCATTAAGGGCTCTTGATACCGTTGAGGGCGAAATATTCAGCGCCCTGGCAATATCAATTATGGTAGCGGGTCTGTCCATGAAAACCTTGATTGGGCGCCTTTACCTGGCCACCTGTTAAAACCGGGCTTGTTTCTCACAAAACCGTTTAAACCGTAAAAAATTGCATTATTAAAACAAAAATTTGTAAAAAGCAAATTACCCCCTTAATGCAAACCTTTGCATAGAATTAAAAATGCAATTGCTCGTTTCATAAGATTATTTCCGATTGCTTTGCTTTCACAAAAGAGAAAGCGGTTTACTTTCTAAATATACGGCATTTCAGGGTGAATTGTGTCATCGCGACAAAATAATATAGATGAACCCGGGCATTTTAAAGGTATACCGGCCTTTACAGAATAAAAACAACCTAAAAATAAAAAAATGTATGAGAGAAAATTTAACAGTGCGGCTTTTTCGTAAAGGAAAAACGGCTCAGTATCTTAGGGCAGAAGTAAAGATTGCAGTACTTTTGGTCGCATTCCTGACCATTTCAATTCATTCTTTCGCGCAGAGAACCATCAGTGGAAAAGTCTCTTCCGGAAACGAAACACTGGCAGGAGTAACCATTAACGAGAAAGGTACCGGCAACTCTACTTTTTCGGATGTGAACGGAAGATACACCCTCCGGGTGCAGGGAACGAACCCCACGCTGGTTTTTACTTTTGTAGGGTTCGAAACGCAGGAAGTGGCAGCCGGCGACCGAGCAGTGGTGGATGTGTCGCTGACCGAGTTGGCAACCAACCTGGATGAAGTGGTCATTATTGGTTATGGCCAGGCTAAAAAAAGCGACCTGACCGGCTCTGTTTCCAGCATGAATGCGGAAAGCATTCAGCGGACCAACAAAACCAACGTTTTCCAGGCCATGCAGGGACAGGTAGCAGGGGTAAACCTGCAGATGACCGACAACAAGCCCGGCGGTGCGTTTAACGTGAGGATCAGGGGATCAAATACCATTAACTCAGGCGAAGCCATTGAAAATGCCGGTTACAGTGCCGGTCAGAACCCCCTCTATATCGTTGACGGGATCTTTGTAAACGATATCTCTTTCCTGAACCCGTCGGATATCGACCAGATGGATATTCTGAAAGATGCCTCAGCAACGGCTATCTACGGTTCACGGGGAACCAACGGCGTGGTCATTATCAAAACCAAAGGAGGCGCAAAAGGCCGGCTTTCAGTTTCATATGACAATTATTTCGGTACCAAGCAGGCGTACCACCTTCCCGACATGCTCCAGGGAGCCGAATTCGTAGATTACTTTAAAGATGCCGTAGTGGGTCTGCAATGGGCCGGCGGGAATATGAACTTCGGCCGCGATGACGTGGATCTGAGCAAGTATATGCGGCCTAATGAGCTGGCCAACATCAGCGCCAATAAGTATACGGACTGGATCAGCCTGGTTAATCAGCCCGGGTTCCAGACCAACCATACCGTAGGATTGAGCGGCGGAAATGAAAACACCACTTTCGGCCTGGGAATGGCGTATACCAAAGACGAAGGTACCTTTGAAGGCGAAGGTTTTGAACGATACACCATGCGGGCCAATATCAGCAGCCGGATCCTTCCGAATGTAACCCTGGGCTACACCAATTACATCGCTCTTTCTACCCGTGATGAAGGAAGTAAGGAAGGCCTGAGAAGCGCCTATCGCCTGCGGCCTACGGGCAGCCCTTATGATGAGAACGGCGAGCTGCTGTTCTTCCCGCTGCAAGGAGAATCGTTCATTACCAACCCGCTCTTTGAAGCCGATAACTGGGTGAACCAGACCCGTGCACTGAATTACCTGGGCAATCTTTCACTGGAGATTACCCCGCTGAAAAACCTGAAGCTCAGCTCCAATTTCTCTCCGAATGTGGAATTTACCCGCCTGGGCGAATACAGGGGGCGCTACAGCAAGGCTACCAGCGGTAACCAGCAGAACACCCGCGCCGTAGTGAATAACCGCAACCGGATGTCGTATACCTGGGATAACATCATTAACTACGACTGGAAAATTAATGCGGATAACAACCTGAATGCAACATTCGTTTACTCGCAATTCTATGACCGTTATGAGAATTACAACGCAGAAAGAAGAAACTTTTCTACCGACCAGTACCTGTTTTATAACATGGGGGCGGGTTCGGTGCTGCAGTCGGCTACCAGCAGCTTTTCCAAGCAAACGCTGGAATCGTATACGGGTCGCCTGAATTACGGCCTCAAAGGCAGGTACCTCCTGACGCTGACCGGCCGGTATGACGGGTCGTCTATCCTGGCAGCCAATAATAAATGGGCCTTCTTCCCGTCGGCAGCCATTGCCTGGAGAATGGTGGAAGAAGACTTCATGCAGAACCAGGACATATTCAGCGACCTGAAGTTCCGGTTGAGCTACGGCCAGACCGGTAACAACGGAACCGGCGGCGGACTTTCACCACTGGCCTCCCTTTCGCTTATTGGCAGTAACTTTACCAACATCGGCGACCAGGTGATCCAGACCGCCTTTGTAAGCGGACTGGCCAACCAGGACCTGACCTGGGAGAAAACCAAGGAATGGAACTTCGGGGTGGATTTCGGCCTGCTCAAAAACAGGATCACCGGTACGCTGGACATTTATAACCGCCTCAACTCGGATATCATCTTCTTCCGGCCGGTTCCTACAGCCACAGGCTATTCCGGGGTGTTTGATAACGTAGGAGAAGCAACCAACAAAGGCGTGGAATTTGCCGTAACTTCCAGGAATATCAATAAAGGCGACTTCCGCTGGACCACCTCCCTGAACTTTGCGACCAACCGGAACAAGATCACTCAGCTTTACGGCGGGGTAGACGAGATCCTGTTCGGTGTGCAGGGCGGATCGTACATCCATAAGGTGGGTTACCCGATCGGCTCGATCTATACCTGGGAATTTGACGGCATCTGGCAGCTGGATGAGCTGGAAGCCGCCAAAAAAGTAGGCCAGCTGCCCGGCCAGGTAAAAGTGAAAGACATTGACGGAAACGGCGTGATCAACGCCGATGACCGGACTGTGATCGGCAATGCCATGCCGAAATGGACCGGCGGTATCACCAATACGCTGGATTACAAGAATTTCGACTTTTCATTTTTTGTCTATACCTCGCAGGGCGCCCGTAGCAACAGCTACTTCCATATCTCGCATACCGGCGGATTTGATGCTACTCCGGGAAGGTTTAACAGCCTGAAGACCAATTACTGGACACCCGATAACCCGTCGAACGACTGGTACCAGCCCAGCAATAACGGTCCGTATGCCGCAGCGCTTCAGTACCCCGATGTTTCTTATGTAAAAGTAGGTTACATCACCCTGGGATACAGCCTGAACCAGAAATTCCTGGATAAGATCAGGGTGAAGAGCGCCAGGCTGTATGTAACCGGTCAGAACCCGTTTACCTTCACGGATTACGTAGGGTTTGACCCGGAAACGGCTGTGAGAAACTCGTATGCTTCGGCACACATGACCCGGACCTGGATGGGAGGCGTGAACATTAAATTTTAAAAATTGAGAAGAAATGAAAAAGAATCTTTTAGCTATATTTTTTGCACTCTTTGCGCTGACCTCCTGCAAAGATTTCCTGGAGGAGGAGAACAGGCAGTCGCTCACCGGTAATGAGATCTTTAAAGACCCGGCCTCGTTTGACCAGCTTGTTGCTGAAACGTATTACCGGGCCCGTTGGGCCACTTCTACCTACGATGTAGACCAGCTGGGTACCGATATTTATACCCGCGGCGGTATTGTGGCAGGTATTGATGAGCTGAACGACTACGTGAACCTGCGGCCGTTCAACGGTTCGGTTCTCTCTTCCTGGAACAACAATTACGGGCTGATCGCCGCCGCCAATACGGCCATTGACCGCTCAGCCGAGATAAGCGGACTGACCGAGACGGCCAAAGCAAAAGGATTGGGCGAAGCCAAGTTCTTCCGGGCCTACGGGTATTTTAACCTGGTAGAGCAATTCGGGGGCGTTCCGCTCATTGTGAATGAAGTACGTACCGCCCAGACCGAGCTGATAAGAGCCGATGAAGCCCAGGTGTATACCCAGATTCTGAAAGACCTTGACGAGGCCCTGGCCGGCGTGGAAGAGAGCCCGGCCCTGTACGGCACGGTATCTAAAGATGCCGTACGGCACCTGAAATCAAAAGTGTTGCTTACCCGGGGATACAAGAGCTTCAAAGGGGCTTCTGACTTTGCCGAAGCGGCAGCCCTGGCCGAGAGCGTGATCTCCAAACACCCGCTGGCCTCTGATTTTGCCTCTTTCTTTACCAAAGCAGGGCAGAGAAACCCCGAAGTGGTATTCTCAATTCTGTACGGTTCTAACCCGGTCACCCGCCGGGAAGGAAACAGCCGTCACCTGCTGTTTAAGTTCTCGTACGACGTATACCCCGGCATGACCCGCTCTACCCTGTATCACAGAGGACTGGGTCCGGCGCCGACCCCCTTCTTCTATACTCTTTTTGAAGACGGAGACAAGCGGGAAGCCGCTACCATCCGGAGAACCCTGCTGGCAGAGCTGGCCGATGCCGAAAGAGGCGTGAAAGTAGGCGATACGGTCATTCATTTTCCGAAAACCGCCTGGTCGGCCCAGATGATCGCTTCCAAAAAATATACCGTGGTGAATCCCGGAAGCTATTTTACGCCTAACGGCACCACGCAGATCCAGTACCCGATGTTCCGGAAATTTGATGACCCCGGTGTGCCGTATACCAACCCCGGTATCAACCCGGAAGGCGAGCGTGACGCCGTGATCATGCGGGGCGGAGAAGCCCGGCTGATTGCTGCAGAGGCTTACCTGAATGCCGGTGATAAGGCCAAAGCCGCTGCCCATATCAATGCGCTGAGAACCCGTGCAGGGCTCTCAAAGATGTACTCCGCCGATGAGGTGACCGTAGACGTGATCCTGGACGAAGGAGCAAAAGAGCTGGCCGGTGAGGTTAGCCGGTGGATGGACCTTAAGCGTACCGGTAAGCTGATTGAGCGGGCTATGGCGCACAATCCGCATGTGGCTTTGAACAAGGCGCTGAAAGAATACCACCTGCTCAGGCCCATTCCGAACAGCGAGATTGATGCTACGGGCGGTTCGTTGACACAGAATACAGGGTATTAGAAAATGGTTGAATAAATATCAGGATATCAGGGTGGTGCATATCACCCTGATACTTTTAAACTTTAAATACGGTTAACCATGAATAGGAAAGAATTTATACGGCAATCGGCCGGGGCAGGAATGCTCCTCTTTTCTGCACTGGGAAATAAGGCCTGGGCATCCGGTCCGGTTACTGAACTGATGAAGAAGCTGGTGGAAGGGAACGACCGGTTCATTGAAGATTTTCTTGCAAGAGGGGCAGAAGGCCCGAAACAGGGCGGCAGAAATTACGGCTATAACTTTGCCAAGCTTGCCGCAGCGTATTGCCACCCGGAGTCGCGGTACCACCATGACGAGCGCCTGGTGAATGCTATGAAAGAAATTTCTGTCCATTTTTTGAACGCACTGTCGCCTGACGGCACCATGACCGCGGGCAATATCGAATCCCCACCGGATACGGCCTTCATTATGGAGCCTTTGTGTTCCGGGGTGCATATTCTTAATCAAAGCCGGCAGAAATCACTCGATGCGGTAAAAGCCTCCATCAAAGTGCCTATTGAAAAAGTAGGCGGAGCGCTGGCAGTAGGAGGGGTTCACACGCCGAACCACCGATGGGAGATTTGTGCTGCCCTTGCCTGGATAAACCGCCTGTATCCGGATAAAAAATATACCAACCGGATTGATGAGTGGCTGTCAGAAGGCATTTATATGGATGAAGACGGCCATTACCCGGAAAGGAGCATGAACTATGCGGATGTGGAAAACCGCGCCTTTATCACCCTCGGCCACCTGCTCGACCGCCCGGCCCTGTATGAGCCGGTGACCAAAAGCCTTACCATGGCGTGGTATTATACAGAGCCCAATGGTGAGCTGATCACTTTTGACTCCCGGCGCCAGGATCAGTATTCCAGCAGGGAGATCATGGTACAATACCTCCATTACCGTTTTCTGGCCATTGAGAAGCAGAATACACTGTTTTCGGCTATAACCTCGTTTATTGAGACCTTGCCCGACTTCGGGAAAAATGTGGTGGACCAGTGCCTGTATAATTTTATGGCAGATCCCGTGCTGGCCCGGGAGCTTCCCCGGCCCGGAGCTCTTCCGGTAAACTTTGAAAAGTTCTTTAAAACCAGCAGCCTGGTGAGGATCCGCCGGGAGGAGACTGCGCTGACCCTTTTCGGAGGTAATGACCTTCCGCTGATCATTGCGTCGGGCCGTTCGGTAAGTCCTAACTTTTTCGGTTACAGGAAAGGTGTCGCCGCCTTAAAATATATGCGGATGTCATCGCGGTTTTTCAGCATGGGATATTTCAGGAGTGAGGGGATCTCGCAGGAGAACGGAAAATATGTGCTTTACAACAAGCTGCAGGCCCCTTATTACCAGCCGCTCAAACCCGGCGACCGGAGAAAAGACGGAGATTACGAGCTGACACCCAGCGTGGATGACCGCTTCTGGAGCAAAATGTCGTTCGATAAGCGGCCGGCCGATTTTAAAACCCTGGAAAGCAGGGTGGTGGTTTCAGAAAATAACGGTGAGGTGACCATGGATTTTGAAGTGACCGGTGCAGAAGGTGTAGCCGTCACTGTACAGCTTTGTTTTGATGAGGGGGGCGAGCTTAACGGTATCCAGGAAGGAGGAAGCGGTGCACATTTCCTGCCGGAAGGATACGGCGAATTCAGGAGAGGGAAAGACAGGATCACCTTCGGACCCGGGGTTAAAAAGCACGAATGGACCCGCGGCCTGGAAGGCGAGAAGTACAGCGTGCTGAACGGCAACCTGAACACGCCGGGTCACCACGTTTACCTGACGGGCTATACTCCGTTTAAGCATACCCTGAAAATCAGGTAGTAACTCCCGGAAATTATCCAACAAAACCCGAAACAGGATGAGAAAATGGTATATTGTACTCTTTGCTGCTCTCTGCAGCTGCAACGATAAAAATGTGCTCTCGCTTGACCTTCAGAATGAAAGCGGGATCGCTTTGAAAGAAAAGCCCGTGGTGCTGCCCAGGGAGCAGGTAGACCGGTACTGGAAAGAAGGGTTGAAACCTTTGGTGCTGGATGCCGGGAAAGATACCCTGGCAGCCCAGCTCGATGACACCGACGGTGACGGGCAGTGGGATCAGCTATTTTTCCTGGCCGATTTTCAGCCGGAAGAAAAAAAGCAGCTGACCCTGCGCTGGGTAATCAGCCTACCCGAATTCGAGAAACGCACCAGCGTGCGGTTTGGGGTAAGAGACTCCCTGAATGATGTGGTAAAGCCTAAGCTGACCGATGTGTTCTTCCCGAACGAGCTGCCCGGGGTAAACGGCTATCAGCCCTACCAGACCGACGGCCCGAGCTGGGAGAACGATAAAGTAGGTTTCCGGCATTACCTCGACGGACGGAACTCGAAAGACGTTTTTGGTAAAAAAGTAAGCTACATGTCGCCTGAAAACGTAGGTATCAATGCGGCCGGCGTGACCGAAGATAATTACCATGTGATGGAAGACTGGGGCCGCGATATTCTTTCGGTAGGTACCTCACTGGGGGTGGGCGGTGTGTCGTTCATGATCGGTGATGACCGCCTGAGAAGGCTGGGCATTATAGAGGGAGACCCGAAAGGAAATGTTGACAGCACCGTTTTTACCATCTTCTCCGAAGGACCTGTGCGTTCTGTGATTAACTTTGATTACCGGAACTGGCGGCCTTTGGATGAAAACCGGGCCTATAACGTACAGGAAACGGTAAAGATATGGCCGGGATTTTACGGGTATAAAAATACGGTAAGGATGGCTAATCCGTCAGGCGACGAAACCCTGCTAGTGGGCCTGGTGAACTCGCGGACAGACAAGCCCCTGAAAACGATCTACGAGAACGATCAGTGGATTGTGCTGGGCACGCACGATAAGCAGACCTACGAAAAAGAATGGTGGCTGGGCCTTGCCCTGGTACTGCCAAAAGAAGGATACCTCGGGTATATCAAAGCGCCTGACACGGGACGGATCGCTACGTCTTACCTGGCTAAATTTACGGCAGACAAGCCGGTTTCCTATTATGCCATGGCCTGCTGGGAGCTGCGCGATGCCGGTTTCAGGGAAGAAGCCTATTTTGAAAATTACCTGAAAAGCTTTACAGATCAGCTAAGTGCCAACATTAAAATTACCGTGAACCCATGATAAAATTGCGGAGAACACTGTTTGCCGGTATGCTCGGCGTTGTAAGCATAGGACAGCTGGCGGCCCAGGTCAATGATTCCAATACGCCCCTGCACTTGCTTCAGCCCGATTACCCCCATGCCTATGGCAAGGCAGATGTGAAATCGGTGAAAGCAGACCTCGACAGGATCCTGGCCTACCTGGATACCGTAACGCCGGTACAGGTGCTGGACAAAACGTCAGGAAAACAGCTTGATCCTGCTGCACCGGGCAACAACGCGGTCTTTGCCAAAGGCGATTACCGGTTATTCAGCTATGAATGGGGAGTGACTTACTCCGGCATGCTGGCCGTCAGTGCCGTATCGGGCGATAAAAGGTATGCCGACTATACCCGGAAACGGGTAGACTTCCTGGCGGCGCTGGCCGCATATTACCGGGATAAAACAGGTACAGAGGTACAGAAAAATTCGCCGGTGGCCAGCCTGCTGCACCCCCACGCCCTGGACGACGCGGGGGCACTATGCATGGCCATGATCAAAGCGTTGCAAGGCGGGAATGAAAAGCAGCTAAGGCCGGTGATCGGTAACTTCATTGACTTTATCATGAATAAGGAGTATCGCCTGCCCGATGGCACTTTTGCCCGGAACCGCCCCCTGAAAAATACGGTCTGGCTGGACGATATGTTCATGAGCGTGCCGGCCATAGCGTATATGGGGAAACTCACCGGTGAGCAGAAATACTTTGACGAAGCTACCCGGCAGGTGAAGCAATTCAGCAAACGAATGTTCGATACGCAGAAAAATATTTTTATGCACGGGTGGCTGGAAGAAGCCGCGGTTCAGCCCAAATACCATTGGGGCCGGGCCAACGGCTGGGCCATTATGGCCATCACCGAGCTCCTGAGCCTTCTGCCGGAAGACCACAAAGACCGGCCGGAGATCATAGAGCTGTATCGCCGGCACGTTCAGGGACTGGCTGCTTTACAGTCAGGGCAGGGATTCTGGCACCAGTTGCTCGACAGAAGTGACACCTACCTGGAAACCTCAGCTACAGCCATCTTTACCTACTCCATTACCAGGGGCATCAACGAGGGCTGGCTCGATTATGAAGCTTTCGGGCCCATGGTGCTGCTGGCCTGGGAAGCCCTCTCTACCCGCATCACGCCCGAAGGGCAAATCACGGGTACCTGCGTGGGAACGGGCATGGGCTTTGACCCGGCCTTTTATTACTACCGGCCCGTAAACCGGTTTGCGGCCCATAGCTACGGGCCCATGCTGCTGGCCGGTGCTGAAATAATGAAGCTTTTGAATAACCATAAATACGGTATCAATGAAACAGCTGTGCAGTTTATTCAGAAATAGCCTCCTGCTGACTTTTGTAAGTTGCGCAGGCCTTTCGGCCCAGCAGAAGCTTAACGAAACCCAGGTGATCGGGACGCATAACAGCTACAAGGTAGCGATTGACCGGCCGGTGATGGACACCCTGAAAACAGTAAATCCGGGCTGGGCGCAGCGGTTCGACTACAGCCATGAGCCTATTGATAAGCAACTGGCACACGGGCTGTCCAACCTGGAGCTGGATATTGCCGTAGACCGCCAGGGCGGTAAATATGCGCATCCGGCATTTTACGAGCAGTTTAAAGAAAAATACGCTTTGCCGGTGTATAATGAAGACGGGGAAATGAACAAGCCGGGCTTTAAGGTGCTGCATGTGCAGGATCTTGACTTCCGCTCGCACTGCGGAACCCTCAGCCAGTGCCTCACTATCCTGAAAAGCTGGTCAGACGCTAACCCGGCGCATCATCCCGTATTTATCACCATGAATGCCAAAGACAATGCCACTAATGGCATGCCTACGGTGCCGGATAAATTCTCCCCGGAAGACTTCCGGATGCTGGATAAGCAGATCCTCGGCGAGCTGGGCCGCGACAAGCTGCTGCTGCCCGCGGATGTGCAGGGAAATTACCCCACGCTGGAAGAAGCCGTTCTGAAGAAAGGCTGGCCTGACCTGGAAAAAGCGCGGGGACGCTTCATCTTTATTCTCGATGAAAAAGGAGAAAAACGGGCGGCTTACCTGAATAACGGCAGCCCGGTGCAGGTCTTCTTTGCAGACTCCCCCGAAGGTGACCCGCATGCCGCCATTATGATCATGAACGACCCGAAAAGGAGCTTCGACCGCATCACTGCCCTCGTGAAAAAGGGCTATATCATCCGTACCCGTGCTGATGCCGATACGTTTGAAGCCAGGAAGAATGACTTCTCCCGCTTCAAAGCCGCCTGTGAATCGGGCGCCCAGATCATTACCACTGATTATTACCAAAAAAGTAAACATTTTAAATCGGATTATTTCATACAATTTCCCGGTGGAAAATATGTTAGGAAAAACCCGGTTCTGGTTCAAAAATGATGCCTGTCAGTCCTGAAATAATGTTCCGGAAATGCTATGGCCGTTATGCCATAGCGGCTATCAATGTTTTTAATATGGAGCAGGTGCTGGGTGTTTTCCGGGCAGCTGAAAAAGCCTCTTCACCGGTGATCATACAAACCACGCCGGTAGCCCGGAACTATGCAGAACCGGCCATGCTCCTGGCCATGATCTCTGCAGCCGCAGCGCTGTATCCCCGGGTGGTATATGCCGTGCACCTGGATCACGGAAATGAAGCGCATGTTACCGCTGCGCTTGCACAGGGCGGATACACTTCGGTGATGATCGATGCCTCGCACGATCCCATTCAGGAAAACATACGCAGAACCCGCGAAGTAGTGAAAGCGGCGCACAGAGCCGGTTGTGTGGTAGAAGCTGAGCTGGGAGTGTTAAGCGGGGTGGAAGACGACCTGAGCATCGATGCCTCGCATGCACGCTACACGCAGCCCGATGAGGTAACCCGTTTTGTACAGGAAACCGGGTGCAACAGCCTGGCCATTGCCGTAGGCACCAGTCACGGGGCCTATAAATTTTCAGGAAAGCAGGGCATTCAGTTTCATATCCTGGAAGAAATTCAGCAGAAAATGCCGGGTTTCCCCCTGGTGCTGCACGGCGGTTCTGCGGTAGATCCGGCTGAGATTACCCGCATCAATGCCCACGGTGGAAATATGAAGGAGGGCAGCCGGGGTGTTTCCGATGAAGAGATCAATGAAGCTATAAAATTCGGTATCTGCAAGATCAATGTAGCCACCGATTTGCGCGTCTTGTGGGCCCGGGTTCACCGCGAATTCTTCGCCGAAAGCCCCGACCTCTTTGACCCCGTCATACCGGGAGGTACCTATATGAAAGAACTGGAAAAATTTTGCATCGACAAATTTGAAAAACTCGGCTCCGCCGGAAAAGCAGAAGAATTTAAAAAGTGACAATAATGAACTATCAAAAATGACTTTTATTAGTAGCGCAAATACATACTTTATTCTTCCTTATTCGGATTTTAGCGTCCGTTTGAGCGAAGCGAAAGAGGACTTACTAAAATCCAGGTTTTTGCTCTACTTTTTCTAAAAAAGTAGAAAAAAATAAAATACAAATGAGAGACTCACTGATCGTAAAACCCAACTTCGGCAATACGGATTACCAATATATAACTCCCGGATCGGCCGGCTGGCAGCACCTTAGCTTTGCCGCCCGCACCATGAAAAAAGGAGATGTATGGACAGCCGATACCGGCAATAATGAATACGGCATCATCCTCCTGGGAGGAAACTATTCGGTAAAATCCAACCGGGGCAGCTGGGAAACCCGGAACGGCCGGAAAGACGTGTTCTCGGGCATTGCCCATACCCTTTACCTGCCGGCAAATACCCGCTTTGAGCTGAAAGCAGAGAGCGATGTGCTGGACCTGGCCTATGGCTGGTGTGCTACCGACCGCCAGCTCGAACCCGTCTTTAAAACACCGGAAGAAGCGGAGATTGAAATACGCGGCGGCGATAACGCCACCCGCCAGATCAACAGCCTGATCCAGCCCGGCTTCCCGTGTGACCGCCTGGTGGCTGTGGAAGTATACACGCCTTCGGGCAACTGGAGCTCCTTCCCCGCGCATAAGCACGATGAACGTATCACCGATGCCGATGGAAACGTGCTGGAAGCCTGCCTGGAAGAAACCTATTTTTATAAGATCGACAAGCCGCAGGGCTATGCCATCCAGCAGGTGTATACCGCAGACAGGAGCCTCGATGTGGTCAATGTGGTGCACGATAATGAGGTGGTGCTGGTACCCAGGGGATATCACCCCGTAGTGGCCGGGCACGGCTACAATGTGTACTACCTGAATTTCCTCGCCGGATCCGACCAGTCGCTGGCCAATACACCTGACCCCGACCATTCCTGGATCTTCGGAAGCTGGAAAGGCCGGGATGAACGGATACCGATGGTGAAATAATAATAATTATGAGCAATTAGAAATTAGCTGTTAGAATTTAGAGTACCGGTTGATGATGAACAATGCGAACGTAGGGCTAACAGCTAATAGCTAAAGGCTAACAGCTAATTTAAAATATGAAATACGACATAATTGCCATGGGGCGGTCATCCATTGACCTGTACTCCCAGAACATCGGGGCTGACTTTGTAGACATCAAAGGCTTTGACGCCTTTGTGGGTGGCTCCCCGTTGAACATCATTACCGGTTGCCGGCGACTGGGCCTGAAAACCGCCCTGCTGACCGCTGTCGGCGCCGATAAAGTGGGGGATTTTATCCTGAATTTCCTGGAAAAGGAAGGTATAGATACCCGGTTTATTCCCACCATCCCGCATGCACGCAGCAGCGCGGTGATCCTGGGGATTCAGCCACCCGATACCTTTCCGCTGGTGTATTACCGGAACAATGCCGCCGACTCGCAGCTGACCATTGATCATGTAGACCAGATAGACATGTCGGCGGTCAGGCTCTTTGAGGTCTCCGGTACGGCATTGAATATGGAACCGAGCCGGAGCGCCGTTTTTCATGCCATGGAAAAAGCGCACCGGAGCGGGGTGACCACCCTGCTCGACATTGACTTCCGGGCAGACCAGTGGACCGATATGCGTTCATTCGGTATTACTATGCGGGCTCTGCTGCCTAAGGTTAAGATAGCCATCGGTACCGAAGAAGAGATCCTGGCGGCCATGCTGCAGGATTCCTCCCAGGTAAAGATCGAGCATCAGCAAATCTCCGCTCCGAAAATCACCGGCGATGTGGAACAGGCCATCCGGGACATCCTGGGCCTGGGCGTGGAGATCCTGCTGGTAAAACGGGGATCGGCCGGGGTGTCGATCTATGAGAAGGGCAAAGACCGCATCGATACACCGGGTTTCCCGGTAACGCCGCTGAATGTGCTGGGAGCCGGTGATGCCTTTGCCTCCGGGTTCATCTACGGCTACCTGAATGGCTGGGATCTGTATAAGTCCTGCCGCATGGGCAACGCCAGCGGCGCCCAGGTGGTTTTGCAGCCCGGGTGCGCCAATTTTATGCCTATGCTGGAAGAGTCACTGGCATTCATTGAAGAACACGGCGGCTTTTGAAATTCGCCGGAGAACAACCTTAAATAAAAATAAAATGAAATTAACAGTCGCCCAGGCGCTGATCCGCTTTCTGGACAACCAGTACACGGAAAGGGACGGTGCGGAACACAAGTTTTTTGCAGGCTGCTTCGGTATCTTCGGACACGGAAACGTAGGCGGTATCGGCCAGGCCCTGTTTGAATACCCGGCCTTCCGGTACTACCAGTCGCGCAACGAGCAGGCCATGGTGCATACAGCCGTAGCCTACGCCAAAATGAAGAACCGCCTCTCGGCCTTTGCCTGCACCAGCTCTATCGGTCCGGGTGCCACCAACATGGTCACCGGTGCGGCATTGGCCACCATCAACCGGATCCCCGTACTGCTGCTGCCCGGCGATATTTTTTCTACCCGTCACGTAAACCCGGTGCTGCAGCAACTCGAAGACTTCAATAATGCCGATGCTTCCGTGAATGATGCGTTTAAGCCCGTTTCACGCTTCTGGGACCGGATCAACCGTCCCGAACAGCTGATGCCTTCGCTTTTGCAGGCCATGCGCGTGCTGACCTCTCCTTCAGAAACCGGCGCGGTAACCCTCTGCATGCCCCAGGACGTGCAGGCGGAGGCCTATGATTTCCCGGATGAATTTTTCCGGAAAAGGGTATGGTTCGTTCCCCGTCCCTTACCAGATGCTCTGCTGATCAGCCGGGCTGCCGCTCAGATCAAAAACGCAAAGAAGCCGCTTATTGTGGCAGGTGGGGGCGTGATCTACAGTGAAGCCACCGGGGCGCTCCGGCAGTTTTCGGAAACCTTCGGGATCCCTGTGGCGGAGACCTTTGCCGGGAAAGGCAGCCTGCCCTATGATTTCCCGTATAACCTGGGGGCGGCAGGCGCTACCGGAACGCAGGGCGCGAATGAAATGGCAGCGGAGGCCGACCTGGTGATAGGGGTAGGCACCCGCTACAGCGACTTCACCACCGCCTCGCAAACGGCTTTTCAAAACCCCGATGTACAGTTTATCAATATCAATATCACGGATTTCGATACGCACAAGCAAAGTTCGCTGCCTCTTACCGGCGACGCCCGCGAGACTCTGAACGCCCTGGCTGTACAGCTGGAAGGGTACTGTACGGAAAAGACGTATACAGAAAGGGCACTGGCGTATAACCGCGACTGGGATGCCCGGGTGGCAGAAGCTTACCGGGTGATAAGTGAAGAGGCCATGTCGCAGGCCGAGGTCATCGGCGCAGTCAATACCTTTGCCGGTACCCGCGATGTGATGGTTTGTGCGGCCGGAAGCATGCCCGGCGACCTGCACAAGCTCTGGCGCTGCAAAGACCCTAAAAACTTCCACCTGGAATACGGCTACTCCTGCATGGGCTATGAAATAGCCGGCGGACTGGGAGTGAAAATGGCCGATCCGGACCGGGAAGTGTACGTGATGGTGGGCGACGGCAGCTACCTGATGATGTCGTCAGAGATCGTAACCTCGGTGCAGGAAGGCTATAAGCTGATCATCGTGCTGATCAATAACCACGGCTACGCCAGCATCGGCGGACTGTCCAAATCACTGGGCAGCGAGGGCTTCGGTACGCAATACCGGTACAGAACGGCAGAAACCGGCGGGCTTGACGGCTCTGAATTACCGGTAGACCTGGCGGCCAATGCCCAAAGCCTGGGAGCAACGGTTTTACGGGCGCACAACGAAGCCACTTTCCGGGATGCCCTGAAAAAGGCAAAGCAGGCTACCGGTACCACGGTGGTCTACATCGAAACCCCGCCCGAACGGAAGATGGCCGGCTATGGCCATGCCTGGTGGGAAGTGCCCGTATCGCAGGTTTCGGAATCGGCGGGTATCCGGGAGGCCCGTGAGCGCCAGGTAGCCCACAAAAAACATCAGCGACTTCATCTTTAACCCTGTACCGAATTTATGACTTCATCGTATGCCTTAACCGTATTTACATTTGTGGGTTTTACCCTCTTTACCGGTGCTTATGCCTTTGTCAAGACCCGGAAGGAAAAGCTGCACACCCAGGAGGGATACTTCCTGGGCGGGCGCAGCCTGACCGGCCTGGTGATTGCCGCCTCCATGATCATGACCAATATTTCTACCGAACACCTGGTCGGCATGAACGGCTCTGCCTATAAAAACGGCTTTATTATTGTAGCCTGGGAGGTCACCTCTGCCCTGGCGCTGATCGTGGCGGCGGTGTATTTTGTGCCCCGCTACCTGAGAATGGGGCTGACCACCATCCCGGAGTACCTGGAAAAGCGGTATGACACCACCACCCGTTCCATGATCTCGCTCTTCCTGCTGGTGTCTTTTGCCGTTACCCTCCTGCCCATTGTGCTCTACACTGGGGCCATTAATATTGAGAGCATCTTTAATGTTTCAGAAGTGCTGAACGTCAGCAGGTCTGCCGGCCTCTGGATGACCATTGTGGTGGTCGGTGTGATCGGGTCTTTATATGCCATTTTCGGTGGTTTGAAGGCTGTGGCTTTTTCCGATGTGATCTACGGTTACGGGCTTTTGTTCGGCGGCCTGATGATCCCGGTGCTGGCGCTCTGGCATATCGGTGACGGCAATATGGTTTCCGGGCTGGCCAAAGTTTTTGAGAACAGCCCCGAAAAATTCAATGTCATCGGCAGCGAAGACTCGGTGATGCCGTTCAGTACGCTTTTTACAGGGCTGATCATTAACCAGCTCTATTTCTGGTGTATGAACCAGACCATCGTGCAGCGGGTGCTGGGGGCCAAAAACCTGGCAGAAGCCCAGAAAGGGCTGCTCTTTACCGGCCTGGCCAAGATCCTGGTGCCGTTTATCATTGTGCTGCCCGGGGTAATTGCCTACTATTATTTCGGCGAAAAGTATTATGACAGCCAGGACAGCGTTTACCCTGAGCTGGTCAAAAAGGTACTGCCGATAGGATTCTTAGGCCTGTTGGCTGCGGTGATCATGGGAGCCGTGCTCAGTACATTCAATGCGGTGCTGAACAGCGCTTCCACCATTTTCAGCATCGATGTATACAAACGGATGATCGACAAGAAGGCCAGCGACAGGAAGCTGGTATTTATGGGCCGGATGACCGCCACCCTTCTGGCAGTAACGTCTATCCTGGCTGCCCCGTTTGTGGCCAATGCACCGGAGGGTCTGTTCCAGCTTCTGCAGGAGCTGAACGGCATATTCTTCATACCCATTGCCTCAATCATCCTGGCCGGTTTCTTCTTTAAGAGCGTATCGGCCACCGGGGCAAAAGTGAGCCTGCTTACCGGCTTTCTCTTTTATGTGATCTGCATTTATGTGCTGAAAGTGAATATCCATTTTATTCACCTCTGGGGCATAGAATTCCTGCTCAACCTGGCGGTGATGTTTGGGGTTTCGAGGTTCTGGCCTCAAAAAGAAAACGCCCTGCAATCTACCCGCGCAGTGGTGGACATGCACGGGTGGAAATACACCCGGCCCTTTGCCATTATGCTGGTCATTATCACACTGGGCATTTATATTTTTTTAGGAAACGTTTAAACTCAATTGTTTTATATGGAAATATTAAAGAATTATATCAACGGAGAATGGAAAGACAGCAGGGAAACGGCCTGCCGGGATGTAGTCAACCCGGCCACCCAGGAAGTGCTGGCCCGTGTACCGGCAGGTGGAAAGACGCCCTTAGATGTAGATGATGCGGTTTCAGCCGCTAAGAAAGCTTTTGCCGGATGGGCTCAGGTGCCGGTGATGCAACGGGTACAGCCTTTGTATAAGCTGAAGCAATTGCTGGAAGAACACCTGGAAGACCTGGCCGACACCATTACCCGCGAATGCGGGAAAACCAGGGCCGAGTCGTTGGGCGAGCTGCAGCGGGCCATTGAAAACGTGGAAGCCGCCTGCGCTGCCCCTTTGCTGATGCAAAGTGAATTTTCAGAAAATATATCGAGGGGCGTGGACGAATTCATGATCCGGCAGCCGCTGGGCGTGTGCGCCTGTATTTCACCCTTCAATTTTCCAGGTATGATCCCTTTCTGGTTTCTGCCTTACGCCATAGCCTGTGGCAACACCTTTGTGCTCAAGCCTTCTGAAAAAGTGCCGCTGACCATGCAGAAAGTGTATGGCCTGATAGGGCAGATCGGCTTGCCGGAGGGCGTGGTGAGCCTGGTGCACGGAGGGAAGGAAACAGTAGACGCCCTGCTGGATCACCCGGACGTGAAAGCCGTCAGCTTTGTGGGCTCAACACATATTGCGAAATACGTATATGCCCGCGGAGCAGCTAACGGCAAGCGGGTTCAGGCCCAGGGCGGGGCTAAAAACCCGGTGGTGGTTTTACCCGATGCCGACCTGGAAGTATCGGCCAGGGTCATTGCCGACAGCGTGTACGGTTGTGCCGGACAGCGTTGCCTGGCGGCTTCTACGGTGATTTCCGTAGGCGATCAGAAAGGAGCCATCAAAGAAGCCCTCTATGAAACCGCCCGCAAAAGAAGCACCGGCTACGGGCTGCTGAGCGAAGTGGAAATGGGACCGGTCATTACGCGGGAGAGCCGGTCGAGAGTCGAAGAATTAATTGAAAAGGGCGTTTCGGAGGGAGCAAATGTGCTGCTCGATGGCCGCAACCCCAGGATAGACGGGTATGAGAACGGGAACTTCATCCGGCCCACCATCCTCGAGAATGTGCCTTTAAGCGGGGAGATCATTCGCACGGAGATCTTCGGCCCGGTGATGACGCTCTTGTCGATGAAGACCGTTGACGAGGCCCTGCAGTTTATCAACGGTAACCGTTACGGAAACATGGCCTGCATTTTTACAACCAGCGGAGCCAATGCCCGCAAGTTCCGTTCTGAAGCCAATGCGGGGAACATCGGCGTAAATATCGGGGTAGCGGCCCCTATGGCCCAGTTCCCCTTCAGCGGCTGGAACGAGAGCTTCTTCGGTGACCTGCACGGGCAGGGCCGGCATGCCATTGAATTTTTTACACAGACCAAAATAGTGATTGAACGCTGGCCGAAAGAATGGGCCAGGAAATTTTAAACAAACGAGAAATTCCCGGTTTCGGGCTACGCGTCAACTGAGTTCTCGACTACGCTCGAACTGACAGGGAGCAGCCGCCATTGTCAGTTCGAGCGTAGTCGAGAACCCGGAGCGTCAGAAGCCAGGTACTTTACTTATCAGTTCAGGCACAGGTGAATGAGAGAGCATGAAACTTGTCAGTAGAGTGCGAAACGTGTCAGTTCGAGCACAGTCGAGAACTCAGTGAGAGCGCAGTCGGGAACCCGGCGAGTCAGCAATACAAGATACTTTGAAAACTTTAGGTAGGAGATCAAATAAGAACCAATGAAAAATATAAAAATCGCAAATGCCCCCTGCTCCTGGGGGGCGCTGGAATTTGACCTGGAAGCGGAAGCGCCCGGCTACAAACAGGTGATCCGCGAAATAGCCGAAACCGGTTATGCGGGCACTGAGCTGGGCGACTGGGGATTTATGCCGACCGATCCGTCCCGGTTGAAGGAAGAGCTGGGCCATGAAGGACTGGATCTCCTTGGCGCTTTTGTACCGGTTGACTTCAGCGACGCCGGCAGCCACGCCGCCGGTGTGGAAAATGCGTTACGGGTAGCCGGCCTGATGCACGGAGCGGGGTTTCCCGATGCATTTATTGTCCTGGCGGATAATAACGGCTCGGTACCGGAACGAACCCGGAATGCCGGACGGATACGGCCGGAGCAGGGCCTGGGAGACGCCCAATGGAAAATCTTCGCCTCCGGAGCGGAGAAAGTGGCCCGGGCCGTAAAAGAGCAGTACGGTATGCCGTCGGTTTTTCACCACCACTGTGCCGGTTATGTGGAAACCCCTGGCGAGCTGGAAATGCTGATGCAGCTGACCGATCCTGAGTTGCTGGGGCTGTGCTTTGACACCGGCCATTATGCCTACGGAGGGGGCGATCCGCTGGAAGGCCTGAAACGGTGGCGGCACCGCATCCGGCACGTTCATTTTAAGGACTACAGCGCCCGGGTGGGTGCTGCAGCACAGGAAAATGGCTGGGATTATTTTGAAGCCGTGAAAAACGGTGTATTTTGTGAGCTGGGTAAAGGAGAAGTGGATTTTCCTGCGGTGATGAGATTCCTGGAAGAAACGGCGTATAACGGGTGGATCGTGGTAGAGCAGGATGTGCTGCCCGGTATGGGCAGCCCTAAAATTTGTGCACTGAACAATCGTAAATATTTAACTGGACTATGAAAACACTTAAACTGGGCCTGATTGGTTTCGGCCGAATCGGGAAGATCCACTTTTATAATATTCAGCAGAGAATCCGGGAGGCGGAGATTTTGATGGTCTCTGATCCTGCAGCTGACCTGTCGGAAACCGGGGTAGCCACCGGCACGCCTGACGATATCCTGGAACATCCGGAAATTGAGGCGGTGATTGTATGCTCCCCCACCGATACGCACGCTGATTTTGTAGAAAAATGTGCGGCCAAAGGCAAGCATATCTTCTGTGAAAAGCCTCTTGATCTTTCGCTGGAGCGCATCTCCCGCACCCTGAAGCTGGTAGGGCAGAGCGGCGTAAAGCTTATGCTGGGCTTTAACCGGAGGTTTGATGCCAATTTCCTGAAAATTAAAAACCTGGTCACCAGCGGAAGCGTGGGCAATCCGCACCTGATAAAGATCACCAGCCGTGATCCCGGTCCGCCACCGCTGAGCTACCTGAAAGAATCGGGCGGTATGTTTCTTGACATGACCATCCATGACTTTGATATGGCCCGGTATATTATGGGCAAGGAAGTAAAGCAGGTATATGCCTCGGCTGCCGTTTTCTGGGGCGAGGATATCCGCGCAGCCGGTGATATCGATACGGCCGTGATCACCCTGAAGTTTGAAGACGGCTCCATGGCGGTGATCGATAACAGCCGGAAGGCGGTTTACGGTTATGATCAGCGGCTGGAAGTGTTCGGCTCCAAAGGCATGGTGAATGTAGATAACAACAAGCCGGACAACCATTTCTTCTACAACGAGAACGGGGTGCATTCTGCCTTACCGCTGCATTTTTTCCTGGAAAGGTATACGGAATCGTACCTGTATGAGATGCGCGAGTTTATTAAGGCATTGGCGACCGGTCATGACATATCGGTAGGCGGGAGCGATGCCCTGCAGGCTACCCTGATCGCCCTGGCTGCCAAAAAATCGGTTTTGGAAAACCGGCCGGTCGATATCGACGAGGTCAGACCCTGATGAAACCCGGCCGCAAAGCTGTACCGGTTTTTTACGGGAGAAATAAATTTAGAGAGCCGTTGACCCGAGGTTGACGGCTCTTCTTTTATATTTGCTGAGAGGAAATATAAAAAGTCAGACTCCGCGGCTCTTCCTTCGGAAAAAATATTTACGACAAATTTGTCCGAAATAAAAATACCGCTTATCTTTACCCCACGAAATACAGAAATATGTTTTCAAAAGCCTGTGAATACGGTATCAGGGCTATCATTTACATCGCTACGGAATCGCTTGAAAACAGGCGGGTGAAGATCGGTGATGTGGCTGAGAACACCGGCTCTCCCGAAGCATTTACGGCCAAAGTGCTGGGCTTGCTGACCAGGCACCGTATTGTCCATTCATTGAAAGGGCCTTACGGTGGTTTTGAGATCGGTGTGGCCCGCATGAAGGAGGTACGGTTGAGCGATATTGTTTTTGCAATAGACGGTGATTCTATTTACAGGGGATGTGCGCTGGGGTTAAGCGAATGCAATGCGGCTGAGCCCTGCCCCATGCACGAGAAATTCGTAAAGGTCAGAAGTGAGCTGAAAAAAATGCTGGAAAATACTACCGTGCATGACCTTGCTACCAAATTACAGGCAGGAGAGTCAATTTTAATACGATGAAAAAAAAATTTGCCCTTATTTACGACAAAATTATCCGAAATAGAATGCTTCTTGTATGCTGGATGCTGCTATGCTCCGGGGCATCTTTCGGTCAGACCGGTACCGGGAACTGGATACTGAACCCGGGTGTGGTGGGTACCATCATCCTGATCGTCATTGTTTTGCTGGTGCTGGTTCTGATTGTTTATTTCCGGGTTTCCGAATTTATCAGCCGGACGTGGTCCGATGAAAATACGGAGAAGAAACGGAAGCTTTCGGAAAGCCTGATCGACCTGGACAGCGCGGAGATCGATACCATCCTCGAAAAACGAAAAGCAGCGCTGGCCTATCGTTTATCAGGGGATGAACTGGGTAGCAGCGTAACGGCAGAAGATAAAAGAGGGGTGATTGCCGGGGTAACCCATGAGCCCCGAAACCCGCTGGTAGACGAGAAAAAACGGACAAAGCTGGATCTTGAAACACCAGACGAGCTCAAGAAGCTGGTGGTCTGGTACCTGGGTGCTGCCGTATTCTGGCTGGTGCTGGGCACCGCAGTAGGCCAATACGTGGGAATGAAATTTGTTTGGCCGGAGATGGATACCGTACCGTGGCTTTCCTTCGGACGCCTGAGGCCGGTGCATACCAACACCGTGTTCTGGGGCTGGGCTTCCATGGCCATGATCGGCCTGGGCTATTTTGTGGTGGCGCGCACGTCGAATACCATCATCCACAGTTACAAATGGGCCTGGATAGGCTGGGGGCTTATCAACCTTTCTGTGCTGAGCGGAAATATTTGCCTGATGGCGGGCATTAATAACGGCGGTGGGGAATACCGCGAATACATCTGGCCGGTGCTCCTGCTTTTTGCGTCGGCACTCATTATCACCTTCCGGAATTTCTACAAAACCATAGCCCACAGAAAGGTAAGTGAAATTTATGTATCAAACTGGTATTTGCTGGGCGGGCTGCTCTGGACCATCACCCTGGTTACTATTGGTTACCTGCCGGTATTTCAGGACGGGCTGGGCGAAACCGTGATCCAGGGGTACTACATGCACCAGGGAGTGGGCATGTGGTTTATGACCTTCACCCTGGGGCTGGTCTACTATTACCTGCCCTCCTCCTTAAATAAACCCATCTACTCGTATTCGCTGGGGGTGCTGGCCTTCTGGACACAGATGCTGTTCTATACGCTGATCGGTACGCACCATTTTGTGTTCAGTCCTTTGCCCTGGTGGCTGCAAACCGTGGCCATTGTGTTCAGTGTGGGTATGTTTATACCGGTAGTGGCGGGTACCACTAACTTCCTGATGACCATGCGGGGCAGCTGGAGCGATATTTCCAAAAGCTACGTGCTGCCTTTCTTCCTGGTAGGAGTCATCTTTTACTTCACGGGCTCATCACAGGGAAGCCTGCAAGCCTTCCGCTTTACCAATTTTGTATGGCACTTTACCGATTTTAACGTAGCCCATTCCCACATGACCATGTACGGTATCATCACCTTTATCCTGTGGGCGTGTGTCTATGCGGTTCTCCCGAAGCTCACCGGGCGTGAACCCCGGCAGTTTTTTGTGGGAACACACTTCTGGATGGCGTTTATCGGCTTGTTTGCCTACATGATCTCCCTGATGGCCGGCGGTACCCTCCGCGGACTGAGCTGGATAGAGGGTAAACCTTTCATTGAATCGGTGGTGCTGATGCAGCCCTACTGGGTATGGAGGGCCATTGGCGGCTCGCTCATGTTCCTGTCTCACCTGATGTTCGCTTATAACTTCCTGGTAATGGTAAAGCGGCCGCTAAACCATGATTAATTGATAAAAGCATGATTAACTTTCATAAAGACCATAAAAGCTTAGTGAACACCTCCCTGTCGGTATTTGCCGGACTGAGCATCCTGATAGCGGTAGTTCCGGCGTATCAGATGCAGAAAACGCAGCCTTTGCCGTCTATGCAGCCCATGACAGAGGCACAGGTAAAAGGACTTGACAGATACATTTCCGAAGGCTGTGTGGCCTGCCATACCCAGCAGGTGAGAAATATAGAAATGGACAAGGTATGGGGAGGCCGGCCCTCTGTTCCCTCCGATTATTACTACAGCAAAAAACGGATGGACGTATGGCGGCAGTCTCCTTCTATCCTGGGCAGCGAGCGCACAGGCCCGGACCTGACCAATGTAGGCAAACGCCAGGCCGGGCGCGAGTGGCATCTGCTGCACCTCTATAACCCCCGGAGTGTGGTCAAAGAATCGGTGATGCCGGGCTATCCCTGGCTGTTTACGGAGAAAAGTGAAAAAGAGGTGACCGACAAAGATGTGGTAGTGCCTGTTCCGGCTAAGTTTCTGAGAAACAGTACCCGGAAAATCGTGGCCTCGAAAGAAGTGCTTGACCTGGTAGAATACCTGGTGTCGCTGAAGCAGCCGGATATGGAAGCGGTATATGATTTTATACCGGCCCTGAAAAAAGACAAGCCGGCAGCAGCCGGGGGCACCCCGGCAGGGTTGCCTGACGGCTCCGTATTGTATTCCAATACCTGTGCAGCCTGCCACCAGGCCGACGGAAAAGGATTGCCGGGGGCATTTCCGCCCCTTGCCGGAAGCCCCATCGTCAATGATGCCAGCCCGGAAACGCTTATCCGGATCATCCTGCAGGGATATGATGCCCGTGCCGAATACGGGGTGATGGCTCCTTTTGCCGATATGCTGAGCGATGAAGAAATAGCGGCCATTGCCACGCACGAGCGCAGCAGCTGGGGCAACAAGGCACCGGCCGTTACACCTGAAGAAGTAAAAAAAGTAAGAGAATATATTCAGACATTAAATCAGTAACACGTATGGAAAACAAAGAGATATGGCTTGAATCATTGATCACCGCGACTCCGCAGGAGGGCAGGGAACTGGCCGTAAAAATGGCCCGGAAATCGGTAGCAGCCATTCAAACTGACCCCGAAGTCCGGAAAAAGCTGAGAAACGATTATGCGGCCGACACCGCACAGCTGATTGCTTCAGCCCAGGTCATAGCCCTTGAATTCCAGACGGTAGCCCGGGCCAATAATTACTGGAAGTAACAGGGATAAGCCTGTTAAACGGTGTACCGCCCGGCCAGGCACCGCGTCTGCCTTTGGGAAATAAAAGCTTAAAAATAATTTTTACGCGCATGAAAAAGATAATAAAAATGATGGTCCTGCTTTTAGCGTGTCTGCCTGTGTCAGGATACGCATGCGAAGTATGCAAGTCAAGGCAGCCGGCAGCGTTGAGCGGCATCACCCACGGCTCCGGTCCGCAGGGAAATGCAGACTATATGATCATCTGGGGGGCAGTGGTCATTGTGGGTATTACCCTGTTTTTAAGCATCAAATACCTGGTAAAGCCGCAGGAGTCGGCCCCTGATCATATTAAAAATATAATAATCGGGTAACTATGGAAGACAACAGGGTTGTAAAAGTATTTCTGGATGACGATCCGGTACCGTTTGCCGAATTTGCCCCGCCGGTGAAATTCGTATTGGATACCACCCGGATTCCTGACGGAAAGCACCGGCTGAAGATTGTTGCAAAATCTACAGACAATGTAGAGGGCGTCCGGACCATTCCTTTTGAAGTGAGGAACGGCCCTGCCATTGCAGTGGTCGGGCTGGAAGAGAATGAGGTGGTCAATGATCATGTGCCGCTCACCATCAATGCATACGGCAGTGAGCGCCGCGATATATTCGTGGTGACCGGCTCGGAAACACCCAAGGCTGTACCTTCGTGGGTATGGGCGCTTCTTATTGCTTTTGCAGGCTTTGCCTTGTTTTACCTCATCATGTACCTGAGTCCCGGTCTTTATAAATCGTTTGTTTGAGCGGGAATTCGTATACATGACCCATTTTACAGTAGCACTTAAAACAAATCGTATGAATATTACACATGAAACTATCGTAGGAGAGCTGGTAGCCGATGACTACCGTACCGCATCTGTCTTCAAACGGCACGGGGTAGATTTTTGCTGCAACGGCAATAAAACCATAGCGGATGCCTGTTCGCAAAAGGCCATAGAAAGCGACGGGCTGATCCGGGAACTGGAAGAGGCTGTCCGCAAAGCAGACGGAAGCGTTACCGATTACAAATCGTGGCCCCTTGACCTGCTGGCCGATTACATCGAGAAAAAGCATCACCGTTATGTAGACGCCCGTTTACTGGAAATAACGCCGTTCCTAGAAAAAATAGTGCGCGTGCACGGCGACCGGCACCCTGAGCTGGCAGAAGTGGAAGAGCTCTTTAAAGCCTCGGCCGGTGAGCTTACCGTGCACATGAAGAAGGAAGAGTTTATGCTTTTCCCTTATATCCGGAAAATGGTAAAAGCAAAAAGTGAAGGTACACCTGTGCAGGCTCCTTTCGGAACGGTACAGAATCCTATCCAGGCCATGATGGATGACCATGACGGAGAAGGAGAGCGTTTCCGGAGAATAGCAGAGCTGACCCGGGATTATACCCCTCCGGCAGATGCCTGCAGTACCTACCGGGTGACTTTATCGATGCTCAAAGAGTTTGAAGATGACCTGCATCTGCACATTCACCTGGAAAACAATATCCTGTTTCCCGGCGCTGTGCACCTGGAAGAATCTATGGCTGCGGTGGAATAAAAGCGGCCGTTTTAGCGTTTTAAAGAGAAGAAAATCGGATTTATCCGGACAGAAAGCTGGTATAGTTTAAATAATAAGATTAAATTTCCCAAAATTATTGAGTTAAAATGGAAAATACCCAATCGGAGGTGCAGAAGAGTACCCGGCAAACCAAACCTGTAACACCGCGTGTAAACGAGCTCATCAGCAGTTGTAAGTCGGTTATCCTGGCTACAGTTAATGAAGAAGGCGCCCCCAATGCCAGCTATGCACCGTTTGCCCGTATAGAAAACCGGTTTTATATTCTTGTGTCTTTCATGTCGCGCCATACCCGCAACCTGCGGGATGTGGGGAAAGTATCGGCCATGTTTATCGAAGACGAAGCCAATACCCGCCAGATCTATGCCCGTGACCGTTTGACACTCGATGTGCAGACCCGGGAGATCAAAAGAGGTACACCCGAATGGGAACAAGGAATTGAAAAGCTAAAGGAAAATCACGGTAAAGTACTGGATATCCTGGTGACCCTCGAAGATTTCATTATGATCGAGCTTACGCCGGTCACCGGTTCGTATGTTAACGGCTTCGGTAGCGCTTACTATGTCAATGGACAGCTGGAAATTATGGAGCATAGAAATGATGTAGCCCACCAGACAGCGGAAGCCGCGAATTAAGAAGGAAAAAGACAACAGGGACAGGAACTGCCGGCCGGTAGTTCCTGTTTTTGCTTTAACAGGAAGGAACTTCTTTGGTTCTGTCTTTGGAAGTGGCAGGAATTTTTATTTTATCCTGCAATAAAACATATTGTATATTTGTAATAAAACAGCGAATTATGACAACGATCACAATAAAAATAAATGAGCGAAATAATTATGGGAAAGCTCTTTTGGAACTGATCAGAATCGGAGTCAGTGAAAAGAAGGGTATTGAAGTTGTCGAAGAACCCAATGCTGAAACCTTAAGAGCTATGGAAGATGTTGAGAAGGGCAAAACTTTTAAAGTAAAAAATTCAAAAGAGTTGTTCGAAGAATTAGGCATATGAATTACCAGATTGAATTTACTGGCAAGATTAAGAAGGATATTAAATTAGCACAAAAAAGAGGCCGTAATATTCTTACCGGAAAGCCGGTGCGAGGAGACGCAACTCTGCATCCACCTTTAGCACCTGTGTGGTGATAAACTCTTCTTCATTATTGCTGATCACGAAGTCAGCCAGGGTCAGGAACTCTTCTTCGGTCTTTTGGTTCCGGATAATGTTTTCGATCTGCTCTTCTGAACGCCCGTCGCGCGTTTTTATCCGCTCTATTCGCAAAGACAGCGAGCTGCTGACCACAATGATCCTGTCCAGCCCGGAGCTTCGCGACATAATGGCCGCTTCTTTAAGCACATAGGGGGCATGTTGACGGTGTGCCCATCTTTCAAAATCCCGTCCTACGGCAGGGTGTACCGTTGCATTTAGCTTCAGCAGGAGCTCCGGGTTTCCGAAAACCTTCCCCGCTACGTATGCTCTGTTGTATTTTCCGTCGGTGAAATAGGCTTCGTTACCAAAAAGCGCCCGGATAGATCGCACGATTTCCGTATCTTCTTCCATCAGTACCTTAGCGCGTTCATCGGCTTCGTACACGGGTATTCCCAGTACTGAAAATACCCTGGCTACCGTACTTTTTCCGGTACCTATGCCCCCGGTGATCCCTACTTTGAGCATATTTCGGTATAGGTTTTCTTCTTCTTTACAAAATAGGCCCAGACCACTGAGCCGGCATACAGCTTCTTAAACCCGCCAAAGCTCTTTGAACGTTTCCCGATCAGGTAAGGTAACCACCGGTAAAAGACAAAATGCGCTTTCAGAATGGCCCACAGGTTCCTGACCGAGCCCTGAAGCAGGAAGCGCACCCCTGTAATTCCGTCGAGGGAGAGCCGCACAAACAGCAGGGGGAAAAGGTACTTCCGGGGCAGGTTTTTAAACATCATGGCCAGGTTATTCCTGAAGTTCAGGTAGGTCTTGAACGGGTTTTCGGCCGGAAGCGTGCCCCCGCCCACGTGATACACCACAGAGGCCGGCTGATAAGCCACCGTATATCCCTGGTTGTGCATGCGCCAGCAGAGGTCAATTTCTTCCATGTGGGCAAAAAAGCGGGCGTCAAATCCTTTTAACGAGCGGAAAACCTCTGCCCGTACAAAAAAGCAGGCGCCGGAAGCCCAGAAGATTTCCGAACGGGTATCGTATTGGCCTTTATCCTCTTCCTGCTCATCGAAAATTCGTCCGCGGCAAAACGCATAACCCAGGACATCCATGAATCCGCCTGCCGCGCCGGCATATTCAAAATGTGTTCTGCGGTGGTAATCGAGTATCTTGGGCTGTACGGCGGCTACATCACGCCGGGCCAGCGAAACCTGCAGGAGCGGCAGAATCCATCCGCGCGTTACTTCTACATCCGAATTAAGCAGGATGAAATAATCGTGCGTTAAAGTGGCCAGTCCGCGGTTGTACCCTTCGGCAAAGCCGTAGTTCTTATCCAGCAGCACCAGGGGCACCCCGGGAAACGCCGTTTTCAGATACTCTGCCGAAGCATCGGTAGAGGCGTTGTCTATCACCACCACTTCGGCCTCCGGGCTGTTATCGAGGGTGTTCTGAAGAAATTTTTCCAGGAAATGCTTCCCGTTGAAGTTCAGGATAACTACAGCTATATTTTTCAAGATAGGGTTCAGTGTGTCCTTTTATTTTTTAAACAGGTTATCCAGGTCAAAGCCGGGAATTTTGGGCATAAGGCCATCGGTCACTTTGGCCATTTCGTCCCGGGCCTCTTCTTCTACTTTGCGAAGAGCGTTATTGACGGCGGCCACAATGAGGTCCTGCGTTAAGCGGGCATCTTCAGGTTTGAACAGCTCAGGTTCCACGTCGATGCTCAGAAGCTCTTTCTTCCCGTTAACCATAGCTTTGACCATTCCGCCACCCGCTTCTCCTTCTGCCGTGATCTCACCGAGCTTTTCCTGGGCCTCCTGCATTTTAGCCTGCATCTCCTTTACCTTGCCCATCATATCAAATATAGACATATTTCGCTTATTTAGATTAACTTTGTAAGTAGGAATACGTTTGAATCTTATTCCCGGAAGAATAAAATCTAAACATATGCTTAAGCAATTTTAGTTGCAATTTGTTTAAGAAAAAACAGAAACTCTAGAAAACATATAAAAATATTGACATTTATGATACGTTTAACTGCCCTTTTTCTCCTGTTAAGCCTTTCTGTCTCTGCCCAGGTAATAGAAGAAGAACGTTTAAAAGCCCATGTGGAATATCTCTCGTCAGACCGGCTGGAAGGAAGAGGCACGGGTACTCCCGGGGAAAAGAAAGCGGGCGATTACATCATCAGGAGTTTTAAAAAGGCAGGCCTGAAGCCATATCCCGGCCAAAAGGGTTTCCGCCAGGAATTTATGGCTAAAAAAGGAGCTGCCGGAGAGGTGAAAGCCCACAACATCCTCGGTTATATGGATAACGGAAAACCCTATACCATTATTATCGGGGCGCACTACGACCACCTGGGCAAAGGCGACCAGGGCAGTTCCCTGAAACCCGGCTCTGTGGGTGAGATTCATAACGGGGCAGACGATAACGCCTCCGGGGTGGCCGGAATGCTGGAGCTGGCCCGGTATTACGCCACCAACAAAAAAACGGAGAATTACAATTTTCTCTTTGCCGCGTTTTCCGGTGAGGAGCTGGGGCTTCTGGGCTCTAAATACATGACGGAACATTCGGGAATTGATCCTGCAAAGATCAATCTTATGATCAATATGGACATGATCGGCCGCTACCGGGAAGACAAAGGACTGACCATCGGCGGTATCGGCACCAGTACCGTACTGGAGAAGTGGGGCCCTGAGCTGGGCATGTGCATGGAATTGAAATATACGCTTGATTCTACCGGCGTAGGCCCGAGCGATCATTCTTCGTTCTATCTCAAAGATATCCCCGTGCTTTTCCTGTTCACCGGGGCTCATGAAGACTACCACAAGCCCAGCGATGATGCCGACCTGCTGAATTACAACGGCATGAAACGCGTCACCAATTACGTGATTCAGCTGGTTTCCCACCTCGATGAATTGCCCAAAATCGACTTTAAGAAAACATCCAACCCGCATGCTAACGCTACACGAAGCTCTTTTAAAGTCACCATGGGCGTGATGCCCGATTATTCGTTTTCGGGCAACGGACTGAAAATTGACGGGGTCTCAGAAGGGCGTCCGGCTGAGAAGGCGGGTATCCTGGCCGGCGATATCCTGTTGAAGGTAGGGGAGAAAGAGATCAAAGATGTGTACGGTTACATGGAGGTGCTCAATACCGCCGAAAAAGGGCAGACGGTAACGGTGGAAGTACTGAGAAAAGGGGAGGTGGTGAGGCTGAAGCTCACTTTTTGAGTTTTTGAACCATATGGTTAATCCACCATACTCCATATCTCCTTGATCGGCTCCCCCTTCGAGCTCTTGCCCGAGTGTGTCCACTCCTTACCGCTAACAGAGGCCTCGAATTGCAACTCGGCCCCCACACGTGAATTGTCGCGGGAGAAAAATTCAATAATCTCGGTATACCTTCCGTCTTTCAGGGTGTACCTTCCGCCACCGGTTCCTGAGAATTCACCCGTTTGGGTATTGATGGCCAGCCACTGGAAATGACCGTCGGCCATCATCTTATACGTCCTCCTGGCTCCCGGTGTCATTTTGTTGATCACCCCCTGCGCGTTAGCCCGCCCGGTGATTACCCACAGCCCGGTTAAAGCATTTTGGGCATTGGCATCTACCCGGTTGAAGGTGACGCCGTTAAATTCAAGGGCTTTCTTTTTGGTTTTGTAGTTGAACGATTGCTGCGTTCCTACCTGTGAGGGATCGGCCGAGTTAAATTCTACCCGGATGTGCACGCTGCCGCCTTTTTGCATTTCATACCTCCCGCCCCAGGTTTTCAGAAACTCTTCCGGCTTGTATTCGGTGATCGAAATATAATTGCCGGTAGCCAGGATAAGCGTGGTTTGATCACCTGCCGTATTTTTCCAGCCGCCCGCCAGGGTCTGGCTTGTAGCCTGAAATGTTACCAGGCATAAAAAAGATAGGAGAATAGACTTCATGGTAGTAAGCGTTTTGAGCATTAAATTTGCCAAAAAAAGATAAATGCCGAAAGTACTGTTTATTGACCGCGACGGAACCATCATTGTTGAACCGCCGGTAGATTTCCAGGTAGATTCCCTTGAAAAACTGGAGTTTCTCCCGAAAGCTATTTCAAATTTAAGAAAAATATCGGAAGAAAAAGAATTTGAGCTGGCTATGGTCACCAACCAGGACGGACTGGGTACAGGCTCCTTCCCGGAAAATACCTTCTGGCCGGCCCACCAGAAAATGATGCGTACGCTGGAAAACGAAAATGTACACTTTGATGAGGTGTTTATCGACCGTACTTTTGAGCATGAAAACGCCCCTACCCGGAAACCCCGCACCGGGCTGCTGAGAAAGTATATCGGAAATGAGGACTACGATCTGGCCGGTTCTTTTGTGCTGGGCGACCGCCTTACCGATATGCAGCTGGCCGTAAACCTGGGTGCCAGGGGTATTTTTATCGGGAAGCAGCTGCCAGAAAACGCAACGGAAGAACAAAGGAAAGCTACGGCCCTGGTTACTGACAACTGGGATGAGATCTATGAATTCCTGAAAATGCCTGAACGCATTGCCGAAGTACAACGCACCACCAAAGAGACCGATATCTATATCCGGCTGAACCTGGACGGGCAGGGCCAAAGCGACATTTCTACCGGCCTGGGCTTCTTTGATCACATGCTGGACCAGCTGGCACGCCATTCGGGAGCCGACCTGACCATCCGGGTAAAAGGCGATCTGCATATTGATGAGCACCATACCATTGAAGATACCGCCCTGGCCCTGGGAGAGGCGTACCTGAAGGCCCTGGGCAACAAGAAAGGCATCAGCCGCTACGGGTACCTGCTGCCTATGGACGAGTGCCTGGCGCAGGTGGCCATAGATTTTTCGGGAAGGCCCTGGCTGGTGTGGGAGGCGGAGTTCCGCCGGGAGAAAATAGGAGAAATGCCCACCGAAATGTTTATGCATTTCTTCAAATCGTTTTCCGATACCTCCAAAAGCAACCTGAACATTAAAGTAGAAGGCGATAACGAGCACCATAAGATCGAATCTATCTTCAAAGCCTGGGCCAAAGCCATCAAAATGGCGGTGAAACGTGATCTGAAAGAGCTGGACAGGCTGCCGAGCACGAAAGGAACGCTGTAGGAAGTGAAAAACTAAAAACTAAAAGTTAAAAGTTATGGAAAATTCTTACTTATTATTCCGCAATTTTTAACTTTTAGTTTTTCACTTTCATCTAATCTTCACGTCTCCGTTATTCGCCTTAATAATAACCACTTTCTTCGGGGTGTCGTCTTCGCCGATCACAGCATTGAAATACCGGGTATTGTCGCTGCTTTTATCTTTCTTTACCCGTGCATCTACGCCCTGGCCTACAAAAAATTGTCCGTTGGTGGTCTGCACATCCAGGAAACCGCTGAACGAGGGCAGCTGGATATCGGAGTAATTGGTTTGGATCAGCAGCTTCTTCAGGTCCTGGTTCAGGTTGCCCAGCTTCAGGTCATTGGTGAAAGAGATGTTCAGCTCTATCTCTTCGCCCAGGTTATTTAAGAACGACTTCGAATATTTGAGGAATCCTTTGATGTTTTCCAGGTTGTCGGCCACCAGCACCCCTTTTTCGCAATTGAGATCGACATTTTTTGCGGTGGAGATCCGAACGGTAGAGTTGACCGAATTCAACGTGGCTCCTACCAGCTCCCTGATCTGGGCCGTGCTGAAACGCATGGTTATCTGGCTGTTGGTATTGTTGATTACCGGGGCTTTCAGGTTGCCGTGCTGCACGCTCACCTGTAGCGGCGCATAAAAATCAGGCAGCTCTACATCGCCGAAGCTGTTATTCACCTGCAGGTTGATGTTATCGGGCATATAGATGATGTAATCTACCGTGCAATAGCTGGTTTTGCGGTCGCGGGCCTGTATCAGGGCGGAGTTGCCCATCCAGGTCTGCAGCACCACCACCCCGTTTTTTACGTTATTTTTGATGTCGATATTGTCGAGATACCGGTCAATAAGGGTGTTGTTTACGGCATTGGCCCGTACCGTCACCTCTGCCCGGATGCTTTTTTTCTCCCAATGCACCACTTTCACATTCCCGAACTGGTTGGTCACGTTGACCTGTACGATATTCCGGGCGTCAAAGCTCAGGTTAAACTGTTTGACCTTTTCAATCCAGCCCTGCGTTTCGGCGAAGGCGAATTTTGCGGCAAGCACCAGTACTAAACAAATTACTTTTTTCATCCGTATCTATATTTTGTTGCGCCACAGGCAGCGCCTCTACAGGTAATTCTGCGAACGTTTTTCGGCTATTCTCGTTTGTTGGTTTAAGAGTTCGATCTGCCATTCCAGGTTCTGGATCATGGCCTGGATAAGAGCCTCCCGGTTCGGGTTGTTGGGCAGCTGGGCCTTCAGGTCTTCAAAATCCTGCTGCAGGTCTGAAAGATCTTTCGAGAAGGTATGTTCCAGTTCGGGCTGGTTGCTGACCAGCCGCTCCAGGCGGGCTTTCTTCTGATCCACTTTCTGGGCGTAGGTAACCAGGGCAGCGTTATCGTAAACTTCGGGATCGCCTCCTGCTTTATGGCCTGTTTTCAGACCGGCCAGGTAGCCGGCTCCCAGGAAGGTCAGCAGCACGGCCGCATAGCGGATATAGGCTCGCCAGGGCGTCTTCTTCCGGGGCAGCTGCGCTTGTATTTTCGTCCATGCTCCCGGTGGAACATCTTCTTCAAACGCAGCTTTATGGTGTCGGATATATTCTTCCAGCTTCATTTTCTTGTTTTGTATAGTTCAAGCAGCCTTTGTTTGGCCCGTATAAATTGTGAGCGTGATGTGACCTCCGATATCCCCAGTATTTCGCTGATCTCCTTGTGGTCATAGCCTTCAAAAAGATAGAGGCT
This sequence comes from Leadbetterella sp. DM7, assembly GCF_040829825.2. NCBI lineage: Bacteria > Pseudomonadati > Bacteroidota > Cytophagia > Cytophagales > Leadbetterellaceae > Leadbetterella > Leadbetterella sp. DM7. The sequence goes on along the minus strand of NZ_JBFOLH020000002.1, from coordinate 105,646 downwards.
CAATACCAGGCGATACCCGGAAGACAACTCATTCAGCAGCGTTTTCAAAATTTGTATCGTATGCTCATTTTCTTCAAAATCGTCGTTATCCTCATCTATAGGTTCAGCCAGAAACATATCCAGGTCTTCAAACTGTAACCGCCGGCTGCGGAGCCGGGCAATGCTCTTGTTCACCACGATCGACTTCAGCCAGGCTCCGAACGTAGAGTCGCCGCGGTAAAAGTCTATTTTCATGAAACCGTCTAAGAATGCCTCCTGCAGTATGTCTTCTGCCTCCTCCCGGTTACCTACAATCCGCAACGAGGTATTGTACATGGCTTTTGCATAAAGCCTGTACAGTTCATACTGAGCTTTTGAACTTCCCTTACGGCACAATTCTACCAGCTTAGTGGTTTCTTCATGAGTCGTAACAAATTGCAATTCTAATTGGGTTTCAGTATAAAGACAGGCATTGCCTGCCCGATGTTGCATTCCCCTTTAAAAAAAGTTAAATAAAGATACGTATTGCCCGGGAATCTTTTAGTTTTGTCATTTACATCATTCTTTTTAAAAAGTGCCGCAATTAATCGATTTAATTGGAAATACACCTTTGGCCAGGATCAGGAACCTGAATCCGAACCCGAATGTAAAGATATATGCCAAGCTGGAAGGGAATAACCCTGGCGGAAGTGTCAAAGACCGGCCGGCGCTGAATATGATCCAAAGCGCCATTGAGCGCGGTGATATCCGGCCGGGTACAAAGCTTATTGAAGCCACCAGCGGCAATACCGGCATTGCCCTGGCCATGCTGGCATCGCTCTACAAATACCCGGTAGAGCTGGTGATGCCGGCCAATTCTACCCGTGAAAGAGTGCTGACCATGGAGGCTTTCGGTGCGCAGGTAACTTTGCTGGAGTCTATAGAGGCCTGCCGCGACTATGCCGACGGGAAAGGCCGGGAAAACGGCTACTACCAGTTTAACCAGTTTGCCAATCCCGATAATTACCTGGCCCATTACAAGACCACCGGCCCGGAAATATGGCAGGATACCAAAGGACAAATCACCCATTTTGTGGCCTCTATGGGTACTACCGGCACTATTATGGGTACTTCCATGTACCTGAAAGAAAAGAACCCCGCTGTACAGGTGGTGGGCTGCCAGCCCGCTGAAGGAGCATCTATTCCTGGCATCCGCCGCTGGCCGGAGGAGTACCTGCCCCGGATCTTCGACCCGTCGCGGGTAGATATCATCCGGGATGTTTCGGAAGAAGAAGCCAAAGCCATGGCCGTGAAGCTGGCCCGGGAAGAGGGTATATTTGCCGGGGTCAGCTCGGGCGGACAGGCCCATGTGGCGCTGCGCCTTGCCGCAGAGCTGGAGTCGGGTGTCATTGTGTTTATTTGTTGCGACAGGGGCGACCGGTACCTCAGCAGCGGACTGTTCGGTGAATAAAATAGCTATGAGTAGTAAGCTATGAGAAACACGGCCAGCTCCGGCCGGGCAGCTCACAGCCAAAAAATAAATAAAGATGAAGATAAAATTTCTGTGTTTTGTGCTTTTTTTCCCGGCAATCCTGCATGCGCAGGAGGTTGACGGCCGGCTGATTGAAGAGAATTTTGCTTTTGCCGAAAAGCAATACCTGTTTATGAAGGAACAGAATCCTGCTCCTGACCGCATGCCCCAGTCGTACGATGCAAAGACCGGGAAATTCGATGCCCGCGATATTACCTGGTGGTGTTCCGGTTTTTACCCCGGGACACTCTGGTACATTTATGAGCAGACCGGCAGTGAGGCTATCCGTAAAGAAGCCGAACGGGCCCTCGCCGTCATTGAACCTAACCAGCATTTCACCGGGAATCATGACCTGGGCTTTATGATGTATTGCAGCTTCGGAAATGCCTACCGGCTCACCGGCAATGAAGCGTACAAGCCCGTTATCCTGAACGCGGCCAGGTCGCTCTCTACCCGTTACCGGCCGCAGATCTATTCCATCCAGTCGTGGAATAAGAACGACTACTTCAACTGCCCGGTGATCATTGATAACCTGATGAACCTGGAAATGCTGATCAGGGCCACGCAGATGGGAGGCGACTCCCGGTTCAGGGAAATTGCGGTGATCCATGCCAATACCACGCTGAAGAATCATTTCCGGCCCGACTACAGCTCGTACCATGTGGTAGATTATAACCTGGAAACCGGCCAGCCCCTGCGGAAAGCCACCTGGCAGGGAGCGGCCAATACCTCGGCCTGGTCACGCGGACAGGCCTGGGCGCTGTACGGCTACACCACGCTGTACGGGCTCACCCGCGATCCGGCGTATCTGAAGCAGGCCCGGGGCATTGCCGGGTTTATCCTGGATCATCCCAACCTGCCCGGAGATAAGATCCCGTACTGGGACTTTGACGCCCCGTTGCAACCCAAAGCCTACCGCGACGCTTCGGCCGGGGCCATTATTGCCTCGGCGCTGCTGGAGCTGGGGCAGTATACTTCAGGTGCTGAAAAAGACCGTTACGTGCGCGATGCCGGCCACATGATACGCTCGCTGGCATCCGATACCTACCGGGCAAAATACGGTGAGAACGGGGGCTTCCTGCTGAAGCACAGCGTGGGTGCATTACCGCTGAACTCTGAAATCGATGTTCCGCTTATCTACGCCGACTATTACTTCCTGGAAGCCCTCAAAAGATACAAAGACTGGTACCTGCGCTGAGCCATATCAGAAAGCCGAATAATAACCGGCCGCCTTGGCCAGCATATCCTTTTTGAGTAGGGCCAGGGCATCGCCCAGGATCTGCTCGTTGCCGGGAAAAGGCAGCGGCTTACCGCCGATTCTTTTCAGGCTGACATCGCTTAAGGCTCTTTTGTCGCCCTTGTACGTGGAAGCATAGTTTTCAAACCTCTGTACGGCGTTCACCTCCTGGTTGTAGAGCTCTTTCCGGCTGTTGCGGTCATAAATAACCAGGTGCCCTTTTACGGCGGCCTCTTTAAACTGGTAAACTTCTATTACGTCGGCGGTTACTTCTTTCTTGCGTGTGATCTTTTCGTTGCTGCGCGATGAAGAGCCGGCACTTTCTTCGATTTCCTTTTTGTCGCGGTACTCGCGGGTGCTCTCTTTCTCGGGTGAGATCACAAAGTCATTCAGCACCAGGGTAACTTCGTAATCGTACTTCTGACGGCGGTCGGCCGACAGGTATACCGTTTGCCAGCTCCTGCTGAGGTTGGTATTGCCCAGGTCACGGAAGGCCCCGGTAGCGGCCTTGCCCAGGCTGATCTTCGGGCTGATTTCGGTCTGGATCAGGATGTGCGTCGTGCCCAGGGTTTTGGCCTCGTCCTGCAACTTGCGGATATGGCTGGTTGAACCGTTAATGTTTTCCATTTCTTTCAGCTCGTTGTAAGCCTCACGGGCCGCCAGCTTGTTGCCCTGGGCTCCTTTTTCCAGGTTCTCCAACGCACAGGCATAGAGAAAATCGGCTGCTTTGTTCCGGTAAAGGGCCAGCTCACCGCTGAAATCTTCCAGCCGTATATCTGCTTTGTACCCGTTTTTGTCGGTAAGCGGCAGCAGCGGGCGGATAGAGGCCTGAACCCTTTCTATCTCTTCATATAGGTTCAGGATGAGAAGGTCGGCATCGTCGGCAGATTTGCGCTGGAGAGTCTCTATCTGCGCCAGCTTTTCCTGGAGATAGTATTTATAGGCGTCTTCCAGGCCCAGCACAAACCGGGGAGCTTTCTTTTTCTTTCCCTTCAGCTTGGAAACAGCCAGGCTGACCGCCTGTTTGTAGCGGCCGTTATCCAGTTCTTTTTTTACGGATGCACAGCTAAAGCAAATCCATAAGGCCAGTACGGCGATTATAGTTTTCATAGAAATAGCATTTATACGGTTTAGACCCCTTCCGGAAGAGAAGGTTAAAGGGGAACCGGGTATTAACAAATCGTTTTCAAAAGGCTTCGGGCCGGCGTCTCCATTTTTTCAGGAGGTCCAGGTCACCGGGGCTCACGTAGGCCTGCTTTACGGCTTCGTCGATCAGGTAGGTATAATTGCTCAGCGTAACCAGCTTCAGCTGCTTATCGGCGAAGTTCTTTTCTGCTGTTTTGAAGCCGTAGGTGAAAATGGCGATCATGCCCAGCACTTCTATTCCCTGCGCCTGCAAGGCTTCTGCGGCCTTGATCGAGCTGCCGCCCGTAGAAACCAGGTCTTCCAGCACTACCACCTTGCTGCCGGGTTCCAGGCGTCCTTCTATCTGGTTGCCCATGCCGTGCTCTTTGGGCTTGGGGCGTACGTACGAAAACGGCAATTGCAGGTAATCGGCTACCAGGGCCCCCTGGGCTATACCGGCCGTTGCTACCCCGGCAATAGCGGTGGCTCCGGGAAATTCTTTTCTGATGGCTTTGGCCAGCGCTTTCTTGATGAATGTGCGGGCCTCCACGTCGGAAAGCGTGATGCGGTTATCGCAATAAATGGGTGAATTCCAGCCGGAGCTCCATTTGAACGGGTTTTGCGGACTAAGTTTGACCGCCTGGGTTTTCAGGAGGATAGAGGCTATCTTTCGTGCAGTATTCATTCGCCAGGATTTGTTTTGCTTACCAGAATTTTATCTACCCGGTTTTTGTCCATATCCATAATTTCAAAGACAAAATCTTCCCAGTAAAACTTTTCACCGGTGGTAGGAATTTCTTTAAGGATGTGCAGGGCAAACCCGCCCATGGTATCAAAACCGGTGTATTCTTTGCGGTTGGGCAGGTCAATATCAAATTCAGAGAGGAAATCGTCAAAAGGCAGGGCGGCATCAATGAGGAAGCTGCCGTCTTCCCGCTCCACGATCTCGTATTCAAACTCGTTGGTTTCGGAGATATCCCCCACCAGGGCATCCAGGATGTCGTTCATGGTCACAATCCCCACCACAGAGCCGTACTCGTCTACGATCACCCCGAAGTGGATGCGCTCTTCCTGGAACTTCTCCAGCACCTGGTAGGCATGGTTGTTCTCGGCAATATAAAGGGCCGGCCGGAGAATGGGTTCCAGGTTTTCCAGCTCTTCATCCAGCGACTTGCCCAGCAGGTCTTTGATGTAGAGCAGTCCTTTGATATCGTTAATGCCGTCTTTGCAGACCGGGTAAATGGAGTGCTTCTTCTCAATGATCTTTTCCCGGTTTTCGTACAGGCTGTCGTCAATGTCGAGGTAGCTGATATCGTTAACGCTGGTCATCAGGGAAGTGATCTTCCGGTCGCCCAGCTGGAACACGTTCTGTACGATCTCGTGCTCTATCTCTTCGATAGTACCGTCAGAAGCACCTTCCTGGATAATGTTCTTGATTTCCTCTTCTGTAACCGAATTGTCGTTTTCTTTGAGCCCTATTATTTTAAATATCAGGTCGGAAGATTTGCTCAGCAGCCAGATAAAAGGCGAAGCGATCTTCGAAAGAATATTCATGGGCCGCACCACGATGATGGCGATATCTTCAGGAATGGCCATGCCTATCCGCTTGGGAACCAGCTCACCGAAGATCAGCGTAAGAAAGGTAACGATCACCGTAATCAGGGCCACAGCAACGTTATCGGCATAGGGAACAGGAAGGCCCATGCCTTCGAGGTAAGGAATCAGGTAGCCTTTGAATGTATTGCCGGAGTAAATACCGGTAAGAATGCCGATAACAGTAATTCCAATTTGTACAGTGGATAAGAAACGGGCAGGAGAATTAGCCAGTTCAAGCGCCTCGGCGGCACTCTTTTTTCCATTTTTAGCGGCTATTTCCAGTTTGGCTTTCCGGGACGAAACCAGTGCGATCTCGGACATCGAAAACATTCCATTCAGAAGAATCAGGAACAGAATTATAAATATTTCCATTTAGAAAAAGATAAGTATCTACTTACCTAACTTGTTTTATCTGCAAAGTAACAAAAAAAATATTTCATTTAAGGTTCGGCCAAACAAAATTAATCGGCGCTTACCTTTTACCTTTGCATTTTTATCCGAAGCATGATCATCTTTGTCAGTAACATTCCCGTTCATATTCTTGAAACGCCGGAGGCTGCGCTGTACTCGCAAACCATTAATCTTGAAAAAGACATTGTTAAGTTCAGCGAGATAACCGGCAACCCGCTTATCCGGAATGCCTCGCACCGGAGCATCCTGAATTTTATGGAGTTCCTCCAGGTTAACAGCAGCTCAACGCTGGCGGGGGTAACCTTTCTGGTAAAAAACCTGCGCCGCTTCAGGAAGTTCCTGAAAAAAGAGCTGCAGTTTGTGAAAGCAGCGGGTGGGGTAGTAGAGAACCATACGGGTAAGGTGCTGATGATGAAGCGGCTGGGGTTCTGGGATCTTCCCAAGGGAAAGGCTGAAAAAGGGGAAAAATCAGAAATTACGGCTATTCGTGAGGTAGAAGAAGAATGCGGCGTCACCGTATTCGCCGACCGCAGGCTGGTTAGTACCTGGCATACGTATTTTCAGAAAGGCAAGCTGGTGATCAAACGTACCCGGTGGTACAGCATGAAGCTGATCTCTGATGCCAAAATGGCGCCGCAGGTGGAAGAAGGTATTGAAGAGCTGGCCTGGATGGGCCCTGAAGAACTGGCGGAGGCCGTAAAGCAATCGTATCGCTCCATCATTTACGTGCTTGACCGTTACCGTGAAAGAGGGGTAACCGAAAAAAGTGATCCGGCCGGGTGACTTTTCCCGGTTAAGCGCGTCATAAAATAATACCCTGTTTTTTTGAGGGGAATTTATATTAGCAGCCCTTCTCTCGTTAGCTAACATACGCGACTTACGTATCCGCCTGCTTCCCTTTACCCGGAATATAAAATTACTTAAAGGAGTTTTTGACTCCTTTTTTTGTATTTTTGACTTTTAACCCGGATAAAATAGTGAAGATTAAAGTACTGGTAGCAGGCTGCGGCAATATGGGGATCTCCCATGCGCTGGCATATCATTCGATGAATGAATTTCAGATCTGTGGATTGGTTTCCAAAGGAGACAGCAAGGAAAAGCTGAATGAAAAGCTGGGCGGAGGGTATCCGCTCTACGGTGATTTCTACGAGGCCCTGCGTGACTCCCGCCCGGATGCCGTCTGTATTTCCACCTACCCCGATACCCATGAAGAATATGCCCTGGCGGCCCTGGAGGCCGGTTGTCATGTATTCCTTGAAAAACCCATTGCCGATACTGTTGAAGGTGCCGAACGCGTGGCCGCTGCGGCGCGCCGGCTGAACCGGAAGCTGGTGGTGGGGTATATCCTGCGGGTACACCCGTCGTGGATCAAATTTATTGAGGTAGCCCAGAGCCTGGGCAAGCCGCTGGTGATGCGGATGAACCTGAACCAGCAGTCGCACGGCTATATGTGGGATGTGCACCGCAACCTCATGAAAAGCCTGAGCCCTATTGTAGACTGTGGCGTGCATTACATTGACGTGATGTGCCAGATGACCCGCTCAAGGCCGGTTTGGGTGAGCGCCATCGGGGCCAGGTTAACTGACGATATCCCCGAATCCAATTACAATTACGGCCAGCTGCAGATACGCTTTGAAGACGGCTCAGTGGGCTGGTACGAGGCCGGCTGGGGCCCGATGATGAGTGAAACGGCCTATTTTGTGAAAGACGTGATCGGGCCGAAAGGCTGCGTTTCCATTGCCGGTAAAAATGCGGCTTCGGAAGGCAATTCGGATAATGTGGATGCCCACAGCAAAGCCGAATCCTTGAAAGTGCACAATGCAGCCATCAATGCGCAGAACGAATTTACCGAAGAAGACCGCTGGATAGACCTGAGCGATGAGCCGGACCATAACGAGCTTTGCCGGCGTGAACAGCAGTATTTTCTGCGGGCCATTGCTGAAGACCTGGATCTGAACGATCACCTCGATGACGCCGTATACAGCCTGAAAGTGGCTTTTGCCTGTGATGAGTCGGTGAAGACAGGAGACGTGGTGCGGCTCTGACAGCATACCATAAACGCGGATTTTTATGATTTTTACTCATAAAAATCCGCGTTACCTACATTAATCTTTATTTTTAACCCGGGTGTAAACTGCGCCCACGCCCAGAAGAACCAGCGCTACAGACGCAATCAGATCCAGCATTTTTCCTTTTTCTACCGCTGCCGGCTTAAATTCAAATACGATCTCGTGCTTACCGGCCGGTATTTCCATTCCTCTTAATACGTAATTGACCTTGTGGTGCGGGGTTTCTTTCCCGTCAATATAGCTTTTCCAGTCCTGGTTTCCCCGGTAATACATTTCAGAGAATACGGCAAACTGCGGGCTTTTTGTATCGGAGCTATACACCAGCTTATTGGGCGCATAGCTGGTAAGCCGGATAAGTTCGGTAGAATCAGGCGAGTAAGTTTTTGCAGTCAGCCCCTGGTTCTGCTGGGTCACGGCAGTGGTGGCTGCATGAAAATCAGCCAGCGCAGCCAGCTCCTCATCAGCAGCAGGCACTACTTTGAGGGTATCGATAAACCAGGCATTGCCCAATGCACCGGGGTTTCGCTGTGCCACCGGGCCGTTGGCTCCGTTGGTGATCAGGTATTTGGTATTCAGCATATCCAGTACCTGCATATTCAGCTGGTTGTCTTTGGTGATCAGCTGGTTATCGTACAGCTCCTGGGTTTTCTTCAGCTTGGCGCCGTGGTATCCGCCCAGCGACTTATGGAAATACGAGTCGCGGGCATCCTGGGTGAAAGAAGTAGTCACATTGATGACTTTGAAGTTCGGGTCGGTATCTTTGAGGATCTCCAGGTCAGCTGCGGTAGGGGTAAACTCGTTGGCTTGCCCCTTTTTGGCTGTGAAATCGTCGTTATTGAAATACCGCTTGTCCACACCGATCAGGTCATAGGCCAGTAGCAGGAAGATCACGTATGTAAACACCCTTTGGTTCAGCTTGTTATTGAAATAGGCCCAGATGCCGGTCAGCAGCAGTGCCGAGAGAATGAGCCCGCGCATCACATCGCTCCAGGCCATTCCCTGCCGGTCTGCCTGCAGCGAATACAGCAGCTTGCTGGCAAAGGCGTCTCCGGTAGACTGGGCAATGCCGGCTTTAAATTCTACGTCACGCGGGCCGGTGAAATCAACCGAGAAATAACCGATCAGCATAAGCGCTGCCAGTATGCCGGCGCTGTAATAGAGGGGTTTCCGGAGCGTGGGCCAGGTGAACCGGTCAGAGAACAGGGCAGATAGGGCATTGGCTGCACCCCATACCAGCAGGAAGTGCACGATCACCAGGGTCATGGTCACAGCCCTGAACTTGTTGTAGCCGGGTAATGCGTCAAAAATAAAGTTATTAAAGGCCGGGAAGTTGCTTCCCCACGACAAGGCAATGAAGAAAAGAGTGAGCCCCAGGTTGATCCATTTCCATCTGCCCCGGTTAATAAACAGGCCCAGGATGAACAGGAAGACCACCAGCACCCCTGAATAGGCGGGCCCGCTGGTGATAGACTGGTTTCCGAAATAAAGCGGCAGCTGCTGTATAAACTGCCCGGCCATATTCGGGTCTATCCCGTTAGAAACCATTGTTTTGTAGGTTTCCGATTTGTCGGAGAGGGCACCCACTGAACCTCCGCCCATAAGGTTAGGCACAATGAGGGTAAACGTTTCGTCAAGTCCGTAGCTCCAGCCGAAAGCATAATCGCGGGTCAGCCCCGAGTTCCCCACTGAGCTCTGCTTCAGCTCAGAGACACCGCGGGTTGATTCTTTGGAGTATACAAAGTTATTCCAGAGCCGCATGCTGTGCATGCCCACACCAATTACCACGGCTACGGCCAGGCAGCCGGTTACTTTGGCCAGGGTGCGGGTTTCTCCCGCCCGTATCATCTTAACGCCCTCGTATAGGAAATAGGCGAGGAGAATGAATATAAAGTAATAGGTTATCTGCAGGTGGTTGGCGTAAATCTCCAGCGAAAGAAACAAAGCCGTGAGGAAAGTTCCCAGCAGGTATTTTCGTTGAAAAATAAGGGAAAAACCACCCAGGATAGCAGGGGCATAGGCCAGAGCCAGTATTTTGGAGAGGTGTCCGGCCTCGGTATACAGCAGGTTATAGGTACCGAACGCATACGCAACAGCGGCAATAATGGCAACCCACAGGCTTTTGCGCAGGCTGATCATAAAGATAAAGAACCCGGTCATCAGCAGGAAGATCACATTCACGGGAGACGGGATAGCGGCATAAATGAAGCTTCCCAGCCGGCTGGTTAAGCTGTAAGGGTAGCTTCCCCAGATCATATTGGCAGGCATACCTCCGAAAACGGCGTTGGTCCACCAGGTATATTCACCGGTTTTTTTGTGATATTCCATGGCTTCGCGGGCATTCCCGGTGCTCATCACGTCGTCATGCATGGCTACGGCTTTACCGCTCAGTATAGGACTGAAGTACAGGAAAGTGATCACCAGGAAAAATAAAACGGCCAGCAGGTAGGGGAGGTATTTCTTAAACCCTGAAGTATTGTTCATAGTCTGTCTTAATTATAAGCCGGATACACCGGTTTAGTAAAATTATGCCAAATATAAGGTACGGGCGATAATAATTTAGCACTTCAGGTACCGGGTAGTTGTCTTTTAATGATTATTTTTCGGCATTATTTGTATTTCCCGGTTACCGTATGGCCCGTTTGTCAATTATCACTATCACCTATAATGCAGAAGAATTCCTGGAAAGGACCCTGGAGAGCATTGCTGTCCAGACCGACCAGGATTTTGAATACCTGCTGATCGACGGAGCCTCGCGCGACGGTACCCTGGCTATTGCCGCGCGTTACCGCGACAGGATCAACGTGCTGGTTTCGGAACCGGATAAAGGCTTGTACGATGCCATGAACAAGGGCCAGGCCCGGGCTTCGGGTACCTATGTCTGGTTTATGAATGCGGGTGATGAGATTGCCGAGCCGCATGCCGTGGCAAAGCTGAAAGGGCTGATGAGGGAGAACCCTGATGTGATCTACTCCGATACCCTGATGACAGACCATTCAGGAGCAGTTCTGGGCCTGCGTTCGGAGCTGATGCCCCATAAGATACCCGAAGCTCTGTCGTGGAAGAAATACGGCCTGGGCATGCTGGTATGCCACCAGTCGTTTATTGCCCGGAAGGCCATAGCCCCGGCTTACCGTACGGATAACCTCAGCGCAGATATCGATTGGGAGATAGAGTGCCTGAAAAGAGCATCAGGCATAGTGCAGTACCCGGGTATCCTGGCCCGGTACCTGATAGGCGGGATCTCGCACCGGCAGAAATGGAGGTCATGGAAAGACCGGTATGCGGTATTACGCCGCCACTTCGGCTTTTTTCCGAACCTGTATAACCATTTCCGGATCCTGATGCGTGCCGTATTACAGTAAATCAAACAGGCTGTTTACTCCCAGCATCCTGGAGCGGATAAACCCTTCACCGTAGCGGGCACCAATCTGGTGGCCGAACTCCGAGCCCCGGCTGTTCACAAATTCCAGGAATTCAGGTGAAGAAATGTAGCTGGCCGGCTCAGTAGATTCCGGGTCAAAAAACTGGCTCCGGAAGGCCAGGATACTGTCGGTTTTGATCTGCCAGAAATCGGAAACATCTACCACGAGGTCGGGCTTCAGGAAACGATCCTGGATATAATGAAAAGCGTTTTTGGGGCGCCAGGGCGCCTGCTCACTACCGTCGGCAGCATGGGTGACCACCTTGCGGAGGCCGCTGTAAAAGCAGGCTTCGGTACAGAGCTGCGCGGCCCGGCCGTGGTCGGGGTGGCGGTCTTCAGGCGCATTCATCAGCACAATCTCCGGCCGGTATTTCCGGATTACCCGGATAATCTCCAGCTGGTGTTCGGCATCGTTCCGGAAAAAGCCGTCTTTAAAACCCAGGTTTTCGCGGGCAGCCAGCTTCAGAATAGCTGCAGAAGCTGCGGCTTCTTCCAGGCGTAGCGGGCCACTGCCCCGGGTACCCAGCTCGCCCTGGGTGAGGTCGGCAATAACCACTTTCCGGCCGGCCGCTACTTCTTTGGCAAGGGTGCCTGAGCAACCCAGCTCCGCATCATCGGGGTGAGCGGCAAAAACCAGTATATCTGTTTTCATTATCGTACGCGGAGTCTTAGTCCGGGATAGATCTTTTTGTTTAAAGGGATTTTATTCAGCTGGGCCAGCTCCCGGGCGGTCATGTTGAACCGGCGGGCAATAGAAGAGAGGGTATCACCCCTTCTTACCGAGTGCCAGGCCTTCTGAACCGTTTTTACCGGTATTTCTTCTTCAAATTCATCCACGTCTTCGTGGTCATCCATGGCTTCGCCGGAAGCGGCATCGTTGCCGTTACGGTAGCTGGCCGGAACCGAACGTCCGCCCCGCAGGTAATCGTACAGGCGTGAAGAAAGGGTAAACTCCTGTGAACGGATCCGGATCTGGTTATTGGTATAGTCGTAGATGTTCTCGGTATCAAACTGGTTTCCTTCGTAGCGGGTTTCGTAGTGCAGGTGCGGGCCCGAGCTACGCCCTGTGCTACCGCCAAGGCCGATAACATCTCCTGCCTTTACCAGCGTGTTGGGCTCAAACGCAATCTTGGAGAGGTGCCCGTACAGGGTCTCCAGCCCGTTATAATGCCTGACCAGCACGGTTCTACCGTAACCGTTGTATGTTCCGCCGATCCGTACAATACCGTCAAAAGCCGCATAGACTTTGTCGCCGGTATCCAGGGCAAGATCGGTGCCCCGGTGCCATCGCTTGTTCCGCCAGCCGAAATGCGAGGAGAGCCGGAAGTCGTCGAGCATACGTGCCCAGTTCCGCCCTTCCTTCTCGTTATAGAGTGTAATGTTGATGACCTCATTAAAGCTTTTCGGCGCCATCCCGTAAGGGTTAAGGCTTTTGGTGTCCCAGACCGAATAATACGAGGCCACATTCACCATGTTTTCACTTCCGGCAAACTGGGCTTCCTCTTCAATCTCCACAATGAGCAGCTCACCTTCGTCAAGCGAGGAGGTATCTTCGTGCACAATGGTATTGATCTCGCGGAGCGGTTCGATCTTTATGCCTTCTTTGTAATTGGAAGCCGGGCCGGCAGGCGCAGCAGCCTTGTTGTTGTTGCTGCCTTCGTATTGGTTGGAGAACCGTAGCCGGGGCTCTTCTTCGAAAATAAAGTCAAATTCGTCTTTTTTGGTCGTCTCTTTCTTGGCCTGGGTGTTCTTGGACGATTGCGGTATTTTTGGCGCTGAGATTATTTTACCCTTTTCTTTCTGTGCATATCCTTGAAAAGCAAAACAGACAAGCAAGACAGTTATACATTTGTTCATATCCAGGTTCTTTCTTTTTTAACCCTCCAATCTTCTTAAATATTGTCGGGATTAAAAATAAAATTTTCATCCACAAGTGATTTGATTTTTCTCATGGAGTGTTCAAAACTGTAGCGCTCCAGCACTTTCTGCCGGGCGGCTTCTCCGCGGGCGGCTATTTCCGAAGCATTGACAGAGCGTATCAGGGCAGCCATTTCCTGCACGTCCAGGTAGCCGGCCTGCCACCCGGCATCCTGCTCTATGAATTCGTCGCCCCCGCCTGTATTTTTAAAAGACAGGATGGGCTTACGGCACAGGGCCGCTTCCAGCATGACCAGGGGGAACGGATCCTCCCGGCTGCAAAGTAAAAACAAATTCATGGCATTGATCAGTTCCACAGCCTTCGGAGTAGGAGGGAGCCAGGCAATTTTACCGGTAATGCCCAGCTTTGCGGCATCGTATTCCAGCTGGCTTTTCATGGGGTCATCTTCACGGATGCCGATCCAGGCAAACCTCACGGGCGCGTCGATGGTTTGGGCGGCAATCTGCACAAAAATATCCGGGGCTTTGCGCCAGTCGGCGTTTCCGCAGGCGCCTACCCACATATACCGGCTGTCGAGGCCCCATTCTTTCAATACTTCTGTCGGTTGCGACTGCCCGTGTATTTTCAGGATCTGCTCATTGTTGACAAACGAATGAATAACCCTGATCCGGGCGCTGTCTTCGTATTGGCGCAGATTGGCCGCAACAGCGTCAGAACAGGCCACAACAATATCGGAAAACCGGAACAGGAGTGCCGGCGCATCCGGCGGACCATACTGGCGAATAGAATAAGAGAGCTCGTGGATGTGCGTTATAAGCGGTACCTGCCAGGTGGCTTTCAGGTCGCTGAGCAGGTGAACACCGGCAATGGTATTGACATACACCAGCCCTATGCGATGCCGGGCCCGTATGGTTTCCAATACGGTAGGCGGATGTTCCAGCAGGCGGCGCCACCGCGACATTTCCGGGCGGTTCAGCGAGTAGGTAGTAAACCGGCTCTCGAATTCTTCCCGGAAAGTTCCCCAGTCATTGACCAGCAAAAGCACCACACCGTAACCGTTGTCCTGCAGGTAAGCCATGATATTGTACAGGAAGATCTGTGCCCCCGCACGGTTGGCATCATGACTCACAAACAATATTTCCTTCTTTTCCCGCAAGCCGGTTCAGATATGTTCGTTGATAATACGGGCTATTTTCCTCACAATCGCATGATCCAGGTCGGGGTAGAGCGGCAAAGAGATCACCCGGGGTGAAATGTCTTCACTCACCGGGCAGTCGTACTGCACCGGTACATACTTTAACGTATTAAGGGTAGGATAAAAATACCTTCTGGGGTATATATTTTCCTGTTTAAGCGCTTCAAGTACCTGTAACGTGGTGGCTACATCGGGTAAAACCACCGGGTAATAGGCGTAGTTATAAACCAGGTCGCTGGCTTTTTCGGTAGGCTTATGCAACCTGTCCCAGTTCAGCATTTCGTCATAGAGGGCAAAAACCTGTTTCCGGCCGGCAATAATGGCATCCAGGTGGCCCAGGTTAACCAGCCCCATGGCTGCATGAAACTCGGAGTTTTTACCGTTTACACCCGGCAGGAAATACTCGTCCTGAACATGCCCGAAGCTGCGCATCAGCCGGATGGTTCCGTAAAGTTCAGGATCATGGCATACCACGCACCCGCCTTCTACCGTATGAAAGACCTTGGTGGCATGGAAGCTGCAGGTAGAAACGTCGCCATAGGCCAGCAGCGAGCGGCCTTTGTATTCCACACCGAAAGCGTGGGCGGCGTCATAAATGATCTTCAGACCGTATTTTTTTCCTATGGCTTCCAGCTTTTCCACGTTGCACGGATTGCCGTATACGTGGGTGGCCAGTATGGCGGTGGTTTTTTCAGTGATAACGTTTTCTACCAGGTCGGCATTGATGTTCAGGTCTTCGCGATTAATATCCACGAAAACAGGCTTCAGGTTTTCCCACAGAATAGAAGTGGTGGTAGCGCAATAAGAAAACGGGGTGGTAATGATCTCGCCCGACAGGTTAAGCGCCTTTATGGCCAGCTGAATGGCGATGGTCCCGTTACCGGTAATGGCCAGGTAAGGCAGATCCAGCTTTTGCTGCAGCTTTTGTTCCAGCTCTACCAGCAGCGGACCGTTATTGGTCAGCCATTCCGAATCCCAGATCCTTGCCAGCATCTGTTCGTACTCCTGCCGCGGGGGAAGAAATGACTTGGTTACATTTATTCTGTCAGGCATAATTTATCAGGATAATTCGGTTTGCCAGGATTTCACCTGTATCATTTTCGGGCGGATAGCGCCCGGCCACTTGCCCACCCATTCGGTACCTTCGCGGTAGTCAATGATGTCAAAAGCAATGGCATCTTCAAAAAAGTACACCGGCGCCAGACGGTCGCGTACAATCATCACGGAAATATAATAGGAACCGTCGTTCAGGAAATCGCCGGGGATCTCGCAAACCGACTTTATAATACCCTTTCCGTAGATCTGAGCCTCATCGCCAATATTAAAAATGCACTCCCCGGTCATGCTGTAGAGAAATACGCTGACATTCAGTTCGGCATTGTCTACAAAATTCCAGTATTCCAGCTCCAGGCGAAGCGGGGTGGAGGTATCGAGGTTAGGACGGGTATGGCTTTCGTCAGGCACCAGCCGGATGCTCTTTATTTTGACAAAATCGTTTCCGGGTGCCGGGTTCGGATCGGTCCATACCTGCTCCAGCTGAAATTTGGAAACGTTTTTAACGTATTCGGTGATCACTTCGTCTATCGGACCGTTTTTGATGAGCTCACCTGAACGCAGGTAAACGCCTTTGTTGCAAAGCCCCTGAACGGCCGTCAGGTTATGCGAAACAAATAACAGGGTCCTGCCGCTGTTAGAGACGTCTTTCATCTTGCCGATACTCTTCTTCTGGAAGTCGGCATCGCCCACGGCCAATACCTCATCCACTACCAGGATTTCCGGTTCGAGGTGAGCGGCAATGGCAAAACCCAGGCGTACATACATCCCTGAGGAATACCTTTTTACCGGCGTATCAATAAATTTTTCAATGCCTGCAAAATCCACGATCGCATCAAAATGCCGGTTGATCTCCGATTTTTTCATTCCCAGTATGGCCCCGTTCAGGAAAATGTTCTCGCGGCCGGTCAGCTCGGGGTGAAAACCGGTACCTACTTCCAGCAGGCTGGCCATACGCCCCCTGATCTTGATGCTCCCGGTGGTGGGCTCGGTGATCTGGCTCAATATTTTCAGCAGGGTCGACTTACCGGCACCGTTGGCACCTACCAGGCCCAGCCTGTCGCCTTGCTTTACTTCAAAATAAATATCTTTCAGCGCCCAGAAATCCTGTTTTACCTGGTCGGGACTACCCGGATTAAGCAGCTTTTTCGACCAGCCGGTGATGGTATCCCGGAGGTCATCGTTCGATTTCCCTTTGCTGTTCAGGATATACTTCTTGGAAATATTTTCAACACTGAGTACGGTCATAGAAGGTCAGATGTGATCTACAAATGTATCTTCATGCTTTCTGAAGAACCAGATGGAATAAAAGAAAGTAACAAGAATAAATACAACCAGCGGGATAAAACTGTACCAGTTAAAGGGGGCGAAGTCGCCCAGCATGGCCCATCGCATGGCATCAATACACCCGGTAACGGGGTTCAGCAGGGCCAGGTTATAAAGGAGGTCGCCGTTAGAGGCATCCTTATAGGCGTCAGTCAGGTAAGCTACGGGTGAAAGAAAGGTACCGAACTGTACCACAAAAGAAATCAGTTGCCCTATATCACGGTATTTCACGTTCAGCACGGCGGCAATCAGCCCCACCCCGAAAGATGCCAGGAAAGTCAGGATCAGGATAAGCGGGATAAAGATGATCTTCCAGTCGGGCAGGAACTGGTAAAATATGCACAGACCGGCAAATACCGCAAGAGATACCACCACATCTACCAGTCCTATGAATATGGAAGACAGCGGGATGATCAGCCGCGGGAAATAAACTTTGGTGACCAGGTTGGAATTCAGCACCAGGCTGGTGCTGATGGTGGTGAGGCTTTGCGAAAAATAGAGCCATACCGTTACCCCGACCGATACGATCAGCATGTAGGGAATAGAGGTGTTTACCCCCAGCCGGCCCAGCCTTCCGAAAGCCAGCGCCATTACCAGGGTGGTAATGAGGGGGCGTATGGCAGCCCAGCCCACGCCCAGCACAGCCTGCTTATATTTGACAATAATATCGCGCTTGGCCAGGATCCAGAACAACTCATTATAGTCCCAGATCTCAGCGATATACTCTGAAATAGTTTTTTTATTGGTAATTACTCTGACTCTGGAATTCATAGATGGATTTATTCAGACATGATGTCCAGGTAAGATTTCCGGATCGAAATGAAGAAGATGGTGGCTATAAGCAGGATAAGCCCTGTCAGCCGGACACTTATCCCCGTTCGGAAATCAGCAACCAGGGGCAGCTTTACCGGTGTTAAGATCTGGAAAAACTGGGTCTGCTCTACCAGCAGGTTATTCAGGTTATCCAGGCTGTTCAGGCTGGTAAAGTACAGGTTAGACAAATAGGTATTGTCGCGGGTGAGCTTGGTCTGGGTCATCCCCGCCAGCGGGTTAACCACATCGGGCTGCTCAAAGGTAGCCCGGGCCAGGCGGGTGTCGTTCCCCCGTAACAGTACGCTGAGGCTGTCTACCCGCCTTTGCTGGATAGTAATCAGCTTCCGGGTTTTCCGGGTCTTCATTTCCGTATAGAAATCTTCCGTGGCCGAAAGCAGGATTTCCACCCAGGCTTTGGCCAGGAGCTCGTTGGTCAGCTTGGCAGAGAGGTTGTAGATAGAAGTTCCCTGTTGTTTTTCCATGTGGGTATCTCCTTCCAGCTTCATCACGATCTCTCCCATCACCTGGTTTTCAAAAGGTGTGAGATCGGCCGGCTTCTTTTTCTCAAATTTCACCTGGGCGTAAGAAGAGGGTGCTTTGAAGAAATTGCCGCCCCATTCTTTGGTTTTGATGTCGCTGCTGTCAATGAAGAAGTTAACAAACAGGTCTTTTTTTCCGAAAAGCTCTGTTTCGGTCATCAAGGCATTTTCAAAAACGGTTCTTGACATGATCACCATCGGGAAATTGGTGATGTCCATCAGCCCGCTGTTGTTGGAGGCATTGCCCATAAATGCCGTGGCAAGTCCGCCAAACTGGCTGTTGGCATTGCCCTCCAGGTCTATATTGAATTCAATGGCGGCTCCGTATGACTTGGTGGTGGTAAAGTAATTGTTTTTAGCCATGTCATACAGGTTACCGGCCACCAGCACAATCAGCAGGAGTTGCCAGTTACTGCCCAGAAACCGGAAGTAATTAAAGGTTGACTTTAAAAACTCTTTGGTCGAAATTCGTTCTGTGTTGTCCATACTATTTCGTAAGCCTGATTAAACCGATAATGGTTACAATAGTACCCAGTGTAGCACTGATAGTCGTTATGGTACCGGAAAGTTTGTTGAATTGCTCCGTGGTAGTTTCGGTTTTCGGAGGAATAACAATCTCGCTGCCCGGCTCTACTTTCGGGTGAAAACGCATGAACATGAACTTACGGGTACGGTCTACGTTACCGTTAGGATACCTTACGTAGGCGCTTCCCTTAGCCGATTTTTTAGTGAAACCTCCCGAAGCCGAAATGTAGTCGAGGAAGCTCTTACCGGAGTTGTATTTTACGGTGGTAGGATAAAGGATCTCCCCTTCTATCCGCACGGTTTCCAGCCTTTTGGGAATAACGATCTCGTCGCCGTCCTGAAGGATAAGATCATACGTGATGTCGTTCGGGTTGGCCAGGATCTTCTTGAGGTCTATCGGGATGTCTTCGTTGATATACGAATCAGCCACCTCACCTTCCGTGGTCGTTGTGGTAGTGGTCAGGGGGGCAGTGGTTACATCCAGTCCCTCGGTGGTTTTTATTTTGTTGCCGATATTCAGGTTGGTCAGGGTTTCTTCCCGTTTTTTCCGCTGGCGTTCGCTCAGAAGCGTTTTCCGCAGCAGCGTGGCGCCATTCATATACGCCAGGTCGGTCAGTCCGCCTGCCCGCTCAATAAGCCGCGATATCCTTTCGTCTTTGTATTCCAGTCCGTAAGGACCGGGGAACATCACTTCTCCCGATATTTTCACCAGGGTTTGCTTTTCGTAGTTGGGAGAGGTTCTGACAATGATCTCGTCAAACGGCAGAAGGTAAATGCTCTCGCGTGAATCCACCAGGCTGAGGTCAGGCCGCATATTGAACTGGATGATCTCGGCGATCTGTGCATCCGATTGTTTCGGATCAATATTCCTCTTTCTCCTCACGATCTCAATGCGGGAAAGCGAGGCCGCTTCGGTCAGTCCGCCCACCCGTACAATCACGTCCTGTACGGTCATGTCTTTTACATAGGGCAGCTCAATGCCTTCTTTGGCATCTTCGTGATTGATGGCCCCCTGGATACGGATAACCGACTGTTCGGTGAGCTCGTAAATGCTGGGAACGATGACCTCGTCGAGCCGTTTCAGCTTAAGATCTTCGGCCCGGCCTTCCAGGATATCGTTGTAGTTAACAGATATATTGGAAATGGAAAGGTCGTTGTTGGTGCGGTTGATGTTGATCCGGCCCTGGAGAGATTCTTCTTTCAGCCCGGCAGCAGAAGTGACCAGCTTGGTCAGTGTAGGATTGGAGTCGAGCGAATACTCACCCGGCCGGAAAACGGCACCGGTGATGGTCACCACGTTCTCTATCCGGTCAAGTACTTTCTCTACGACCAATGAGTCACCCATGTATACATTTTCATTGGGGAAATCAGGCTTATTGACGTTAACAATCCGGCGTTCACTGGAGGTGTTCCGGTAGATCTTCACAATATCGGAGTAGGCGTACTGGTTAAAGCCACCGGCAAATTTCAGGAGATCGCTGAGCTTTTCTCCCGGCTTCACTTCAAAAAGGCCGGTACGTTTTGTGAAACCGGAAACCGCCACGCGGGAGATAAACGGCCCTACCTGCACCACATCCTGATCCTGCAGCAGCCTGTCGCCGGAGGCATATCCTTTTACAATAAATTCATAAATGTCAAAATGAGCAATCTCCCGGTTGCCTCTTATCAGTACGATGTCGCGGTAGGTACCGATGTCATTGGGCCCGCCTGAAACGTGCAGCGCCGCCATCAGGTTGCTGAACGAGGTAAGCGTATAGGTACCCGGTGCAACCACCTCTCCGGTCACTTTTACTTTGATGGTTCTGAAGCCGGTAAGGGACACCCGTACAAAGGTGTTTCCCGTTTTGATGCCGGCATAGGTTTTGGAAAGAGCCGCTTTTATCTTTTCGGTAGCCGTGTCCATGTCGAGGTTAGCCACTGACACGACCCCGCTTTTTTCAAGCACAACGTAGCCGTCGGCATTTATCCTGGCTTTCTGAATATTCTGGGAAAATCCGTAAACTACCACTTCCAGCTCATCGCCGGGGCCCAGCACATAGTTATTGGGAGTGGCAATATTAATGGCCTGGGTAAGATCAAATTTGGAGTTGGCAAACAGTGAGCTCCCGAACGTTCTCCTGATGATGGCGGCCCGGGCTTCGTCAGCCGCTATTTCGGCTTCCCTGGCAAGGCGGTTGGTCTCTTCCGCCTGTACCGCCACCGTTTCTTCGGGTGTGAGGGCTATAGCACGTGCTTCCGTGGTGACGCCGGCAGGCAGCCGGCCTTCCCGTGTGGTGGTACGGTTGTTGGCGGGAACATTTTTCTGGGTCGGTTCTGCGGTTTTCTGAGTCGTGGCCTTGGTTTCTTTTTCCTTTTCCTGCGCAGTTACCGCCTTCTCCAGCGATAGATTCAATAATAAAATTAAAACTATCTTAACAATTAAATTTGTCTTCCTAACTTTGAACAATTTCATTTGATGCGTTTTCCCTTTGACTAAGAAACTACAAAAATACAAGAAGAAACTGAATAAATGAGAACTTTGCATTTAAAAGATAATTGAGGTGTGTAAAAGCGGCCGGGCCGGCCGGTGCCCTCAGGCAGGTTGCCGGCAGCAGATGGCCCTTTCGTCTTATTTTTTGTAAACGTTTGAATTGGTGGTTTAATATTTACTATGGCTGAGAATAATTACGACGAGAGCAGTATTCGTTCATTGGATTGGAAAGAACATATCCGGCTGCGCCCGGGGATGTATATCGGTAAGCTGGGCGACGGGTCGGCTCCGGATGACGGGATTTACGTATTGCTCAAAGAGGTGCTGGACAACTGTATTGATGAATATGCAATGGGCTTCGGGAAGTCAATTGAGGTTTCGATTGATGAAGGAAAAGTATTGGTACGCGATTACGGGCGCGGTATTCCCCTCGGTAAGGTAGTGGATGTGGTCTCCAAGATCAATACAGGGGCCAAATACGACTCCAAGGCTTTTCAGAAGGCTGTGGGACTGAACGGGGTAGGTACCAAGGCGGTAAATGCACTGTCATCTTATTTCAGTGTTACGGCTATACGCGACGGCGAGCAGAAATCGGCGGTTTTTGAAAGGGGAGAGCTGAAGTCGGAAAGCCCGGTTGAGCCTACAGAGGCCAAAAACGGTACCCTCGTGGTTTTTGAACCCGACAATACCGTTTTCAAAAATTACCACTTTATCGGGCAATACGTGGAAAACATGATCTGGAATTATTGTTACCTGAATTCCGGGCTGTCGCTGTACCTGAACAAGAAAAAGTTTTATTCGGCTAACGGGTTGCTCGACCTCCTGCTCCGTAAAACCGACGAGGCCTCGCTGCGCTACCCGATCATCCATCTCAAAGGAGAGGATATTGAGATGGCGCTCACCCACGGCAACCAGTACGGCGAGGAGTATTATTCTTTTGTGAACGGACAAAATACCACCCAGGGCGGCACCCATCTCTCTGCTTTTAAGGAAGCCGTGGTCAAAACCGTGCGTGATCATTACGGGAAAGACTATGCTTCAGAAGATGTGCGGCAGTCGATCATCGGGGCCATTGCGGTGCGGATCCAGGAGCCGGTTTTTGAGTCGCAAACCAAAACCAAGCTGGGTTCCAATAACATCAGCCTGGATGAAAACGCGCCCACCGTGCGGTCTTTTGTGAACGATTTCGTAAAAGAAAAGCTGGATAACTTCCTGCATATGAACCCGGAAGTGAAAGACGCCCTGAAACGACGGATCGAGCAGTCGGAGCGGGAAAGAAAAGAGCTGGCCGGGGTGAAGAAAATTGCCAACGAAAGGGCCAAAAAAGCCAACCTGCATAACCGCAAGCTGCGCGACTGCCGGTATCACCTGAACGACGAAAAGTTTGAAGGCAAGCAGGATACCATGCTGTTCATTACCGAGGGCGACTCGGCCAGTGGCTCCATTACCAAGGCGCGTAACCCCGAAACCCAGGCCGTGTTCAGCCTGAGAGGGAAACCCCTGAACTGCTACGGGTTAAGCAAAAAGGTGGTATACGAGAACGAGGAATTTAACCTTCTTCAGCACGCCCTTGATATTGAAAACGGTATCGAGACCCTCCGGTATAACCAGATCATTATTGCTACGGATGCTGACGTGGACGGATCGCATATCCGGCTGCTTTTGCTGACGTTCTTTTTGCAGTTTTTCCCTGAGCTGGTCCGGGAAGGACACCTCTTTATTCTTCAGACCCCGCTTTTCCGGGTGAGGAATAAAAAGGAAACCATTTATTGCTATTCAGAAGAAGAGAAGCTCAACGCTATCAGCAAGCTGGGCGGAAAACCCGAGATCACCCGCTTCAAGGGACTGGGAGAGATCTCGCCCCACGAGTTTGAAGGCTTTATTTCGAAAGACATCAAGCTGGATCCCGTGATCCTGGAGAAGGAATCGGCCATACCCAAGATCCTGAGCTATTATATGGGGAAAAACACCCCCGAAAGGCAGGTCTTCATTATCGATAACCTGATTATTGAGCAGGATATCCTGGAAGAGAAAGAAGTAGAGATTGTGGATGAATAACCAGATAGAAAAGTGACTTTAGAGAACGTAAGAAAGGAAATTGACCTCATTGATGAAAAGCTGATCGTATTGCTCAATGAGCGGATGCGCTGGGTACAGAAAGTAGGGGAGATCAAACGGGAGACCAAGGGCGCCATTTACCGGCCCGAACGGGAAAAGTGGATCGTGGAAAAGATGGTGGGCCTGTCGAAAGGCCCGCTCACCCCTTCTGCCATTGAAGCCATTTTCCTGGAAATTTTTGCGGCGGCCCGCAATATCGAGCTCCCGGAGAGGGTGGCATACCTGGGGCCGGAGGGCAGCTTTACCCACCAGGCAGCCGAGAGCCGCTTCGGTGCCATGTCAGAATACATGACCCTGCCCACCATCCGCTCGGTATTTGAAGCGGTGGAAACGGGGCGTGCCCGTTTTGGGGTCATCCCGATCGAAAATAACCAGGAGGGAATTGTTTACGAAACCATTGATCTGCTGAGCATGGCCGATGTTTCTATCGCGGCCGAACTGAAAATATCGGTGCATTTTACTCTGGCCACCGAAGCCGAAAACCCGGCCCGGATCAAACGGATCTATTCCAAAGACATTGCTTTCCGGCAATGCCGCGGTTTCCTGAACAAATACTTTGAGCAGCATAACCCCGAGGAGATCCAGGTGGAGTCTACCTCTAAGGCGGCCAAGCTGGCGGCAGGAGACCCGGAAGCCGCCGCCATCTGCAGCGAGATTGCCGCCAAGCTGTTCCGCCTTCCCGTTTTATTTCATAATATAGAAGATAACAGCAATAACCGCACACGGTTTATTATTATCAGCAAGAATTATGAAAACCAGCCCTCAGGAAACGACAAGACCACCATTGTGGCCCGGCTGCCCAAAACAGATGAGGCCGGATCACTGGCCCGTTTCCTGCAGGATTTCCGCAAGGGAAACATCAACCTGACCAAAATTGAAAGCCGGCCGTACAAAGGCAGCGAAGATTTCAATTTCTGGTTTTTTATGGAATTCCTGGGTTATTACAAGGATGAGAACTTCCAGAAGATCCTGAAAAAGCACGGCAGCTACATCAAAGTGCTGGGCAGCTACGTAAGAAACGCATAAAAGCTCAGCGCAATACAGGAAGGGTAGGCCCCAACCTATCTCTCCTGTTCCGCAGGCACATCCTTACGGTAGACGATCAGTTTCGCCGGCGTCAGAACCCGCTGAAGATAGAGTTTTTTAAACCCGTTTCCCCGGCGGGTTATTTTATAGATCCGGTAATGCTCTGCCGGCACGATATGGATAGGGAAAACCGCGCGGTAAAGATCCGAATAATAGGTGCGGTGAAGCAGGAAATCTTTGGGATTAGCGCGTATTTTGCTGACGGGAAATATGAACTGGTGCCTGTCTGATTCGAGGGTGAAAAACGTTTCCGTATCCGCCGTTCCGGAAATGATCAGGTAGTCGCCAACAATGCTGAAATCTGCCTTTTCACGACTGGTTTCGGCGCTCCACCGGCTGAAATTATCCAGTTCTGAGGAAGGGAATACATAGGCGCCGGCGGCCAGGGGCTCTTTCAGGAGCGGGTTTACCCTTGCCACATGGCTGGAATCGCTGTACCCGTTGACCCAGGTGCCGTTGACGCGGTAATTAATGGCGTCGGTGATGCAGTTATCCCGGAAATAAATCCCTTTGGCGGTGGCATTGTAATACGAGAGCAGCGCCCCGCCGAAAGTCAGCAGGGTCACCAGCCGGCTGCCTTTTTCCGAATAATTGGTCACGTAAAAGCCCCAGAGCGCTACCAGGAAAAACGAAGAGTTGATGGTATAGCGGCTGAGCACCGGGAAACCCGTGCGGGTGAGCCCCATCATAACACCGGTGGCCAGGAAGAAGGCGGCCATGCCCAGCAAAAACTGGTCTGCGGGGTTATCCTTAAGCTTTTGCAGGCTGCTTTTCTGCAAGGGATATTTTTTGAGCACCAGGTACAGCCATAACAGCACTACGGCCAGGCCGGTCAGCTGGGGCAACAGCTGTTTCAGGGAAGAGTTGGCCAGGCCCGTTGATATTTCTACCAGGTTCAGCGAATAGGCCCCTAAAAATTCAAAGCCGTAACGAATGGCGGCCACAGGGTTTTTCCAGGGCGAAATTACAGCCTCATTGGCCCATTCGGGCTTCGAGTATCCCAGGAAGTAAATGAATACGGTGAATACCGAGAGCAACGTCCAGAGAACGGTTTGCCTGTATTCCCGGCGGATAAGCAGCACCATAGCGCCCAGGATAAACACCAGTATGCCGTTGCCGTGCGAGAAAATGGCGGCCAGCGCAAAAACGAAGCCGGCGACAAAGCTTTTCCGGAAAACCAGGAAATACAGGCTCAGCAGCATGTACAGGATCACCGAAAAGTTCTGAAAGGGTACCATCAGCGATTGCAGGCCCTCATAATACTGGGCATGGAAGATCAGGAACGGTACCGGCAGCAGGGCTATCCATTGTACTTTCTGGATCCGGAGTACCCTGACCACCACCAGGAAAATGCCGATCAGGTTAACAAAGCCCAGCAGCGCCAAGGCTTTCAGCTCAAATTTTCCGGTCACCAGGTAGATGAGCAGGGTAAAAATACGGTCGTTGACCACCCGGTGCTCGTTGTTCAGCGAAACAAAGTTCAGGAATTTTTCGATAAAAGACTTTTCCGTAAAAAGATCATACACGGGCAGGATGATCCCGTGAAAATCGTCCCACCAGGGCACATTTACGGTAATGGCATTCTGAAAGCACCACAGCACCAGGATGCAGGCTGCTGAAAGGATGACAAACGTCTTCTTATTCATGATTTCAGTAGTTTCGCAGAGGTTTCCACGTCTGCCCTGATCTGGCGGATCAGCTCGTCTATGCTGTCGAATTTCTGCTCGTCGCGGATGAAATCCACGATCTCCACTTTAACGCTTTCGCCGTAAATGTCGTCAGAAAAATCAAAGATATACACTTCCTGGGTAATTCCTTTTCCTTCTACGGTAGGGCGTACGCCAATATTCATCACGCCACCGTACTTAATGTCTCTCACCCAGGTTTCTACTGCATACACCCCGTTTTTAGGGATCAGCTTGAACTCGTTGGGTGTTTTTACATTGGCGGTCGGGAAACCGATCTGGCGGCCCAGCTGCCGTCCCTTGACCACCGTACCGGAGAAGTCATACCTTCTTCCCAGCAGCTCATTGGCGGTTTGAATATCTCCTTCTTCCAGGGCCTTCCTGATCTTGGTAGAGCTGATGGTGATGTTGTCGATCTCCTGGCGGCTGATCTCCTCGATCTCAATTTTAAAGCGTTCCGAATGCTGGATAAGGTAGTCGATGCCGCCTTCGCGGTTCCTGCCGAAACGGTGATCATAACCGATCACCATGGCTTTGGTGCCGAAGCCGCTGATCAGCACGTCTTCTATATACTGCTCACAGCTGAGCTCTGAAAATTCACGGGTAAAGGGCAGGATGACCAGGTGGTCAAGACCCAGCTCTTCCAGCAATTCGATTTTTTCTTCAAGAGTGGTCAGGATACGCGTTACACGGGTATGGCTGTCGGGTGAAAGCACCAGCTTGGGGTGCGGCCAGAAGGTCAGCAGCACCGATTCGCCATTCACCTCTTTTGCTTTTTCCATCAGCCGCGATAAGATCTTGCGGTGCCCGATGTGCACCCCGTCGAAAGTTCCCGTCGTAACAATGGCGTTCCCTTTGGGTTTGAATTCGGAAAGATTATGGTAGATTTTCATAGGTTACTCTTGATTTGTTCTACAGCCTGGTCTACGGTAAGGGCCTCCGAAACACGAAAGTCGCCTATCCTTTCCCGCCGCAGGGCGGTCAGGTGCGCTCCGCTGTTGAGGGCCGTTCCGAGGTCACGGGCCAGGCTGCGGATATACGTGCCTTTTGAGCACACCACCCGGAAGCCGATTTCGGGAAAGGCCGAGAGGTCAAGGTCAAACGCTTCGATCTGGACCTCCCTTGATTTCAGCTCCAGGTCTTTGCCCTGCCTGGCCGACTCATACGCCCGTTTTCCGTCTACTTTTATAGCAGAATAAACAGGAGGTACCTGGTGTATGGTTCCCAAAAAGGAGCGGCGCGCGGCTTCGATCATTTCCGGTGTAATGTGTCCCGTAGGATATTCGGCGTCAGGCTGGGTCTCCAGATCAAAAGAGGGCGTGGTGCTGCCCACCCGGATTTTCCCCGTATATTCTTTGATCTGTGCCTGGTAAAGGTCTATTTCTTTGGTCTTTTTACCCACACAAATGACCAGCAGGCCGGTGGCCAGGGGGTCGAGCGTGCCGGCATGGCCCACTTTGATCTTATGAGGCTTAAAGGCGTAACGGATCTTATTGACCACGTCAAAGCTGGTCCATGTATAGGGTTTGTCGATCAGTAAAACCTCTCCGGCCTGAAATTCTTCGATCATCAGATAATTTGCAGACTTTTACCGCTGAGAATCATGGCAATGATCACTCCGCCTACCACGATCCGGTACCATCCGAAAGCCCGGAACCCGTGTTTGGATACGATTTCAATAAAGAATTTAATGGCCAGTATGGCCACCACGAAGCCCACCACGTTACCGATGACCAGGAGGTTGATCTCTTTGCTGCTCAGGGTAAGGCCCGAATCCAGGTATTTTTTGAGCTTCAGCACGGTAGCGCCGAGCATCATGGGGATAGCCAGGAAGAAAGAAAATTCCGCTGCGGCCTTCCGGGTCAGCTGTTGGGTCATACCGCCCACAATGGTGCTGGCCGACCGCGAAGTACCCGGAATCAGCGCCAGGCACTGGAACAGGCCGATCTTCAGGGCCTGCATATAGGTGATGTCGTCTGAGTTGTCAATAACGGGCCGGTTAAACCAGCGGTCTACAAACAGCAGGATGATACCGCCGATGACCAGGGTAATGCCCACGGTTAAGGGGCTTTCCAGCAGCGAGTCGATCTGGTCATTGAAGAGGAAGCCGAATACGGAAGCAGGAATAGCCGCCACTACCAGCTTGAAATAGAAATCAAATGACCGGAAAAAACGTTTATAGTATAAGACGAGCACCGAAAGAATGGTGCCCAGCTGGATGGCTATGGTAAAGAGCTTGACGAAAGCGTCAGACTCGAGGCCCATCAGGGATGAGGCAATGATCATGTGCCCGGTAGAGGATACCGGCAGAAATTCAGTAAGACCCTCAATGATCGCTAATATAATAGCGTGAATTAATTCCATTTATTTTTTCAGGATTGCGTAAAACTCATAGATAAACCCGGCAAAGGCAACCAGGGGCCCCAGGGTAATTCCTAAAAATCCGAAACCGAATTCCTGCTTGTCGAGGGTCATGATAATGAAACCCAGGATGATCACCCCCAGGCCGATAAGCATGTGTACATAGTTGGTCTTTTTGAAGGGCAGACCCGACTTTTCTGTTGAATTGTCCATTTTGATTAATATAATTTATCTAAATCCATTTTGTTATACCTCGCTACCGACTGGTAGGTGCTCAGGATACCGATGACCGGGCCGAGAACGAGGAGAATAAGAAACAGTATTGTTGTAAGCAGCGGATTGGCCAGGAGGGTCAGCCCTTCGACCTGTGCGGAAGCCGCATACTGGGTAAGGTAAATCAGCACAATGCTCAGCACCGCGGCCAGCAGTCCCTGGAAAAAGCCCGTGACCAGGAACGGCCTCTGGATGAACCAGTCGGTGGCGCCTACCAGCTGCATGGTACGGATAATGAACCGTTGCGAGTACAGCGCCAGCTTGATGGTGTTGTTGATGAGAAGCAGGGTGGCCACAAAAAAGATCAGCACAATGATGGCCACTACTTTATAAATTTTATTGACATTGCTGATAATTCCTTTCAGAAAGTCTTTCGGGTAATCTACTTCAGATACGCCCGGTATCTTGGCTATGCGTTCCTGCAGCTCCTGGAGGCGGCTTTCCGTAATGTTTTCTTCCTTCAGCTTGATGTTATAGGCATCACTGAAAGGGTTTTCCCCCAGCACTTCCTGGTAGTTTTCGCGGGTTTCCTGGAAAAAAACTTCAGCGGCTTTGTCTTTGGTGATTAAAGTGATGGCCGGTTTGCCTTTGACCGTTTCAGCAATATCCAGCTTCACCAGGTCGGCCCGCAGGTTTTGCACGGCCAGCGAGTCGAGAGATTTATCCATATACACCTGGACTTCCACGTTCTGGCGTACGTATTTGATCAGTTCTTTGGACGTAATGGCGATCCACCCGCAAAACCCGATCAGGAAAAGCGCTACAGTGAGGCTCACCGTGATCAGGATTCCCGGATAATTTCCCAGCTTGCTGTTGATATTCATTCCTGAAAATTTGAATATTGAAGCCCAAAGATAATTATTAATTTAGTAAGGTAGGGTATATGAGGGCTTTTTAAGGTTTTTTAGGAGTTGAAATCTCACGGATTAAAGAAATTAACTTAACGTGATTTCAAGAATCCCGAAACTGGGATTATTGATGAAATTTTCAATTTCAGTTTCTTGTGCAATCAGAGTTTTAGCAACATGCTCTGTCCTTAGATTCCTTATATAAACAAATATTTGGCAAATCGGGTTCAAGCGGAATAATACGAGACTGAACTAAGGATTTTAATTATAAACATGATGAGATAATATCACTTTTTACGTACTGCCAGCGTAACTACATAATCTTCGGGTGCGACAGGCACTTCGGGGTTGTCTATAACCGGAAGAATCTCGTAAAACGCAAGTTTATAACCCAAAAGGTAGTTCGTGCCCCACGTATTATTAAACCAAGGCTCTAAATCTGACTTGGGTATCTCCTTCTCCTTCAGAGCAGGCGAATAAACCGATTGTAAATACTAATAACAAGGAGGATGTCTTAGTTACCGTTAACATAACAAAAGATATTGTTTCAATCGTGTTAATAATTCATGTTACGCACTATTTCCAAACCACAATAGATACATAGATTTGATCTTCTTTATAAAACCTATGTGGTTAATAAATCTATTTAGTAACTCATGTTACGAACTATTTCCAAACCACAATAAATACATAGATTTGATCTTCTTTATAAAACCTATGTGGTTAATAAATCTATTTAGTAACTCATGTTACGAACTATTTCCAAACCACAATAGATACATAGATTTGATCTTCTTTATAAAATCTATGTGGTTAAATCTATTTCACGAAATGCGTAACATCAGTTAATAAATGATTGTACGATAAAGTTATATTTATCATTAAAAATATGCAATCACTTTTAGTCGAAAAATGAGTTGACGGTAAAATATTTTTCATTTTATATGTAAACCACCGCCCACTTCTATCTGTTCTTCTTTCATGACACCGTACTCAAAGAATCTAAAAACAGGCGAGGTAGGCGTTCACTTAGAAATATTTATCCAGGTAAATAATCCTTATAGTTAATTCACTTGCAGAACCATAACGAAACTAATGATTATAGCCCTAAAAAGTATATCATTTTTAAAAGTTTTTTTGGTTATAACCAAAAAAACTTTTCATTTTTAATCTATCTTTGTGGTTATAATCTGCAAAATTATGATTGTTCGAGAAGCATATTTGGAACAAATAAAACCGTTTATAGATAAACCGCTTATCAAAATCCTTACCGGAATCCGAAGAAGTGGCAAGTCTACCGTAATGCGGTTACTGAAAAACGAGCTGTTGGCCTCCGGTGTTCCGGAAGACCGGATTATATCCATTAATTTAGAGAGTTTTACGTATTCTGAACTAAGAAATGCCCGGGCATTGTATGATTATATGGCAGCAAGAAGTACAGGGAGGGTATATATTTTGCTGGATGAAATACAGGAGGTGGAAAGCTGGGAACAGGCCGTGAACTCTTTTTTGGTTGATTTTGATGCTGATATCTATCTTACAGGTTCTAATTCCCATTTGCTGTCGTCTGAACTGGCTACCTATGTGGCCGGGAGGTATGTTGAAATCTCCATTTATACCTTGTCTTATGCCGAAAGTCTGAAATTTAATTCCGAATATGAAGTAGATAATATTGCTGAGCCGTTTACTGAATATTTACGTAAGGGCGGTTTTCCGGTTTTATACACAGGCCACTATCCCGAAGAAACAGCTTATAAAATCGTATATGATATTTATTCTTCAGTGATTTTGCGGGACACGGTGCAGCGTTACAAAATCAGGGATGTGGAGCTTCTGGAGCGAGTTATAAAATATGCGTTTGATAACCTGGGCAACACATTCTCCGGGAAAAACGTAGCAGACTATTTTAAAAGTCAGCAAAGAAAAACAGATCTCAGCACAGTTTATAATTATCTTCATGCTCTGGAGGGGGCTTTTATCCTGTATAAAGTACCCCGATATGATGTGAAAGGGAAAGAAATACTAAAAACCCAGGAGAAGTTTTATGTGAGTGATGTTTCTCTGGTGTATGCCACTATGGGCTTCAGAGACCGCTCCATTTCGGGTATATTGGAAAACATCGTTTTTCTGGAGCTGAAACGACGGGGTTATAAAGTGTACATCGGAAAAGTAGACACCCGGGAGATAGACTTTATTGCCGAAAAGAAGAATGAGAAAATCTATATTCAGGTGGCGTATAAATTAGAATCGCCCGAAACCGTAGAAAGAGAA
Organism: Leadbetterella sp. DM7; assembly: GCF_040829825.2. Classification (NCBI taxonomy): domain Bacteria; kingdom Pseudomonadati; phylum Bacteroidota; class Cytophagia; order Cytophagales; family Leadbetterellaceae; genus Leadbetterella; species Leadbetterella sp. DM7. Next base: position 73,856 of record NZ_JBFOLH020000002.1, on the reverse strand, counting down.
TACGCCCCGTTGCTTTCTGTTGAAGACCATTATCCTAAGTATGTGGTAACGATGGATGATTTCTGGCAAGATACCATTGATGGAGTGAGGCACGTCCACATTAAAGACTTTTTATTAGCTGTTAATTTCTAAGCATATTGTATTTGTCAATAGGGTAGCAAAGAATATCCCTACATAAAACTGCGATGATAATTTAAAACGCTGAATATTATTCCCCCCGTTTCGCCATTTCCTTCAGCGCATTCCATTCGGCTATCATTTCCGGCATGTTCTGCTCAATGATCTGCTCTACTGTTTTGGTGACGCCTTCCAGGGTGCTGTTTTCGTCGATGTGAAGCGGCTTTTTGAATTTTACGGTCAGGGTGGTGTTTCTCCTCTTGTATTTCAGGCCGGTTTTATTGAAGGCCCGCCGGAAGCCATTGATCACTACAGGCACTACAATGGGCTTGTTGTCAAGGATAATATGGGCCGTACCTTTCCGGATAGGCGCATAGGGGCTGGTAGTACCCTGCGGAAAACTGATCACCCAGCCTTCTTTCAGGGCTTTTGATACGTTATCTCCGGCCGAACGGTCTACTTCCCGCTTGACATTTACGCCTTCTGCCCGCCAGCTGCGTTCTACCAGTATGGCTCCTGCCAGGCTGAAGACCTTGGGAATAATACCCGATTTCATGGTTTCTTTGGCCGCTATATAAAATATATATGCCCGCGGAGCCAGCAGGTAAACGGGAAACAGCTTTTTACCAAAGCCCCATTTCACATTGCAGAAGATATGATAGAAAGAGATTACATCGGCAAAGTAGGTCTGGTGGTTGGAGATGAAGAAGACGTTCCGGTCCGGGAGGTCTTTCAGGTATTCAATTCCTTCTATTTTGAGCTTGTTGGCTACGGCTATCCGCCAGAAAGTGGGCCAGCCGGCAACAAATATGATAATGCGTTTAAGAAACATAGAGTTTCCGAACGGATCCTTCTGGAACAGCCCGAGGATGTCCAGGTAGCTCAGGAACCGCAGGAATGGCCGCGAACTATCGCCGGGGCGGGGTAAGAAATTCCTAAGGGTTCTCAGCATTTTTTGTTAATTCCGTTTTTCGATCTCATCCCTGATTTGCGCAGCACGCTCGTATTCCTCATTGGCAATGGCCTCGCTCAGCATAGCGTTCAGCTCTTCGGTAGAAAGACCGGTCAGGCTGTTCCTGTTCCTGACCTTCACCTCTTTGGCAGGGGTTTCGGGCGGGGTTTCGTCGTCAGAAGAAATGCCGGCTACCGAAAGGACTTCCTCGGTAGTATAGATGGGTGCGTTAAACCGCAGGGCAATGGCCACGGCGTCAGACGGCCGGGCGTCAATATTTTTCTGGCGTATGCCATCGGTACAGATGATCCGGGAGTAAAAAACGCCTTCCTGGATGTCTGAAATATGAATTTCTTCTACCGAAAAGTCAAATGACTTGGCAAATGATTTGAAGAGGTCGTGGGTCAGCGGGCGGGTAGGAGAGAGTTTCTCCATTTCAATGGCTATGGCCTGCGCTTCAAACATGCCGATAATGATAGGCAGCCGCCGGTCGCCGGATACCTCACTCAGCACCAGTGTAAAAGAACCTGCCTGCAGCTGACTGGGTGACAAATTCAATATTTCTAAACGTATTCTTTCCACGGTGCAAATATAGTGTCCAATTTCAAGTTTATTCAACCCGCACGGGTGTTTATTCACTGAAATAATTTTCGATTCCCATGCCGAAAAGGGCGAAGTCGAAGCGGGCCGGATCATTTTCATCAAACGTTTTCAGCCGGAGTGTTATCTCTTCGGCCATGTCCCAGTCGGCCTTGGGCCGGGTAGTCAGGCCCAGTTTTCGGGCAATGTTCTCTACGTGCACATCGCAGGGGATGATCAGCTGGGAGGAACGGAGCTGCCGCCAGATGCCGAAGTCTACGCCTTTGTCGTCTTGCCGTACCATCCATCTCAGGAACATGTTCAGCCGCTTGCAGGCGCTGCGGTTGGCCGGGGTGGAGATGTGCTTCGAGGTGCGGACCGGCCCCCCGCTTCCGGCCAGGAAGGCCTCCCGGAAAGCGGTCAGGTTGGAACGTACGTTACCGCCCGGGTCGTTTTGCCCTAAAAAGGCAGCTTCCAGGCTGGCGTGCTTCCGGTAATGCTCTTTCAGGAAAGAAACGATGTAGAGCAGGTCGAAATCATTGAAGGTACGATGGCGGAATCCTTCCAGGGCCCGGAGCTCACTGCCGGTGGCATGTACCACAAAATCGTGGGGGGCATTGTCCATGCGGCTCATAAGCTCCGTGCATTTGGCAATAATGGTCTTACGCTGCCCCCAGGCCAGGATGGCGGCAAAGAAACCGGCTATCTCTATGTCTCCCGGCCGGGTGAACCGGTGCGGCAGGCTGACGGGGTCGTTCTCAATGAAATCCGGCCGGTTGTATTTCAGGTATTTTTCTTCCAGCAGCTCGTGCAGCGCCTCATTTGCTGACCACTTCATCCGCTCCGTCAGGTAAATAATATTCTACGGTGGCCCGCAGGCGGGCGTCTTTCGGCCGCAGCTGGTAATAGGCGTAGGGCGACAGCTTGATCATGATGTTCTCATCAGGCCCTTTTTCATTCAGGTTGCCGATCACCTTGGCCACAATGGTATGCCCGGTGGCCTCGTTGGTTATTTTGATATTGGAGCCAATGGGGGCTTTGCGGTGCAGCGCCAGGTATTTCGAAGACTTGTTCGGTGTGTTGATCACTTCAGCGATACCCGTTTCTCTCATGTTTTTACCCGTGGGCTTCAGCCTGAGCTCTTCTTCGCGGTGGGTAGTGGCGGCTATATTGGCAATGGTGGCGCCGTCTACAATGAGCTTTTCCCCCACCCGTATGGTATTGCTGGTAATTTTATTGGCTTCTACCAGGTTGGAGATATCCACATTATACATCCGCGAAATAGAGAAAACCGTTTCATTGGGCTTTACGGTGTGTACGGTGCTGGTGGTTGTCTGCTTTGCCGCTACTTCGGTTTTCTTTTCTGCGGAAACCGGGCTGTTTTTCGGAAATTTAATCACCTGGCCCACTTTGATGTCGCTATTGCCGTTGGCCAGCGAAGGGTTGAGTGTTTCGACGGTAGCAAAATTGGTATTGTACTTTTTAACCAGGCTGTACAGGGTTTCTTTCGGTGCTACCTTGTGCAGGATAAAGGCCCCTTCGTTTTGCCCGAAAGACGGTAAATACAGGACCATTGCGGTGAATGCGGCGATTAGTTGTTTCATTATTCTGAGGAAAGCTTAGTCTGCAAAGCTACTAATATTTTATGTCAAAGTCAAGAAGCTGGGATAATAAAAAATAGTGGTTAAATTTGTGGTAGAAATATACATAATCACTTGAAAATTTTAGGAATTATACCTGCACGCTATGCCTCCAGCCGTCTTCCTGCCAAGCTGCTGCTGGAGGTAAATGGCAAGAGTGTTCTGCAAATGGTTTATGAGCGCTGTCTCAAAGCCAACAGCCTTTCTGATGTGGTCATTGCCACTGACAGTACCCTCGTGGAAGAGCATGTCAGGAATTTTGGCGGTAACGTGGTGATGACCTCCGATAAGCATCCCAGCGGAACCGACCGCTGCGCAGAGGCCCTGAAAGTAATGGGAGGCACGGTCAATTATGACTTCGTGATTAATATCCAGGGCGATGAGCCGCTGATGGATCCGGAGAATATCAACCGGCTGAGCGCTTCTTTCAAGATTACTTCGGAGATTGCTTCCGTGTGTATCCGCATCAAGGAAACCGATGTGCTGCTGAACCCGAACGTGGTGAAGGTGGTCATGAACGAGCAGCAGGAAGCGCTGTATTTCAGCCGTTCGCCCATTCCGCACCTGCGGGAGGTGGCAACCGACCAGTGGGTAAGCCAGGCCGATTACTTCAAGCATATCGGCATGTACGGCTTCCGGGCCGATATCCTGGAGAAAGTGGTCAAGCTGCCCATGGCCCGCCTGGAGATCCAGGAAAGGCTGGAACAGCTGCGGTGGCTGGCTAACGGCTACAAAGTGAAGATGGTAGAGGTATTTTCAGATGGGATCGGAATTGATACCGAGGAAGATTTCCTGCGTCTGAAGCAATTTTTGAACCGGTAAAAACGTATTCCATACATAACACCAAAGAAATTTATATGCAGCGTAGTACCATATTGTGGGCTGATGACGAGATAGAACTCCTGAAACCATATATTGTTTTTTTAGAAACCAAGGGATATGACGTAACACCGGTGCCCAGCGGCGCAGATGCGCTTGACCTGGTAGAGAAACAAAACTTTGACCTGATCTTCCTCGATGAGATGATGGCTGGAATGACCGGCCTGGATACCCTTACCGAAATCAAGAAAATCAAGCCGAATATCCCGGTGGTCATGATCACCAAATCAGAAGAGGAACGGATCATGGAGGAGGCCATTGGCTCCAAAATTGCCGATTACCTCATCAAGCCCATTAATCCTAACCAGATCCTGCTTTCGGCCAAAAGGCTCCTGGAAAACAAGCGCCTGGTGGCTGAAAAGACCAATTCAAGCTATATGCAGGACTTCCGGCAGCTCACCATGCAGTACAATGAAGAGCTGGATTTCAGTGAATGGGCCGAGATTTACAGGAAGCTGGTGTTCTGGGAGCTGGAAATCGACGGTTCTACCGATAAATCGATGGAAGAGGTCTTCCAGATGCAGAAATCAGAGGCCAATACCCGCTTTGCCGAGTTTATTGAAGACAACTATGAAGACTGGATGACCAGCCCGAATGTGAAGAAGCCGGTCATGTCGCATAACCTGCTGAAGTCAAAGGTATTTCCGCACCTGCGGGAGGGAGATCCCCTGTTTTTTATACTGCTCGATAATTTCCGGCTGGATCAATGGAAGATCCTGGAAGAGATCATCAGCGATTTTTTTGTGGTGGAAGACGAAGATTCGTATTATTCTATTCTGCCTACGGCAACCGGCTATGCCCGTAATGCCATTTTCTCGGGCCTGACGCCCCTGGACATGTCAAGGCAGCATCCCGATCTCTGGATTAACGATGAGGGCGATAACGAGGAAGGGCTGAACAAGAACGAAGAAGAGTTCTTAAGGCGGCAGCTGAAGAAAAGCAATATCGGCAACAGCTTCAGCTTCCATAAAATCCTGAACAATACCCAGGCCAAAAACCTGGTAGACGGTTTCAATAACCTGTTGAAAGACGACCTGGTGGTAGTGGTTTTTAATTTCATCGATATGCTGTCGCATGCCCGCACAGACATGGCGGTCATCAAAGAGCTGGCCCCGGATGAGGCCGCTTACCGGTCTATCACCCGGTCATGGATCCTGCATTCACCTATCCTGGATTTCCTGAAGCTGATTGCTTCTAAAAACGGGCGGATGGTTATTACTACCGATCACGGCATGGTGAAGGTACGGAACCCCAAGCGCATTGTGGGCGACCGCAACGTGAATACCAACCTGCGCTATAAGCAGGGGAAAAATCTGAATCTCGACGATAAAGCAGATTTTGTGATCGAAGTGCGCCGGCCGGAAAATTATAAGCTGCCCAGTCCGAACCTGTCTACCTCGTATTTCTTCACGACCAATGATTATTTCTTCGCCTACCCGAATAATTATAATCATTATGTAAGTCATTACCGCGACACTTTCCAGCACGGAGGCGTTTCGTTGGAAGAGATGATCATCCCGGTGGTGAAGCTGAGAACGAAGTAAGCTGTTATACCGATAAGTCACGCACTTTACCGCCTTCGCAGTAAAGTGTTCTTTTCGGGTACTGCTCAATCAGGGCCAGCTCATGGGTGGCCATCAGTATGGCCGTTTTGGATACCTGGTTGATTTTGAAGAAAAGCTTCAGGATTTCAATCGATTTTTCCGGGTCAAGGTTACCGGTAGGCTCATCGGCCAGCAGGATCTCCGGGTGATTCAGCAGGGCGCGGGCAATGGCTATCCGCTGTTGCTCACCGCCCGAAAGCTGGTGGGGCATTTTCTTTAAGACATCAGGCAGGCTGACCAGCTCCAGCACTTCACGGATACGCGTATCAATTTCTGCCTGGTCTTTCCAGCCCATGGCACCCATGAAAAAGCGCAGGTTCTGGTGAACAGAGCGGTCGGTGAGAAGCTGGAAATCCTGGAAGATAATGCCGATTTTCCGGCGAAGGTACGGTACTTCTTTGTGTGCAATTTTTTCCAGCTGAAAACCGGCTACGTTTCCCGAACCTTTTTCCAGCCAGAGGTCTGCATAAAGGGTTTTCAGCAGGGAGCTTTTCCCGCTCCCTGTTTTCCCGATGAGGTATACAAATTCTCCTTCCGTTATGCTGAAGTTAACATCCGAAAGCACCAGGGTGTCTTTCTGATAAATATCTGCATGGGAGAGTGTGATGACCTCGTTTGCCATAGCTTATTGGTTTCCTTTCGCGTAATCAGCCAGGAATTTTGCCAGGCCGATGTCGGTTAACGGATGGTTAAGCAGCGCCAGGATAGCCGATAACGGACCGGTCATTACGTCGGCACCGATCTTTGCACAGTTCAGGATGTGCATCGGCGTACGTACCGAAGCGGCCAGGATCTCCGTGGCATATCCGTAATTGTCGTAAATCAGGCGAATGTCTTCGATCAGTGTCAGGCCGTCGGTGCTTACATCGTCTAAACGACCGATGAAGGGAGAAACGTATGTAGCACCGGCTTTGGCGGCTAAAAGGGCCTGTCCGGCAGAGAAAACAAGTGTACAGTTGGTTTTGATACCTCTTTCGGAGAAGTATTTGATGGCTTTTACGCCGTCTTTGGTCATCGGGATCTTCACCACGATCTGCTCATGAAGCTTTACCAGCTCCTGGCCTTCCCGGATCATCCCCTCGAAGTCGGTGGCGATGACTTCGGCACTGACGTCCCCGGTAACGATTTTACAGATTTCCTTGTAATGGTTTTTGATGTTTTCCTCCCCGGTGATACCTTCTTTGGCCATCAGTGAAGGGTTGGTAGTCACACCGTCTAAAATGCCCAGGCCCTGTGCTTCTTTGATCTCAGAAAGACTGGCCGTGTCAATAAAAAATTTCATGATTATGTATATCGATATGAGATAAGGTCAAAAAAAATGGCAAATTCACCGCTACAACCACCTACCCTTGCTACCTTCCGGTCCTGGGGGATTCAGCAGGAGCTGGTAATTTGCCGTCACAAAAGTAGCAAAAATTCTTAAAAGTGAAAAACTAAAAGTGAAAAACTAAAACTTAATGAACCGAAACTTTTCACTTTTAGTTTTTCACTTTTAACTTGATGTCCTAACTGTTCGTTGATTCTTTCGTATGATCAAATTTGATTATAAAAATGTTCTCCCCCTGCTTCCTTCTGAACCGGGTATTTATAAGTACTTTAATGAAGAAGGGCAGATCATTTATGTGGGGAAAGCGAAGAATCTCCGTAACCGGATCAGCAGCTATTTTCATAATTACGACCGTGCCGACCGCAAGACCCGAAAGCTGGTAGAAAGCATTCACCGGCTGGAATATACCATTGTGCCTACCGAATGGGATGCGCTTTTGCTGGAAAATAATCTCATCAAAGAGCATCAGCCCAGGTATAATATCCTGCTGCGCGACGACAAGACCTATCCTTACATCTGTGTAACCAACGAGCGCTTCCCGCGGGTGATCTCCACCCGGCGGATCGAAGACCGGGAGAGAGGGAAAATGTACGGGCCCTATGTGAGCGCCAAGCCCATGTATGCCCTGCTCGATATGTTTTCGCAGTTGTATACCATCCGGACCTGCAAGTACAACCTGAGCAGGGAAAATGTGGAGGCCGGGAAGTTCAAGGTGTGCCTCGAATACCATATCGGGAACTGCAAAGGGCCTTGCGAAGGCCTGCAGAGTGAGGAAGATTACATGAAGGAGATTGCCCAGGTGCACGATATCCTGAAAGGAAACCTCGGACCTGCGAGGCGGTATTTCCAGGAAAATATGGAGCATGCCGCGGCCAGAATGGCCTTTGAAGAAGCCCATAAGTACAAATTAAAGCTCGAATTCCTGGATAATTACCAGGCCAAAGCCACGGTGGTTACGCCTACCATCCGGGATGCGGATGTCTTTACCATCCAGTCGGATGAAACAGCCGCCTATGTCAACTACCTGAAGATCATCAACGGTTCGATTATCCAGACACAGACCCTGGAAGTTAAAAAGCGGCTGAATGAGCCCGACGAGGAGATCCTGAGCCTGATCATGCTGGAGCTGCGTACTACCTACGACAGCCACGCGCGGGAGATCATCAGTAATATTAAGCCGGATATCGATTTTAAGGCCAATATTATTGTGCCCCAGACCGGCGACAAGAAGAAGCTCCTGGAAATGTCGCTCAGGAATGTGATCTTTTACCGCCACGAGAAGGCGGAGAAAGAGGCCATTGCCCGGTCAGGGAACAACAACAAGCGCGACCGCGTGCTGATCAAGATGAAACAGGACCTCCGTCTGCCTACGCTTCCGCGGCATATCGAGTGTTTCGATAATTCGAATATCCAGGGTACCAACCCGGTATCGGCTATGGTTTGCTTTATTAACGGGCAGCCTTCTCCTAAAAATTACCGGCATTTTATTCCCCGTACAGTTGAAGGACCGGATGATTTTGCTACTATGCGCGAGGTGGTGGGTCGCCGGTACGCCCGCCTGGTGGAGAACGGTAACCCGCTGCCCGATCTGATCATTATTGACGGGGGCAAAGGACAGCTGTCGGCCGCGTGTGATGCGCTTAAGCAGCTGGGATTATACGGGAAGGTGCCGGTTATCGGTATTGCCAAGCGGCTGGAAGAGATCTATTTCCCGGAAGATTCCCTGCCCATTTATATTGATAAGAAGTCGGAGTCGCTTAAGCTTATTCAACGGTGCCGTGACGAAGCCCACCGTTTCGGTATTACCCATCACCGTAACCGGCGGTCAAAGAATTTCCTGATCAGCAGCCTGGAGTCTGCACCGGGTATAGGCAAAACCACCGCTACAAAAGTCCTGTCTTATTTTAAAACTATCGGGAATATCAAGGCCGCTACCGATGAAGAGCTGGTACAGGTGCTGGGCAAGGATAAGGCCCGGCGGATCCGGGAGTTCCTGGAGAATGAGAGCTAGATGTTAGTTCCGGGTGGCTGGTTCCGGCTTAGTGACGCGGTTTAAATTTGATCGTATATTTGGTGGCTTACGTATAAAATATTATTTTTACACGTAAAAGAATAATCCTATGACACAAGATGTTAAAGTTACCCTCAGCTTTGATGCGGATGTAGTAGAAAGGGCCAAGGCCTTTGCTGCATCGCAGGGCATTAGCTTATCCCGCCTCACCGAATTCCTCTTTGACAAGATCACTTCTGCACCCCGGCCCTACAAGAACCTGGAAGATATTCCTTTGGCTGATTTTATTCGTATGGTGGCGGAGCCGGAAGTCACTTATGAAAAGCCCCGGAATCTGAAAAAGGAGTATTTTGAGTCTAAGAAATGAAGCTATTTGTAGATGCTAATGTCATCGTTTCTGTTCTTAATCATGAGCTCCCGGTTTTCCCTTATTCTTCCCGGATTTTAAGCCTGTCGCAGTTTGACCGGAAATATATCCTGGCAACTACGCCCATCTGTCTGGCGATAGCCTTTTATTTCTCGGAAAAGAAATGCGGCCAGGTCAGAAGCCTGCAAAAGATCAGAATGCTTACGCAGTACCTGGAGGTGCTTACCGTGGGTTCGGAAGAAAACCAGGCGGTTTATTCCAACCCTATGATCAGGGATTATGAAGATGGCCTGCAATATTACGCTGCCCGGCATGCAGGCTGCGATTATATCATTACGGAAGATAAGAAGGGATTTTATTATTCGGAGATCCCGGTTTGTACTTCGCGGGAGTATTTGCTGAATTATATGTAGATATTGGGTTCCCGGCTACGCCCGAACGTAACCGGGAACCCAATTCATATCTGACCCTATTTCTTCTTAGGGACTACCTTCACGATCCGGCCGGGGCCTTCCAGCGAAAGATACAGGTAACCGTCGGGTCCCTGAACCACATCTCTCACACGGCCCACATCTTTCAGGATCACTTCTTCTTTGGCGGTGCCGTTTTCGAAATAGATCCTCGATACATGATTCAATGCCAGTCCGCCGGCAAAGAAGCTGCCTTTCCAGTCGCCGTATTTGTCAGAGGTCAGGTAGGCCAGTCCGCAGGCACCGATAGAGGGTGTCCACTGGAAAACCGGCTCTTTATAGCCTGCATGCTTTTTGCCCGAAATATCGGCACCGTCGTAGTTAATACCGTAAGAAACCAGGGGCCAGCCATAGTTTTCTCCTTTTTTGATCAGGTTGAGCTCATCGCCACCTCTGGGGCCGTGCTCGGTTTCCCAGATTTCGTTGGTTGAGGGGTTCAATGCCAGTCCCTGCGGGTTTCTGTGTCCGTAAGTGTATACCGTGGTAGGAGCGTTGTTTCCGGGAAGAACAGGGTTATCGGCCGGAACTTTACCGTCATCGGTCATGCGGTGCACCTTGCCCCACGATTCTTTTACGTTCTGGGCGTTCTTGTTGGGAGAATTGGCGCCGCCACGGCTTTCCGGGCCTCCTTCACCCACGCTCCAGAAAAGATAGCCGTTGTTGTCAAAGACGATCCGGCTGCCGTTATGCCCGCGCCACTTGTTGGTAGAAGAAGTGGTATGAAGGTTCTGGATATCGCTAAGGGCATTGTTTTTGACCTTAAAGCGAATGAGATTCATTCTTGAATTACCGCCTGCATTTTCGAGATAGGTGGTGTAAATCCAGCCGTTCTTTGCATAATCGGGGTGTAAAGTGATGTCGAGCAGGCCGCCCTGGCTTTCGTAAGCCACTTTGGGTACTCCGGAGAGCTCCGTCACTTTTCCGTTCGCAAGTATCCCGATCTTCCCGGATCTTTCCGTGAAGATGATAGCACCGTCAGGCAGAAATTTAAAACCCCATACCGCGCCTCTGTCGCCCAGGATAGTTTCAGTGGTCAGCTCCGGGCCGCCCGCCGATGGCCGGGTGATTTCCTCTTCCTGGGTGGCGGAAGGCTGGGCACATGACGCAAAGGTTATAAAGCCAAACAACAGCAATAATGCACTTTTCATTTTTTATCAGATTAGTTTTTATGAAGTAAAGATAAGAAATCAGCTTCATTTTCAAGAATGTTTAAATAAAAATCAGGCAGGGCTCCGGTTTAGGGAACCCCGCCTGCATTATCAAAACCCTGCATTAAGCCGTTGTTTATAACCGGGCCGTCTTTCCGTTTAAGCCATGGTCATCCCGCCGTCAATCACCAGCTTCATCCCGGTGATAAACCGGCTGTCGTCGGAAGCCAGGAACAGCACTCCCCTGGCGATATCCTCGTTGGTCGCATATTTTTTCATGGGGATACTGGCCTCAAATCCTTTCTTCACCTCTTCGCCCTGTCCGGGGGCAAATCCTTCTTCCAGCGAGCGCATCATGCGGTTGTCTACAGGTGCCGGGTGTACCGAGTTGACACGGATACCCCTGGGGGCCACTTCGTGTGCTACGGTACGGGTCAGGCCGATCACCGCATGTTTGCTGGTCACGTAAGCCGACATAGACGTGAAGCCCATAAGACCTGCTACGGAAGAGGTATTGATGATGCTCCCGCCGTCGTTCATTTCTGGGATCACGTATTTCATGCCCAGCCATACACCTTTTACGTTAACGGAAATCACCTTATCAAATACTTCCTCAGGATATTCGGTGATGGGTTTCACCACTCCCTCAATACCGGCATTATTGAAGAATATATCTATTTTTCCAAAGGTGCTTACGGTGTGCTGTACATACTTCTGCACATCTTCAGCCCGGGTTACATCGGCGGCTATATAGCTTACATTCGGGCTGTTCAGTTCGGCTACAGCCTTTTTCAGGGCTTCTTCATTGATATCCACAATCACTACCCGGGCGCCTTCCTGCAAAAACAGGCCGGCAGTGGTGGCCCCTATCGCACCGGATCCGCCGGTGATGACAGCAACTTTATTTTCTAATTTTCCCATGATACACTATATTTATTGATTACTTATTCAAAGTTAAAATGAATAAATACCAATAAATATTAGTTTCGTCATATGGGGGTATGATAAGGAACAGGATTTCCCTTTATCCAAAACTACTCGTCCGCCAGCTCAATTTTTATCTCCCGGATGGAGGAGTCGTACCTGGGGGCATCGGGCAGGGTGATCTCCAGCTGGCCGGAGCTGTTGAACGTGTAGCTTAAGGGCATCCCGGTTTCCAGGAGGTGGCAGCCGGTAACCTTACGGCCTTTCGTATCGATAATAACCCGGTTGTTTTCGGGGGGCTCAGCTACCCCGGCATACAATGTTTTTACCGGCCTCCAGGTTAAAAACACATTTGGGGTAATTGCCGTTATACCGGTCACCGGTTGAGTCTGGAAGACCGACTCCCCGTTGGTCAGCAACCAGGCTCCCATTTCGCGAAGCCGCTGAACGGCCGGCAAGGGCAAGCTGCCCTGCGCATCCGGGCCTACATTGAGCAGGTAGTTCCCGCCTTTGCTGGCATTACTGACCAGGTATCTCAGCATCTGGTTGGCCGGTTTCCAGTTGTAGTCCCCGGCATGATAGCCCCATGAGCGCTGCATAGTGGCCGGGGTTTGCCAGGGCTTGGCCTGAAGGGTTTTGGGGTAAACATTGTCCATCATTTCCAGGAAATCTATTTCATCTCCCGGGTTGTGCATGGCGATCCGCCCGTTAATGAGGCATTTGCTGCTGAGGCTTCGCACCGTTTTTATCAGCTCGTCGCGGCGTTCAGGCGTAATAAGGGGAGCCGCCTCGTTATCCCAGGTGTCAAACCACAGCATATCGGGGTCGTAACGGGTGAGCAGTTCCCTGACCTGGGGCAGCGATTTGCTTTGCCAGTATTGCTCAAACTCTTCCTGGGTGGGCTGCTTCTGGATCCAGTGCGGTTTTGCTCCGCCTTTTTGTTCCCAGTCGTGCCAGTGAGAGTAATAAAATCCGTACTTTAAGCCGTATTTCCTGCATGCGGCCACCAGCTCGCCCAGGATATCCCGGTTTTTGAAAGGGGTAGCGCCTATGTCGTAAGTAGAAACTTCAGAGTCCCACAAGGCGAAACCGTCGTGGTGCTTGGCCGTAATTACAAAATATTTCATCCCGGCATTCCGGGCTTCCCGGATCCAGGCATCAGCATCAAAAGATTCCGGGTTAAACCGGCCCGCCAGCTTCCTGTATTCTGATTCGGGCACTTCCAGGCGGGCCTGTACCCATTCGGCGTACCAGCTGTTCCCGTTGGGTAATGACTTGTCGGGCAACGTTCTTCCTTGGTAGCTGCCGCCCAGTATGCTGTAAAGTCCCCAGTGAACAAACATCCCGAACCGGGCTTCTTTGAACCAGGCGGCTTTATCTTCCTGTGCGTGACTTTTCCCGAAAATAAGAGCAAGGAGTGAAAGGGAAAGAATAATTTTTTTCATAAGGCATGTTTTATGTTTTAACCGTATCAGGTTGTCTCAATACGTCTTGCTCAAAAGCCCGGATGCGCACCGTTCAGCAGACGGGCAGCCCGGTTTCGTCCGATACAAATGTAAATTATTTTTTGATATGGCCCCATGAACCCCGGATAAGTTCTGTGCCCGGCTACCTTTTTGAAAATATAAAAGAATAAAAGTACTTTAATACTTTTATTTCTAAAAATTACCTATATTTGCCCTGAATTAAAAAACATAAATACTTTACGCATGTCAGCAGCGACCGAAAATATCATCAACGTTCAGGAGCTTGAGCCCCGGTTAAGGCACCAGACCATTTTTAATGTATTCAATACGCTCAAAGAAGGGGAGTACCTAGTGATTCACAATAATCACGACCCGATGCCTGTTCAGCACCAGCTTATGAACCTTCGTGGAAATATTTTTTCGTGGGAATATCTCCAGAAGGGACCGGAGTGGTGGGATATCAAAGTAACCCGGCAGGTTCCGCTTATCCCGACCGAAAAAGAAAACGATATTATCCTGAATATTCCCGTTCTTGAACCCCGGCAAAAGCATGCTTTGATCTTTCATCTTTTTGAAAGCCTGGAGCCGGGAGAAACGTTTATTATCCACAATGACCATGACCCCAGGCCGGTTTATTATCAATTGCAGGCGGAGCACGGTGATACTTTTACGTGGCAATACCTCCGGGAGGGACCGTTGTGGTGGGATATCCGGGTGAGCTTAAAATAATATTCCAACGATATGTTAATCAATGAACAAACTAAGATTGCGGCATTGCTGAAACATCATCCCGATGCTTTGGAAACCATTGTTACGCTCAGTCCTGATTTCAAAAAGCTGAGAAATCCTGTTTTAAGAAAGCTGATGGCCGGCAGAACCAGCATTGCCATGGCTTCAAAAATTGGCGGGTGCAGGCCTGAAGATTTCTTTAAGGCACTGGCGCCTCTGGGTTTTGAGGCCGATAGCTCGCCGGCTGCCTCCGGTGAAAATACTGCGAAAAAAGAGAAGCCGGAATACCTGCAGCATATAGCGCCTGAGCGCCTGGTTTACCTTGATGTGCGCGCCATGCTGGCCGAGGGGAATGATCCTTTGAAGTATATCCAGCAAAAGGTAAAATCATTAAACCCCGGCGAGGTACTGGTGATCATCAATAGTTTTGAGCCGGTTCCGCTGATCAAATTATTGGAAAAGCAGGGGTTTCAGGCGTTTGTTGATGGCAGAGATGCCGATACCGTTGAAACCTATTTCTATAAGCCAGACGGGGCAAACGTGTCGCAGGAGGTGGTTCTTCCCGGGGAAGAGGTGCAGGTACCGGGCGACTGGGAGAACCTGCTGAAGCACTTCGAAAATAAACGGGTGGAAATTGATGTGCGTCACCTGGAAATGCCGGGGCCCATGATGACCATCCTCGAAAACCTGGAAACCCTGCCGGAAGGCAAGGCCCTGTATGTCTACCACAAAAGAATACCTGTTTTTCTTCTTACCGAGCTGAAAGATAGAGATTTTGAATACCGGATAAAGGAAGTCCGCGACGGTGAGGTTTATCTTTTAATATTCAGAAATAAATAGTCTCCTCATGATTTCTCCTGTTATCGGCGGGCTACAGAAAACAACCAATTACAAAGTGGTTTTGCCCTTTTATATCTATGCCTCCCTGGGGTTTTTATCGGGCACGATCCTGCTTTTATTCAGTACGGATGCCGTGGGAGCCCATTATTTCAACCCGCATACCCTGGCTGTTACGCATACCATGGCATTAGCGTGGGGCACCATGATCATTTACGGGGCATCGCACCAGCTTTTGCCGGTGTTGGTAGAGGGGAAGCTGGACAGTGATCTCCTGGCCTACCTGACATTTGGCTTTTCTGCGGTGGGTATACCGGTTCTGGTTTTCGGGTTTTATGTTTTTGATATGGGCTTACCGGCACAAACGGGTGCGGTTCTGATCAATATTGGGGTTGTATTCTATGTGCTCAATGTATGGGCCAGCTCTTTTAAAAGTGACCAGAGAAACGTACATGCCTGGTTTGTGATCGCCGCCGCCCTGTGGTTGCTGGTCACCACTTTTTTCGGCTTGTTGCTGGTATGCAATTTTAGCTTGCCTGTCTTTGACCGCAACTCGGTCGAGTTCCTGTCCGTTCATGCGCACCTGGGCATTATCGGCTGGTTTGTATTCATGGTGATAGGGGTGGGGTCGAGGCTGATTCCCATGTTTTTGATCTCCAAATATACAAATGACAAGGTGTTGTGGCTGATTTTTGCCCTGATGAACCTGGCGCTAATCAGCTTTTCAGGGTTGTATCTTTGTGATTTTCCTGTGGGGCTGTTTTATATTCCCATTGCCTGCGGCCTGGTGGCTGTTTTCTTATTTGGCCGGCATTGCTACCTGGCCTACCGGGTCAGGATCCGGAAAAGTGTTGACCAGCAGGTAAAAACCTCTTTGATTTCAGTAGCCCAGATGCTTTTGCCTATCCTGGCACTCGTGATCGCATTGTTTTTCCTGCCGGGCGACAAATTCCCGCAAGCAGCACTCGTGTATGGTTTTTGTATTTTCTTCGGCTGGATAACCGCCATCATTCTGGGAATGACCTTTAAGACCATGCCGTTTATTGTCTGGAACCGGGTTTATCACAACAAAGCGCACCAGGCAAAGACACCTGCACCCAAAGAATTATTTAATGAACGTATTTATAAAGGAATGCTATACAGCTACCTGGCCGGTTTTATTATTTTTATCGCGGGCATTATCAGTTTAAACCCGGTGGTTTTAAAGACGGGTGCCCTGGCCCTGGTTCTTGCAGCGGTTTTGTATGTGTATAACGTGCTGATCATTGCCACTCATAAATCAAAATAACTATGGATATTATCACCAATAATAAGGAAAAATGCAATCATGCCCTGCTGGATCTGTACAATGTATATGACCCGGAGATCGGCTTGAATATTGTAGACCTGGGATTGGTCTATGAAATTAATTTTGATGAAACCGGCAAAAGACTGGAATGTGTCATGACCCTGACCTCCCAGTTCTGTCCTATGGGCGAAGCCATAACCACCGATGCAACCGACTCGCTGAGCGGTTCATTCCCGGGTTGGGAAGTGCATGTGAATCTCTCTTTCAATCCGCCCTGGGATATGAATAAAATTACGCCGGAAGGACGGGAATTTTTAGGACGATAAACAAAACCATATGCTGAGTTATACATGTAAAACGGCCATCAAGGCAGTTATTTATCTTTCGGGCAGAAGCGGGGATAAAATCAACATAAAAGAAATATCGGGCAGGATAAATGCAAGTGAGCACACGGTGGGTAAAATATTGCAGCTACTGGCCCGGAAAAAGATCATTAACAGCTTAAAGGGACCCACCGGGGGCTTTTACCTGAATCAGGAGCAGCAGGGGCAGGCCATTATCCATATTGTTGAAGCTATTGAGGGCGATACCGTTTTCCGGGAATGCGGGCTCGGCTTAAGCAAATGCTCTGCCACTCATCCGTGTCCCATTCACAATGAATACAAGGTGGCACGTGAATTAATGGAAAAGATATTCAGGGAAAGAAAGGTGGGCGACCTCTGCGGCTCGGTTACCAACGGATTATCTTATCTTATCGATTAAATATAGTTTAAAAATGATACTTGAAAAAAATACAGCAGGAGAGTTAGACGTGCGGGAGCTGATCCCCATTAAAAGGCACGAATTATTGATAAAGCTATTTAAAGATCTGCCGGTAGGCGATGATTTCGTGTTTATCAACGATCATGATCCGCTTCCTTTATTTTATGAGCTTCGCTCTATTTACGGTGATGTGGTGGGCTGGGAGTACCTGAACCGGGGCGGAAGGGAATGGAAAGTGGAAGTAACCCGCCTGGAAGAGTCGAAAGGGATTGAATTTGAAGATATATCTACTCTGCTCGACTTAAGAAAAGCAGACCCGAAAGACTGGAAGCAGATTGTTTTTCACCGGTACGGTATGATGGAGCAAAACACAACCATGGAGCTTATCTCGGCAGAAGATCCGGCTGAAATACACGGGATCTTCATCAGCAAATTTGAGGGGAAGCACAAATGGATCTACAAAAAGAAAACAGATGACGAATTTGTGGTTCATATCACCAAGCAGGACAACAGTGGCCTGGGTGACGACGGCTTTTCCGTAGTCAATGAATTTGACCTCCGGCCCTTTCCGCCTACCGAAAGGCATGAAATGTTTTACAGGGCATTTGCCGATATCCGGGCGGGAGAAGCCTTCGAATTTATCAACGATCACGACCCCAAGCCGTTGTATTACCAGATGGAAGCGGAAAGCAAAGAGCCCTTCCGCTGGGAGTATATAGAGAAAGGTCCGGAAGTCTGGAAGGTGAGAGTGGTCAAAGTAAAAGAGTAGGTGTATGAGCCACCAGACCATGAACACGGAACAGGGGCACTGGATATTGGCCAGGATGGGGAAACGGGTTTTGCGCCCGGGCGGAAAAGTGCTCACGCAAAAGCTGATTGACGGGCTGAATATTCGTACCGGTGATACGGTAGTAGAATTTGCCCCCGGAACTGGCTACACGGCCGATATTCTTTTGTCTAAACAACCCCTGGAATACTTCGGGATAGAACTAAACGAAGAGGCTGCCGATCGCTTAAAGAAGAAAATCAATTCGGAAAAGTACAGAATTATTAATGCAAGCGCATCTGAGACCGGCCTGGGGGAGGGTTCTGCAGACAAAGTAATCGGAGAAGCCATGCTTACCATGCAGGCAGACCACCGTAAATCGGAAATTATCAGGGAAGCCTACCGGATTCTTAAAAAAGGCGGCTATTATGGCATTCATGAGCTGGGTCTGACCCCGGATACCATGGCCGACGACGCCAAAAGAGAAGTGCAGCAGGGCCTGGCCAGGACTATTAAAGTTAACGCCAGGCCCCTGACCCGGAAAGAGTGGTGTACACTTTTGGAAAACGAGGGATTTACAATAAAAATCGTAGAGGAAAACCCAATGGACCTGTTGAAAGTATACCGGATTATTGAAGACGAGGGTATTTTAAGGACCTTAAAAATCGGGTTTAATGTGCTCACACATCCTGTGGAGAGAAAGAAAATCTTTGAAATGAGGGCTGTTTTTAATAAGTTTGAAAAAGACATGACCTCTTTCGCCATTATTGCTGAGAAATGAGGGGTATTCCGGAACTTTGAAACCAGGTCCAGCAGGTATGAATAAAGCATTGTATGATTTTTTTACGAATGACCACAGGCGTATTGAGGCCATTTTTGAAGAGGCGACCCGCAGCGGGCAGCAGGTGGATTTAGAAAAATACCATGAGTTCAGGGTGGGCTTGCTGACGCACATAAAAATGGAGGAAAAGATTCTTTTTGCCGCGGCCCAGAAAGCCAATGGCGGAGAACCGCTGCCCCTGCAGGCCAGGCTGCGCCTGGATCACGGTGCTTTAACGTCGTTAATGGTTTGTTTCCCGTCTCCTGAAGTGCTTAAAGCAATTACCTATATACTGGAACAACACGATATCCTGGAAGAAGAGCAGGGCGGCATGTATGAAGCCTGTGCAAAGCTGACCCAACACGAAACGCAGCAGATCCTGGAAAACCTGCAGAAAGTTACGCTGGTTCCGGTTCACCCTTTTAATGAAGCCGCCTATGTCATTGATGTGGCCAAACGCTCTATGGCCAGGGCCGGATTTAATTTTGACGAGATCATGTCGTTGTGAGCGGTTATAAGTGCGGTCTTTTACGGGATACAGAATAAGTTCTGAACTTTAATTGTGGTAACAATAAAGGCGTATCCTGTAAGGGTAAACTGTACGGTAGCTAACAAAAAAGGACAGATTGCCTTAGATCATATCCGGTCTGTAGATAAAGCACGACTGGGGAACAAAATTGCAGACCTGGATACGAATGCGCAAAAGAAGGTTATACAGGTACTCTCCGAAATGTTTTCATAAATTATATTGCCCCGTACTTAACATCACCAGTGTACAGCCTTCTACGGCTTCGATGCCATTTTCGGAAAGACGTGCTGCAAAAGCGGGGTTTTCGGCCCCCGGGTTAAAAATCACCCGTACCGGTTTTAACGACAGGATGAAATCTTCGTACTCTTTTTGATTCTGTTCAGACAGGTACAGGGTAACCGTATGGATATCCCGGCTGATCTCAGACGGGAGGGTTTTAATGGGCTGACCCGATACCTCTCCTTTTCTCCTGCCCAGAAGTTCTATGGCGATCCCGTGATTCAATAACCTTTCAGCGGCCAGGTACGCGTACCGCGACGGGTTCGGACTGGCGCCGATAATCAGTGTTTTCTTCATTCTTTTATTTATTGGCATATTGCATCCACCACTCCTCTGAAATAGCCTGCACTTTCAGCAATGCCGGCCAGGGGATCGTTCATGTCCTTCTCAAATTCCAGGCTGCAAACACCCGGGTATTGAACACTCTTAAGAACTTTGACAAAGGCCGGGATATCTATTACTCCCCTGCTTAGTTCGGTGGTTTTACCTGTACCTGCCGACTCGGTAATGTTTTTTAAATGAATGTCGAAAATACGGGTCGAATACCGTTTTAAATCCTTGACAGAATCATGTCCGTCACGGGCGTTATGGCCCATATCAAAGCAAATGCCCATTTTGGGGCTCAGGTTTTTGATCAGGTCATAAATGACGGTTGAGTTGGGATACAGCTTATCTTCAGGACCGTGGTTATGAATAGCATACCGGATACCGTATTCATCTGCTTTTCCGGAGATGTAGGCAAGATCTTCTTTGCGGGGAATACCGATAATTAAATCTACACCCACCCGTTTGGCATATTCAAAGGCATTATCTATCTCTTCCAGGCTCTTGGTCATGTATAGCGGGCCCACAGCATAACCTTTTACATCTGCATCTGCCAGTTTTTTATGGAAAGCCGCTATTTCAGCTTCTGTAGACTTAAGAGGAAGATGAAAATCTTTGATGCATAAATAGTGTATCTGCATCCTTTTCATCATTTTGAGTGAATCGTCCAGGTTAAAGTTAACAAAGCTATAGCCTGCAACTCCCAGTTTGGGTTTGTATTTTGAAGACGGACTGGCTTTTGTTGGAATGACAGGCAGAGAGAGTGCAGCAAACACCCCCAGGCCCTTTCTTACAAAGGTTCTACGGTTAGTCATATAGTGTAATGATAAATGGACTCAAGTATAAGAAATTTTGAGAAGAATAATAGCATATTCTGTTTGAAATAATTGATTTTCAAGAACCCTTTTAAAAGCTTTGTGATTGCACGGGTATGATAATTTAGTCCAAACCCGTTCTTTTGCAAAACCGCTTGTCATCGGCTCCGGGTATTGAGTTAATTCTTTTTTCCAATCCAACCCAAATGTGTATTTTTAAAATCATCTTTGAATTTCAGTCCGTAACCAAAAAATCTGTCCATTGCTGAATGTCCAAACAGAATTATACCTATTAACGAAATTAGCGGATTATTTAAATAGAATCCCAGAATTAGAACTGCAATGGCTACGAATTTATGATGAAAAAAATTATAGAGCCAGGCACCTGTTTTAGAACCTGCCCAATAACCAATCATTGAAAAATCGGGTAACAGGAGACAGGCAGGGAAGACCCACCATGCATAGTCTAATTGACTAAATAGAACTATTGAAAGCAAAAACTG
Source organism: Leadbetterella sp. DM7 (assembly GCF_040829825.2). Classification (NCBI taxonomy): domain Bacteria; kingdom Pseudomonadati; phylum Bacteroidota; class Cytophagia; order Cytophagales; family Leadbetterellaceae; genus Leadbetterella; species Leadbetterella sp. DM7. The sequence continues at coordinate 52,720 of NZ_JBFOLH020000002.1, read as the reverse complement.
CCCTAATTCTTCAAGTTTCAAAAGGGTATTCATCTTGTTTGGCGTAATATGTTTTAATTCCCAATCCCATTCATCTTAGTTAACACAATTTGTCTCCCGTCTGTTACAACAATAGTACGTTCGTGTTGTGCCATAAAGATACCTTTTGCATGATCGCAAATATATATCATCGATAGTCAATCCATCTGAACTCCGGATAATTAATGATACTAATTTTGCAATAAAAAACTCCCCGATCTTTCGACCAGGGAGTTATATGTTCAGACTCAATCAGCTTTGCTATTTCAATTACCTATGCTTCCTGTCCCTGCGCGATCAGATTCAACGCGGAGCCGGCTTTAAACCAGCCGATCTGGGCTTCGTTGTAGGTGTGGTTTGCCATGATCTCGTCTTTCGAGCCGTCTTTGTGGTGCGCTACCACAGTCAGTGGCTTGCCCGGTGCAAAGGTGGTCAGTCCCAGGATATCAAAGGTGTCGTCTTCCTGTATCTTGTCGTAGTCGGCCGGGTTGGCAAAGGTCAGCGCCAGCATACCCTGCTTTTTCAGGTTGGTCTCGTGGATCCTTGCAAAAGACTTCACCAGGATAGCCCGTACACCCAGGTGGCGCGGCTCCATGGCGGCGTGCTCCCGCGAGGAGCCTTCACCGTAGTTTTCGTCACCTACTACAATAGAACCGATACCCGCTGCCTTGTAGGCACGCTGGGTGGCCGGCACTTCGCCGTATTCACCGGTTAGCTGGTTCTTTACCTTGTTCGTGGCATCGTTGGCAAAGTTTACCGCACCGATCAGCAGGTTATTGGAAATATTATCCAGGTGGCCACGGTATTTTAACCACGGTCCGGCCATAGAGATATGGTCAGTGGTGCATTTCCCTTTGGCTTTGATCAGGAGCTTCAGCCCGGTCAGGTCGGTGCCTTCCCACGGCCGGAACGGATCCAGCAGCTGCAGGCGGTCAGATTTGGGACTTACCTTCACCTTCACGTTTTTACCGCTTCTTGCCGGTTTCTGGTAACCGGCGTCGATCACGTCAAAGCCCAGAGGAGGCAGCTCTATGCCCAAAGGCGGGTCCAGCTTCACCTGCTCACCCTTTTCGTTGGTCAGCATATCTTTTTGCGGGTTGAACGTCAGGTCACCGGCTATGGCGAATGCGGTCACTACCTCGGGCGATGCCACAAAGGAGTGGGTGTTCGGGTTACCGTCAGCTCTTTTGGCAAAGTTCCGGTTAAAGGAGGTGATAATGGAGTTCCGTTCCTGCTTTTCGGCACCGTGACGGGCCCACTGCCCGATACACGGCCCGCAGGCGTTGGCCAGCACTACCCCGCCGATTTTTGAGAAAGTGTCCAGCAGGCCATCTCTTTCGGCGGTAAACCGTACCATTTCAGAACCCGGTGTAATGGTATACTCAGACCTGGCTTTGATGTGCTTGTCAATGGCCTGTTGAGCCACAGATGCAGCGCGGGTCAGGTCTTCGTACGATGAGTTGGTACAAGACCCGATCAGGCCTACCGAAAGCTCCTGCGGCCATTTGTTTTTCTTCACGGCGGCGGCGAATTTCGAAAGCGGCCAGGCCAGGTCAGGCGTAAACGGACCGTTGATGCGCGGCTCCAGCTTCGAAAGGTTGATCTCGATCACCTGGTCATAGTATTCATGCGGGTTATCGATGCACTCCTGGTCCGGCCTTAAATAGTCTTTGATCCGGTTGGCACCAATGGCCACGCTTCTCCTGCCGGTTGCCATGAGGTATCTGGCCATCTTCTTGTCGTATCCGAAAATGGAAGTGGTAGCGCCGATCTCCGCACCCATGTTACAGATGGTGCCTTTACCGGTAGCTGAAAGCTTGTCGGCGCCGGTACCAAAGTACTCTACAATAGCGCCGGTACCGCCTTTTACGGTCAGCCTTCCGGCCACTTCCAGGATAATATCTTTGGGCGATGCCCATCCGCGGAGAGTACCCGTCAGCTTCACACCGATCAGCCTGGGCATTTTCAGCTCCCAGGCCAGGCCTGACATCACGTCACAGGCGTCTGCGCCGCCCACACCAATGGCCACCATGCCCAAACCGCCGGCATTGGGCGTGTGGGAGTCGGTACCGATCATCATACCGCCGGGAAAAGCGTAGTTCTCCAGCACTACCTGGTGAATGATCCCCGCGCCGGCCTTCCAGAAGCCGATACCGTATTTGTTGGAAACCGATGAAAGAAAGTCGTATACCTCCTTATTGGCTTCGGTGGCGGTCTTTAAATCGGCGGCTGCTCCAACCCGGGCCTGGATCAGGTGATCACAGTGCACCGTAGACGGCACGGCCACCTTTTCTCTTTTGGCCTGCATAAACTGCAGAAGAGCCATCTGGGCCGTAGCATCCTGCATGGCTACCCGGTCAGGGGCAAAGTCTACATAATCTACACCTCTTGCATAGGGCTTACCGGGAAGGTTCTCCCAAAGATGGGCATAAAGAATCTTCTCCGATAAGGTCATGGGTCTTCCTAAAAGCCTTTTAGCAGCTTCCACACGCTCGGGAATGCGGGCGTAAACGACTTTTATCATATCTAAGTCAAACACCATATCTGTAAAAATTTATCACTTAATCAATACTCCCAAGATCTGTAATTACCTGCTCATCTCTTTAATCGGGGGTGAAAATTTGGTCAGGTTTATGCCTTCTACCGCAGCGGTATATTCTTCCATATTCGGGATTCGTCCCAGGATAGCCGACAACACCACCACCGGTGTGGAGGCTAGCAGCGATTCACCTTTTTTGCGCTCGGAGTCTTCTACCACCCTGCCCTGGAAGAGCCGGGTGGAAGTCGCCAATACGGTATCTCCTTTTGCCGCTTTTTCCTGGTTACCCATGCAAAGGTTACACCCCGGGCGCTCCAGGTACATCATATTTTCGTATTCTGTACGGGCCGTATTTTTCGGGAAGAGGTCATTAAATTCAAACCCGGAATATTTCTGCAGCAGATCCCAGTCGCCCTCTTCTTTCAGCTCATCAATGATGTTATATGTAGGAGCTGCCACCACCAGCGGAGCATGGAATTCTACTTTACCCTGTTGCTTCTCGAGGTTCCGGAGCATCTGGGAAACCACTTTCAGGTCACCTTTGTGCACCATGCAGGAGCCTACAAACCCGAGGTCTACTTTTTTGCTTCCTTCGTAATACGAAAGAGGCCGGATGGTATCGTGTGTATACCGCTTGGAAACGTCCTGGTTGTTCACATCCGGGTCGGCAATCATGGGCTCTGCAATGAGATCCAGGTCAATGACTACTTCTGCGTAGTATTTGGCGTTGGCATCGGGGGTGAGGGCAGGCTTTATGCCCAACCGGATCTCATCGATCCGCTTGTTGGCTTTATCGATCAGTCCCTGGAGAACCTGGTTTTTATTGTCCATGCCCTTTTCGATCATGATCCGGATCCGGCCTTTGGCAATTTCCAGTGATTCGATCAGGGTATCATCCTGCGAAATACAGATAGAAGCTTTTGCTTTCATCTCCGCTGTCCAGTCAGTAAACGTAAAGGCCTGGTCAGCAGGAAGTGTACCGATATGCACCTCGATCACCCTTCCCTGGAATACATTTTCCCCGTTATACTGCGCAAGCATCTGGGCCTGGGTAGCATGCACCACATCCCGGAAATCCATGTGCTCTTTCATGTCACCTTTGAAGGTCACCTTCACCGATTCCGGAATGGGCATAGAGGCCTCGCCGGTAGCCAGCGCAAGGGCCACTGTGCCGGAGTCGGCACCAAAAGCTACCCCTTTCGACATCCGGGTATGCGAGTCGCCTCCTATGATGATGGCCCACTCGTCTACCGTAATATCGTTCAGCACCTTGTGGATCACATCGGTCATGGCGTGGTATTCGCCTCTGGGGTCACGGGCGGTGATAAGGCCGAACTCATTCATGAACTTCATCAGCTTCGGGATGTTGGCTTGTGCTTTCTTGTCCCATACCGAAGCGGTATGACAACCCGACTGGTACGCGGCATCAACACCCGATGAGATCACGGTGGCGGCCATTGATTCCAGCTCCTGCGCTGTCATCAGGCCTGTTGTATCCTGTGAGCCTACGATATTCACCTTTACACGAACATCCGAGCCGGCGTGTAAAACCTTGCCCGGTGTGGTACCTACCGCATTTTTGTTGAAGATTTTTTCTACGGCTGTGAGGCCCTGTCCTTCAATGGAGATTTCTTTTGACGGGGCAAATACGGGAGCTGCCTGCACTCCCAGGATTTCAGCGGCCACGGTCTGGATCTTTTTACCGAAGACAATAGCATAGGAGCCGCCGGCCCGGATGAATTCCATCTTTTGAGGCGTGAGCGACCTGGCAATATCGATCAGCTCCCGGTCGCCGTTATACAGCTTCTTTTTCCGGGTATTGATGGTCAGAACGGTACCTGTAGCTACAGAGTACACTTCTTCGAGGATAGGTTCATTGCTTTCATTGCGCACAACGTTACCGTCTGCATCCACTTTTTTTACCCAGTTTTTAAGGTCGATACCTATCCCGCCGGTCACGTCAACAGTGGTAAGAAAAATGGGCGAAATGCCGTTGGTACCCCCTACAATAGGAGCAATGTTCACAAACGGCACATACGGACTGGCCTGCTTACCGGTCCAGAGGGCCACGTTGTTCACCCCTGACATACGCGATGAGCCCACGCCCATGGTACCTTTCTCGGCAATCAGCATCACGCTCTTGTCGGGGTGCTGTGCCTGCAGGGCCCGGATTTCTGCCTGGGCCTGCGGAGTGATCATGCATTTGCCGTGAAGCTCCCGGTCTGAGCGGGAGTGTGCCTGGTTACCCGGAGAAAGCAGGTCAGTGGAAATATCTCCTTCACCGGCAATATAGGTCACTATTTTAATTTCTTCGGGCACTTCCGGCAATTGGGTGAAGAACTCCGCTTTGGCGTAGCTTTCAAGAATTTCTTTCGCAATTTCGTTGCCGCTGCGGAAAGCCTCCCGCAACCGCTCTATGTCTGCATCGTACAGGAAGACCTGGGTCTTAAGTACGTTGGCCGCTTCTTTGGCAATGGCGGCATCGGTACCCAGGGCAAGGTCAAGCAGCACTTCAATAGAAGGCCCCCCTTTCATATGCGATAACAGCTCAAATGCAAAAGCAGGTGTGATTTCCTCTATTGCGATCTGGCCTGAAATGATCTCCTTTAAAAATTTAGCTTTTACACCTGCAGCGCCGGTAGTTCCGGGCAATGTGTTGTAAATAAAGAAATTAAGAGAGTCTTCCCGGTGCTCGTTCTGCGGGTCCTTGATCTGTTCAATAATTTCACCCAGCAGCTCGGCGTCGTCAATGGGTTTAGGGTGAAGCCCCTGGGCTTTGCGTTCTTCAATTTCTTTAGTGTATTCCTTATAAATATTCATAAACAGATGTTACAGATGTTACTGTAATAACCCTCAAAAATACAAACTGATTTCCAATTGCTACAAGAAGTTTCTTATTTAGAAATGTTCAAAATATTTGACGTTTTTCGGCTATTTAATTCATTTTTTGCAACTTTTATAAGAAGTTAAGCTAAAGTATCCTTTATTTTGCGGCAACTTTTTAAAAAGTACATGTCAAAAAACCTCGTCATAGTAGAATCCCCTGCTAAAGCCAAAACCATTGAAGGATATCTTGGAAAAGATTTTGTTGTCAAATCCAGCTTCGGCCATATCCGCGACCTGCCTGAAAAAGAGCTGGGCGTGGATATTGAGAAAGACTTTGAACCTACCTATAAAGTATCAACCGATAAGGTAAAAGTAGTCAACGAGTTAAAAAAGGAAGCCAAAGACAAGGAGGTCTGGCTGGCTACTGACGACGACCGGGAAGGGGAGGCCATTTCGTGGCACCTGAAAGAGGCCCTGGGGCTGAAAGACGACACCAAGCGGATCGTATTCCGGGAAATTACCAAAAATGCGATAGGGAAAGCCATAGAAAACCCCAGGACCATTGACCTGGACCTGGTAAACGCCCAGCAGGCCCGTCGTATCCTCGACAGGCTGGTGGGCTTCCAGCTTTCGCCGGTGCTCTGGCGTAAGATTAGGGCCGGAGACCGCAAGAATCTCTCTGCCGGGAGGGTGCAGTCGGTGACCGTGCGGATCGTAGTGGAGCGGGAACGGGAGATCGAGAATTTCCAGGTGACCTCTTCCTATAAAATACAGGCCGATTTTAACGTAGGAAACGGCAAGCAGCTGTCTGCCGAGCTACCGAAAAACTTTGAAACCCTGCAGGAAGCCGAGAAATTCCTGAACGATTGTATCGCGGCGGTATTTTCAATAGCCAGCCTGGAGGTGAAGCCCACTACCAAGAGCCCGGCAGCTCCTTTTACCACCTCTACTTTGCAGCAGGAGGCCTCCCGGAAGCTGAGCTTTTCGGTGCAGCAGACCATGACCCTGGCCCAACGGCTCTATGAATCGGGAAAGATCACGTATATGCGTACCGACTCCACGAACCTTTCGGCAGAGGCTATAGAAGGTGCCAAAGGGCAGATCATCAGCGCTTACGGGGAAAAATTCTCGAAGCCCCGGGTTTTCAAAACCAAGGATAAATCAGCCCAGGAAGCGCACGAAGCCATTCGTCCCACCGATTTTTCGGTGAGTAGCGCCGGGGCCGACAGAAATGAAAAACGGCTGTACGACCTGATCTGGAAACGGGCTATTGCCTCGCAGATGGCTGACGCGCAGATTGAACGTACCATTGCCAAAATAGGGATCTCCACCCGGCCGGAAGAGCTTACCGCCTCGGGTGAAGTGATCAAGTTCGAAGGATTTCTCAAAGTATACCTGGAAGGAAACGACGAAGAAGACGAAGAGAGCAAAGGTATGCTGCCGCCGCTGAACATCGGGCAGGAGCTCGGGCTTATCCGGATGAAGGCCACCGAACGTTTCAGCCGGCCGCCGGCCCGTTATACCGAAGCCAGCCTGGTGAAAAAGCTCGAAGAGCTGGGCATAGGCCGTCCTTCTACCTACGCGCCTACTATTTCCACCATCATCAAACGGGAATACGTGGTGAAAGAAGACCGCCCCGGACAAACCAGGGACTACCGCGAGCTGACGCTGAAAGAAGGCGAGATCACCTCAGAGGCCAGAACAGAGACCTACGGAAGCGAGAAGGCCAAGCTTTTCCCGACCAACCTGGGCATGATTGTTAACGATTACCTGGTAGAGAACTTCGAGGAGATCCTGAACTACAAGTTTACGGCCGAGGTAGAAGATGAGTTTGATGACGTGGCCGAGGGAAAGGTTTCGTGGCAGAAGATGATCCAGAACTTTTACCAGGATTTTCATAATAAGGTGGAGCAGGCGGCTGAAGGCGCCTCATCGGCCACCAGCTCCAATGAGCTGGGCGTAGACCCGGAGAGCGGACGGAAGCTCTTTGCCAAAGTGGGCCGTTTTGGCCCTTATCTGCAGATCGGGGAAGCCACAGACGAGGAGAAGCCGGTTTTTGTTTCCCTCAAAAAAGGAACCCTCATTTCCAGCCTGACCTACGAGGAGGCACTGGCCATCCTGAAAGGACCCAAGCTGCCTTTGGAGCTGGGCCTGCATGAGGGGCACCCCGTTGTAGTGAACGAAGGCCGCTATGGCCCGTACGTGCTGTATAACGGCAAATTCTATAACCTCGACAAGGGCGAAGACCCGCTGACGGTCACCAAAGAGCGGGCCGTGGCCCTGATTGAAGCAAAGCAGGCCGGCGCAGACGGCTCGCTGCCGCGTGAGATGGCTGCGTTTGAAGGGCAGCCCGTAGTGATTGGGAAAGGCCGCTTCGGCCCTTATGTAAAATGCGGAACTACCTATTACAATATTCCGAAAACCGAAGATCCACTGACCATTGACGACGAGAAGGTGGCCGAGATCATCCGGAACGGTAAGAAAGAGGCCGCTAATAAGGTAATTAAGGAATTCCCGGAGAACGATAAAGTAAAGGTATTAAACGGCCGTTACGGCCCGTATATCCAGATCGGCAAGCGGAATGTGAAGATCCCGAAAGGAACCGTGCCGGAAGAGCTGACCCTGGAAGATTGCCTGAAGCTGGGTGAATAGATGAAAAGGAAGCTGGTAGTGCTGTCAGGGGCAGGCATAAGTGCCGAAAGCGGTCTCAGGACTTTCCGCGACATGGGCGGCCTGTGGGAAACCTACCGGCTGGAAGATGTGGCGACCCCTGAAGCCTGGGAAAGAAACCCGCAGCTTGTGCTGGATTTTTACAATGAACGGCGGCGCCAGGCTTTTACCGCAGAACCTAATGCGGGCCATAAGGCGCTGGCAGCGCTCGAAGACTGCTTTGATGTCCGGATTATCACCCAGAATGTAGACGCGCTGCACGAAAAAGCCGGCTCTTCGCGCGTGCTGCACCTGCACGGAGAGCTGTCGAAAGTAAGAAGTGTGACCAACTCCGGCCTGGTTTATGATATAGGCGGAGACGCGATTCAATGGGGTGACCGGGCGGATGATGGCGGACAGCTCCGCCCGCATATTGTGTGGTTCGGAGAAATGGTGCCCATGATTGAGCCTGCCGCTGACCTTTGCCTGAACGCCGATATCTTTGTGGTGGCAGGAACCAGCCTGCAGGTATATCCTGCCGCCGGACTGGTGGGTTACGTGGGAGAGGAGGTGCCCAAATTTGTGATAGACCCGCATAAGCCGGATTATCGTTTCAATATAAAAAATACAGAATTCATCCGGGAGAGTGCCGCTGTGGCGCTGCCCGTGCTGGCTGAACGCCTGAGAACCCTATACGCATAACCGCGTTTTCCTCCACTTATCCGGTAAAAATTCCGTTTCTTCAAAATCAGACGCAACCCATAGCCGTTCCTGTGCATCTTCGTAGAAAGAAAAGCTGTTACTTATGAAAAAAATGTTGTTTTCCTGCCTGGCAGGGCTGGTATGCTACGGCGTTATGGCCCAGGAACAATGGCCTGTCAGGGGAAATGTGAAAGATGCTTCCTCGCACGAACCCGTTGAATTTGCTACCGTGGTAGCCCGCCGGCTGCCCGATAGCACTGTAGTTCAAAGTGTTTTTACAGACAGCCTGGGGAGCTTCGCCATGACGGTTCCCGGCGGAACCTACTATCTTCAGGTTAACCTGGTGGGCTATGAACCTCTGAGCACGGCATCTTTTGCCGCGGGTACAGCCGCGCCGCAGGAGCTGCTTCTCCGGGCCAACAGCCGGGTGCTGGCGGAGGTGACCGTGCAGGGGCAGAAGCCGGCCATTGAGCGCCAGGCCGACCGCATGATCATGAATATAGCCGGTAACAGCATCTACAAAACGGCTATGAATGCCCTGGATGTCCTTAAAAAAGCGCCGGGTGTGCGGGTAAGTCCTGACGGTGCCATTTCATTAGGAAATAACATCACTCCTAAGGTGTTTATTGACGGCAAAGATGTACCTATGAGCGGTGCCGAGCTCAATACTTACCTGAATACCCTGGAGCCCGACCGTATCGAGACCATCGAGATCATCACCAGCCCTTCAGCCCGGTACGATTCGAAATACAAGGCCATTGTGAACATCCGGTTAAAGCGGGATAAAAACCTGGGCTGGACGGGAAGCTATACGCTGGCTTACCGGCAGCACCGGTTCTCTGACCTGAGTAATAACGTGAACTTAACGTATAAAACAAAAAAGGCGGCGTTTACCGCGGCCGGAAACTATAATCCGGGCAAGGGGTATTACCAATATGACGGCACCCAGAACCTCTTTGGAGGCAACAGCCTGGATACGTATACCGACGTGGTTTCCAGCTCCACCAGCGTGCCTTTACGGGCGGGAATGGATTACTTTTTCAATAAGAACCATTCGGCGGGGCTGACCTACCGCTTTTATAAACGGAACGAGACGAAAGACAATGCAACCGATAACCTGATCACGAAAAGCGGGGTGTCTGTACTCCAAAAGACAGGCCAGTACTCTGAACCCCTGGACCGGAATAATTCGCTGAATGGATACTACTCCGGAAAATTCGGGAAATCCACGCTGGATGTGCTGGGCACGGTGGCCCGCTATATCAGTAAGGAGTTCCAGGATATCGATACCCAGGAAGGCGGAGAGACGGTAGAGCGGCTGAAGTCAGGGGTGGCCAGTGGGATCGATATTTTTTCATCCCAGGCCGATTTCCGGACGCCCCTGCTGAAAGGAAATTTTGAGACCGGCGTGAAGCTGGCCTTCACCGGAACCGATAACGACGTGCATTTTGATATCCTGAAGGAGAACGGCTTTGAAAAGGACCCGCTGAGAACCAATCATTTTATCTACAAAGAGCGCATTATGGCCGGCTACCTGAACTATGCCGGAGCGTATAAAAAGATCACCTGGCAGGCCGGCCTGCGGATTGAAAACACGGATTCCGATGCGCGTTCGGAAAGTACGGATAATGTAACCCTCCGGAATTACACGCACTGGCTGCCTACGGCCATGCTGGGCTGGAAGGTGAACGAGGATCATATGCTGGGGCTCACCTTCACCAGCCGGCTGAGAAGGCCGTATTTTGAAGAGCTGAATCCCTTCCAGTTTTATGTGAGCCCGTTTACCTATGCGGAGGGTAACCCTTTCCTTTTACCGGAGAGAACAGACATGCTGGAGCTGACCTACAGCTTTAAGAATTACGGCCTTTCGGTGAGAAGCGGCAAGACCACCGACAATATACAGCAGGTGCCGTATTATAATCCGGAAACGTTCATGACCCGCTATTACCGTGAAAACCTGTCGAAATCTGTTTTTCACTCCATCGGGTTTAACGGCTCAAATAGTGTGCGGAAATGGTGGAATGTGCAGTATTACGGCCAGGTTTCAGCAGACAATGCCTATTATTTCATTAACGGTAAGCCCCTGGATAAGTATGTGGTGTCTTCTTACCTCGGGGGCTCACAAGCCTTTACCCTGAAGAATAACTGGACCATTGATAACTCACTCTTTTATTTTGTGGGCGGAGGAGATGCCATTTACAAAGTGGTGCCGTTCTGGAACCTGAATTTAGGTGTTCAGAAAGTTGTTAACAAGGTGGTTCTGAAGCTGAGCCTGGATGACGTCTTCAATACCGGTAACCAGCGGATCCGGTCAAACAGCCCCGATGTAATTGATACGCAGTTTGTGCAGTACTACGGTTCCCGGAAAGTACGGCTCCAGCTCATTTACCGCTTCGGGAAATCGACCTATAAGGCACGTCAGACGAATAAGACGGAAGAGGAGAACAGGGCAGGGTGAGGAAGTGAATAACTAACAGTGAATAACTAACAGTGAACAACTAACAGTGAACAACTAACAGTGAATAACTAACAGTGAACAACGAACAGTGAACAAATTAGATAAGGATTTCCGGACTATTCACTGTTAGTTATTCACTGTTCACTAAAAAAATCCCCGGGTTCGCCGGGGATTTTCATTCCAGATAGCAAGATCGCTCTTATTTCTCTGCATTCAGCTGCCCTCTCAGCGCACGTGGAATAGTCACGCTGGCTACAGGGTTGGCAACCGGATCAATGATGGTCAGTTCCGGAAGTTCAATTGACTTCACCCGGATCGATTTGCCCAGTCCCAGATCGGTTACATCCAGGTTCACAAACTCAGGGATCAGCTTAGCCGGTCCTTTCACACGGATTTTTCTCAGTGTCTGTACCAGCTTACCCCCTTGTTTTGCTCCTTTTGCTGTTCCGGTAAGACGGATAGGAATGGTGGTGGTAATCACCTTGTTAGGATTGATCTCCAGCAGGTCTACGTGAACAAGCGAGTCATTAACGGGGTGAAACTGCTTATCCTGGAGGATAGCGGTATACTCTTTTCCTTCAATGCTCAGCTTGATCTGATACGCATCAATGCTGTAAACCACAGGTCTGAAAAGATAAGCGGGCGCATAGAAGGAGATTTGTTCGTCTCCACCATACAAAATGCCCGGTACAAATCCTTCAGCGCGCAATTCCTGGGCTGACTGACGACCGAGATTCGCTCTTTTAAACCCTACAATCTCAGTTACTTTCATGATTAAAACTTAAGTTTTTGTTGATAATTTATGAACAATGTACTAATTGATCCGTTGTCTCGAATTCTACCGATGGCATGAGCAAAGAGCTCGGCTACCGATATCACTTTTACTTTCGGGTTATCCTGCCGCAGGGGAATGGAATCAGAAACGATCACCTCTTCAAATACCGAGTTGGCAATGATCTCGTGCGCCTTGTAGGAGAACACGGGGTGGGTAGCCACCGCCCGTACTGATTTCGCCCCTTTTTCGAGGATCAGCTCTGCAGCCTTACAGATGGTACCGCCGGTATCGATCATATCGTCTACGAGAACCACATTGGCATCGGTCACATCACCGATCAGCTGCATGCTGGCTATCTGGTTGGCCACCTTTCTCTGCTTGTCACAGATCACGATGTCTGCGTCAAAAAAGCTGGCAAACTTTCTTACCCGCGATACCCCGCCCACATCGGGAGAAGCAAAAAGCAGGTTGTCGATGTGCTTTTCTTTCAGGTAAGGCACAAATACAGAAGTTCCTTCCAGGTGATCTACCGGGATGTCAAAGAAACCCTGGATCTGGCCGGCGTGAAGGTCGAGCGTCATGATCCTGTCGGCTCCGGCTGCGGTGAGCATATTGGCCACCAGCTTGGCGCCGATGCCCACCCTCGGGCGGTCTTTCCTGTCCTGGCGGGCATATCCGTAGTACGGAATGACGGCCACTACATAGTGAGCGGAAGCTCTTCTGGCCGCATCGATCATCAGCAGAAGCTCCATCAGGTTGTCGGCATTCGGAAAAGTGCTCTGAACCAGGAAAACGTCACATCCTCTTACAGATTCTTCAAAGTTTACCGATATTTCACTGTCGGCAAAACGTTGAATGGACACTTTTCCAAGCTCTTTTCCGTAGTAATAAGCTACTTTTCCGGCTAAATACTGAGAATTAGTTCCCGAAAAGATTTTGACTTCTGCCATTGGGGTAGGTTTGTTCCGAAAAGTGCTGCAAAGGTATAAAAAATAATACGAAGTATTAAGGTAGTTTTAAAAAATTAATATTAATTTGCGGTAGGATTCTTAAAACAACGTTATGCAACTGTCACTGATAGATGAAGTTCCCGAATTCAATAAAGCGTATTTCCTGGATGTATATGCCGAAGCGCTTTATGACAGCGGGAAGGAGAAGATGCGGCTGAAAACCATTAACGGCCAGCAGGTACCTGAAGATCTGAGCATAAGCATTGCCAGCAAATTTATCTCCCGGTATCCCGAAGGTACCATTTACAAGCTGGATACCAAGCTGGTCAACAAAAACGGTAAAAAGCCGTATTTTGTAGCCCTGAAAGGAAAACAGGTAGAGCGGGCCATTGAATTTTTTGATTACAATCTCAAAGTTCAGTACGGTTTTGACCAGGAATTCTCTTTTCGCCGGGCTGCGTCGGGTCGGGTCATGCCGGTCCAGGTTACGTCACGCCGGGCGGCACGCTGATCCCGTTAGGTACTACTGGGGTGAACCGGCGCTGTACGTGAGGGTCAGTCAGCTGCCGGTCGGCCTTCCCATAATGTAAAATAGCGGTGCCCGGGGAGATCCGCAAATTTCCCGGCCGGTTCTTCCGGCAGTACATAGTCACCGATTATCACCGTTTGAAATCTTTCTTTTAACAGGGCAAAAGACGCGCTGAAGGGGGTAACTTCTCCCATCAGGGTTAAAGTGCTTCCGCTGAGCTCATCCAGGTATTTCAGGGGTATTTTCTCGGCTATCGTCAGCTTGCTTTTGGTATTCCGGTAATACAGGTCAATGAACCGGTCAGCCATTACACCGAGGGTGATATCGGGTGAAAGGCCGGCAAAATACCGCATTCCGGTGGTGATGCCGGAGAGAACAGTAAGGGTAGGGTAACGCTCCCGGAAAATACGGTTGATCTTACTGATGGTGGCGCTTACCACATGCTGGTTCAGCACCGCTTCCGATGTTACCTCAAAATCAGCCAGCCGGGCTGAAGGGTATACCAGCTGCAGATATTCTGCGGCCCTTGACGTTTCAAAAACCTCTGCCGGGATCAGCGTATGGATCTGGAAGCCGGAGATCAGCCGGATGCTCTTCCAGTAGGGGATGCGCAGCACGGGGTGCTGCTCCAGGATAGCCGAATACCGGGCTATGCATGCCTGCAGGTCATTTGAATTTCCGAGGAAGTGATCTTCCAGCCACAGGAGCTGGCTGCCCGAGCAGACCATGAACCGGAAACGGCTGAATTGTATTTCAAAGATGAGGTCGTACAGATCGGTGCGTTCGGCAGAGAAGCGTTCGTCTGTGATTTTAAAGCAGTTGTTCATTTGCGAAATGCTATTTCTTTCAGGAAGCCGGGACAATGCCCCGTTTTTAATTGTGTTAAATCGTTTTCGGTAAACCAGCGCAGTTCTGTCAGGATATTGCCTTCCGGGTCGTTGCCAAGCCGGGGATGCAGATCACCGGCCGAAACGCGGAAATACAACTCCACGCCGTGCAGCTTTCCGGCAATGTGCTGGTGGATATGAACCAGCTCATGCACGGCCACTTCCAGGTGGGTTTCCTCTCTGAATTCCCGTTGCAGTGCGCTGATGATGTTTTCGCCTTCTTCCAGTCCTCCGCCGGGGAAATTCCAGAAAATATGGTCTTCGTTCAACATAGCATGGTTCAGCAGCAGTACGCGCTGCCGGTGCCGGAGAATACCGCAAACCCGTAACCGCACCCTTTCGCCGTAAATGGTTTCAATATCGGTCATTACATGTTTTTCCTGTAGGCCTTGCCGTATTTCAGCTTTTTTTCGGCCTGGATATCCCTGCGTTTATTTATCTTTTTGTTCTTTTCCAGCTTTTCGTGGAAGGCCGGGCCCACGCTTCTGTCGTGCCTGACCACCGGCAGCTTCACTTCCTCTTTTTCTGTTTCAAAAGGCATAAGCTGGTCTTCGGTTTCAATATAGGCCGGAAGCGGAAGGCGCGTGAGCTGCAGCCGGTACATGGCTTCAATTTCAGCGAAAGCTTCTTCTTCCCGCGGACTGATTAGGCTGATGGCGGTGCCCGAGCTTTCACCGCGGCCGGTCCGGCCTATCCGGTGGATATAGTCGTTGCGCTCTTCCGGGATATCCATGTTCACTACGTGGGTGATGCCCTTGATGTCGAGTCCGCGTGAACCGATATCGGTCGAGATCAGGGTGCGCACCGTTCCTTCCGAAAACTCCCGGATGGCCCGGAAACGGTAGTTCTGCGATTTGTTGGAGTGGATGACCTCCACCTGTTCTATGCCCCGTTCTGTCAGCTCGCGGTAAAGCAGGTCGGCCGCCGGTTTCTGGGCCACAAAGACCAGGTTTTTCTTCATCTCCCCGTCGTTGGCCAGCAGCAGCTCCAGCAGGTTGATCTTGGTTCTGAAGTTGGGTACGGCGTAGGTTTTCTGCCGGATATTCTCCAGGGGAGTGCCCACATCGGCATCTTCTATGACTTCCGGCGATTTAAAAATATCGTGGATCAGCTCTTCCACTTCTTCCGAAATGGTGGCGGAGAAAAGAAGATTTTGCCTCTTTTCAGGAATTTTATTGAAAATCAGGTCCAGCTGCGGGCGAAAGCCCAGGTCGAGCATCATATCAAATTCATCAATGACCAGCTTACGGATGTTTTTTACTTTCAGAACGCCTGCTGCCGACAGGTCGGTAAAGCGGCCGGGAGTGGCCACCACCATGTCGCAGCCCTTTAGAAGCTCGGCGGCCTGGGTTTTCATATTGACACCGCCGTACACGCCGGTCACATCAAAGCTCATGTAAGGCGTAAGGGCTTTTACGCTTTCCACCACCTGCATGACCAGCTCGCGGGTCGGCACCAGCACCAGCATCTGCGGCAGCTTCTCTTTGCTGAAGGTCCACATCCGCAACAGGGGCAAAAGATAGGCAAATGTTTTCCCGGTGCCGGTCCGGGCTATCCCTGCCAGGTCTTTTCCCGACATCACAGCCGGGAAGATTTTTTCCTGGATAGAAGTAGGCGTAGTCAGCTCCAGGTCTTCCAGGGCCCGCAGCAGGGGCTTGTTAAGATTGAGGTCGGCAAATTGCATAAAGAAGTAATCTGAATAATTTTACAAAATTAGTTGATTTCATGCGTATATTAGTGACCTCATTTCAACAAAGCCTTTTGAAAGTCAATAACTATGAAAAAACTACTGTTGTTCCTTCTTCTTCCTTGTTTTATTTTTGCGCAGAAATCCAGGCCTGTTTCTCTTTTCAACGGCCGTAATCTTGACGGTTGGGTGATTTACGGAACGGAAAAATGGTACGTGGAAGATGGCCTGCTGGTGTGTGAAAGCGGCCCTGACAAGGGGTACGGTTACCTGGGTACGGAAAAATCGTACAAGGATTTTGAGCTGACCCTGCAGTTTTTGCCGGTTGATAACGGGAACAGCGGCGTGTTTTTTCATTCCAGCATTGACGGTACAAAAGTGTCTGGCTGGCAGGCTGAAGTAGCGCCTCCGGGGCATTTTTCAGGCGGTATCTACGAATCGTACAAGCGGGGCTGGCTGATCAAGCCGGATAAATCGCTGGATAACGTAAAAATGAATGCCTGGAATACCATGAAAGTGCGGGTGAAGGGCGATGAAGTGACCACCTGGGTGAACGGGGTACAGATGGTCACCCTGAAAGACCCGGTATTTGCCGATTCAGACGGGAAAATAGCCCTCCAGATCCATGACGGCGGCGGTATCAAGGTAAAATGGAAAGAATTGAAAATAAAGAATTTGTAATCTAAATATATAACATGGCAGCAGAAAACACGGAAAAGTTAAAAATCCTGCAATCCACACTTGATAAGCTGGACAAATCATTCGGTAAAGGTACGGTGATGCGCCTGAGCGACACCAAAGTGTTGGATGTTCCTGTAATTTCTACGGGATCACTGGGATTAGACCTTGCATTGGGGGTAAACGGTTTACCGAAAGGCAGGGTAGTAGAGATCTACGGTCCGGAATCGTCCGGTAAAACCACATTGGCAATGCATGCTATAGCCGAGGCCCAGAAGCAGGGCGGGATAGCCGCATTTATTGATGCAGAACATGCATTTGACAGAGTATACGCTGAAAAGCTGGGTATTGATACGAAGAACCTGCTGATCTCCCAACCCGATTACGGCGAGCAGGCCCTGGAGATCGCCGAGCACCTGATTGCTTCAGGAGCCATTGATATTTGTGTGATCGACTCGGTGGCGGCGCTGGTACCGAAGGCCGAGCTGGACGGGGAAATGGGTGACAGCAAAATGGGGCTTCAGGCCCGGCTGATGTCGCAGGCGCTCCGGAAGCTGACCGGTACCATCAATAAAACCGGCTGTACCTGCATATTCATTAACCAGCTGCGGGATAAGATCGGGGTGATGTTCGGAAGCCCCGAAACCACCACCGGCGGTAACGCCCTGAAATTCTATGCCTCTGTGCGGATCGATATCCGCCGGATAGGCCAGATCAAAGATAACGACGGCAACATCATCGGTAACCGCACACGGGTGAAGGTGGTCAAGAACAAGGTGGCTCCGCCGTTCAAGGTTATTGAATTTGATATTATGTATGGGGAAGGGGTATCGAAATCAGGTGAGGTGCTTGACCTGGCGGTAGACCTGGACATCATCAAGAAGTCGGGTTCCTGGTTCTCGTATGGTGCTGACCGTCTCGGACAGGGGCGTGACGCCGTGAAGAACCTGATCAAAGACAACCCGGAGCTGATGGCTGACCTCGAAGAGAAAATCAAAGCTACCGTGGCCGGCAATGCCGATGCGCTGATGGACAAAACAGGGGAAGAGTCAGACGAGTAGCTATAGCCGTTAAAAAAATGTTAAGGCGCCTGGGCAGGGCGCCTTTTCTTTTAACTTTTTGGTGAATATCCCGTCTAATAGGTAGAATTAATCTTTTATAATACACTACAGGTAAGTATTATTGTATTTTTATCGTTAAAAGTAAAAAAGCAACTGTTTTGAGATTACGAATTATCGCATGCCTCTTACTTCCCCTGGCGCTGCTGGGTTTCCGGAGCTCTCAGAATAACTTTCAGATGGGGGAAGAATACAACTACCGGATCAAGTACGGCATCCTGACCATTGGCTCTGCCAATGTTAACGTAGATACCCGTACCTACCAGGTGAACGGTCTGCCCTGCTACAAAATCAATATCCACGGGCGTACCGAAGGAATTACCGACCTTTTCCGGGTAAGGAATACGTATACCAGCTTTATGGATACGATCAATTACCTGCCGCAGAAATTTGAATACAGTGCCCGCGAAAACAATTACAGGCGTGACCAGGTGCTGTATTTCGATCACAATAAAAATGTGGTGGTAAAGCGGGAAAAGGAATCGGTAGACACCTACAATGTGCCGGATAATATCCACGATGTGATTTCGGGATATTACTCGCTCAGGCATGTGGATTTCTCGCAATACAGTATGGGACAGACCTATTCGGCACCCCTGTTTTTTGATGATGAATACTACCGGTTCAGGGTAAAGTATGCGGGCCGGGGAACGGTCAAAACACGCTTCGGGAAAATCAATGTGCTGAAGCTGAACCCGGTTTTGCCCGATAACAAGCTTTTTAAGGGCGAAGACGCCATCCGGGTGTGGGTCAGTGATGACCGGAACCGGGTGCCCGTGAAGATCGAAGTAGACTTCTCGTTCGGTACCGTTGTGATGGAGATCCGTAAATACAAAAAGAACCTGTTTCCTTTTAGCTGGGGAGAATAAAATGTAAAAGTTAACATAGACACTGCAAAAACATAGACTTAATGAGTTTTTTTCTCTTTAACTCTGTATTTTTTTATAGTGTATGTTAAGTTTTAAGATTTTTGCTCTACTTTTGCAGTGATATTTTTAACAAATCACCATTAACGAATGAAAATAGCTGTAGTAGGTACAGGGTATGTGGGTCTCGTAACGGGAACCTGTTTTGCGGAAACGGGTAACGAAGTGACCTGTATTGATATTGACCAGGCCAAGGTAGACAGCCTGAAAAAAGGAAAGATCACGATATATGAGCCGGGCCTGGAGCCGATCTTCGACCGGAACCGGAAAGACGGCAGGTTAAAATTTACTACCAGCCTGGAAGAAGGGATAAAAGAAGCTGAAGTAATATTCCTGGCTTTACCCACGCCTCCGGGTGAGGACGGCTCGGCAGACCTGAAATATATTCTCGGTGTAGCTGATCACATCGGCAAGGTCCTGGATCACTACGCGGTTATTGTAGATAAAAGCACGGTGCCGGTAGGAACTGCCGAAAAAGTGCATGCTAAGATAGTGGCCCATGCACAAACAGCCTTTGACGTGGTTTCCAACCCGGAATTCCTGCGGGAAGGGGTAGCGGTGGAAGACTTTATGAAACCCGACAGGGTGGTGGTGGGAACCAGTTCTGACAGGGCAAAAACCATCATGGAAAGACTCTATGCGCCCCTGGTAAGACAGGGCAACCCTATCATTTTCATGGATGAGCGTTCGGCGGAAATGACCAAATATGCAGCCAACTCTTTCCTGGCCATGAAGATCACCTTTATGAACGAAATGGCTAACCTGTGTGAGCTGGCCGGAGCCAATGTAGATAATGTAAGAAAGGGTATCGGTACCGACAGCCGGATCGGTAAGCGTTTCCTGTTTCCGGGAATCGGTTACGGGGGAAGCTGTTTCCCGAAAGATGTGCAGGCACTGGGTAAAACGGCACAGGAGTTCAATTATGATTTCCGGATCCTGAAATCGATCATGCTGGTGAATGAAAAGCAAAAAGTGCGGCTGATACCCAGGGTGAAAGAGTATTTCGGCGGAGATCTGAAAGGAAAAACCATTGCCCTGTGGGGACTGGCTTTTAAACCGTACACCGACGATATCCGTGAAGCGCCTTCGTTGTACAACATCAAGGCCCTGAAAAGAGCCGGAGCCAAAGTGGTGGTGTTTGACCCTGAGGCCATTTCCAATGTAAAACGGGAGATAGGCAAGAAAGTAAAATACGCTTCAGGCATGTACGAAGCCCTGGAAGGAGCCGATGCGCTGATGATCATGACCGAATGGCCGGAGTTCAGAACACCTGATTTTAATAAAATAGCGGAAAAACTGAAAAATAAGGTGATCTTTGACGGACGTAACCTGTATGACCTCGAAGAGATGAAAGGGCAGGGCTTTGATTATTTTTCAATAGGAAGGGAAACCATTAAAGGAACAAAATAGCTTTGAGCCGTGAGCTATGAGCCGTGAGAAATTTATGCACGACTCATAGCTGACAGCTCATAGCTCATAGCTAATTTTAAAATGAAACGAATACTAATTACCGGCGGGGCAGGATTTTTAGGGTCTCACCTTTGCGACAGATTTATAAAAGAGGGATACCATGTGGTGGCAATGGACAACCTCATCACGGGCGACCTGCGGAATATAGAGCACCTTTTTAAGCTGCCTAATTTCGAGTTTTACCACCACGATGTCAGCAAATTTATTCATGTGCCGGGCCAGCTGGATTATATCCTGCATTTTGCTTCGCCGGCCAGCCCCATCGACTACCTGAAAATCCCGATCCAGACCCTGAAAGTAGGCTCATTGGGTATTCACAATTGCCTGGGACTGGCCCGGGTGAAGAATGCCCGGGTGCTGATCGCCTCTACCTCCGAGGTATACGGTGACCCGCAGGTACATCCGCAGACCGAAGATTATTGGGGTCATGTGAACCCGGTGGGTCCGAGGGGCGTTTACGATGAGGCCAAGCGTTTCCAGGAGGCCATGACTATGGCGTACCACACCTATCACGGGCTGGAGACAAGAATCATCCGGATATTCAATACGTATGGCCCCAGGATGCGCCTGAACGACGGTCGCGTGCTGCCGGCATTTATCGGGCAGGCCCTGCGCGGTGAAGACCTGACCATTTTCGGCGACGGCTCACAGACGCGTTCGTTCTGCTATGTAGATGACCTGGTGGAAGGAATTTACCGGCTGCTGCTTTCTGACTACCCGTACCCGGTGAATATTGGTAACCCTTCAGAAATTACCATTAAAGATTTTGCCGAAGAGATTATTAAGCTGACCGGCACCGATCAGAAAGTGGTTTATAAAGACCTGCCTAAAGACGATCCCAAGCAGCGCCAGCCTGATATTACCAGGGCCCGGGAGGTTCTGGGCTGGGAGCCGAAGGTGGACCGCTCGGAGGGCCTGAAGCTTACTTACGAATATTTTAAAAGCCTGCCGAAAGAAAGACTTTTTGAAGAAGCAAGGCATCGCGAGTTTTAACAGCAGGATGCAGATAATGCAGATGGCCGGGATGCAACCTTTGTACATCCCGGCCATCTGCTTTTTACCTGCTATGTTCAGGAATCTATTCTCAGAAAATCACCGGCTTTGTTAAATTCCAGCTCCAGGTGATTGTCCAGCTCCACCTGCTGGCGGTTATCGTCGAGCTCCCATTGCAGGATAGAATGGTTCGGATAATTGGCTTTAACGTAGGCCAGGATTTTCTCCGGGATCACGGAATCGGGCAGTGCACTGCGGGATTCGATGGAAGTAATCTCATGCTTTTTGTTAAATTCCAGGCTGATGTTTCCTTCCAGGATCACGTCGTAGGATTTGGATAAGCCCTCTTTGTCTTTTACGGCCTGCAGTATTCTGGCTGCCGGAAAATGTGTGCTTACATAAGTAGTGATGGCAGAAGGTATCTCATTTTCTGCCAGTACCTTCTGGCTTTCGCAGGCAGACATAAACGCTGCAGGTATCAGCATTAAAATGAATGATAGTTTTTTCATGATATATTTGATTTAGATGATTGGTTACTTAACTGTCTATTTTTATGAATTTCCCGTCAGCGTCAAACTCCAGCTCCAGTCCGTTGGAGATCTCCACTTCATAGGATTTGCGGTCTTTTTCTATTTTGACCACTTCGTTGTTGGGAAAGCGTTTTTGAATGTAGGCCAGTATTTTTTCCGGGATAAACCGGGTGGGAATAGGATGCCGGTGACCGTCTACTTCTTTCCAGTCGCCTTTTTTATCAAATTTTATTTTAAGCTTATCCGGGAACGTTACCTTGTATTCGATATCCCGGAGATCCTCCACTTCTTTCAGGATGTCGCGGATTTTTTCTTTGCTGAAGTTTTTCTGAATAAATGCCTGTGCCTTTTCGGGCAGATCGTCCAGGTCTATTTTCCGGGTTTTCTGTGCCCCGGCAGTTCCCGCCAGCAGCAAGACCAGGAATATTGCTAAGCCTATGCGCATCATAGTTATCTGTTTTAATGATGTAAAGTTCAGAAGGGATTTGGGAAAGAAATGGGAACGGGAAACGAAGTGTTTTTACTGACCGAAAATACATGCTGACCGTCACGATAAGCATAGTCGAGGCGCACTTCGGGGTAGGTTTTAATAATGCTTTCCACGATAGACAAACCCAGGCCTGAAGAGGCGTTGTCGGAAGAATATTTATAAAACCGCTCAAAAATAATGACCGGGTTCAGGGGCGGCAACATGCTGGTGTTGGAAATGCAGAGCTCGTTTTTATCGACGCTGATCCCTATTTTTCCCTGTTCTGTATTGTACCGGATGGCATTCCGGAGCAGGTTGGAGACCAGGATTTTGATGAGATTCCGGTTGGCATAAAGGGTGAAATCTTCCCGCTTATCCCAATGAAGCGTTAAATCTTTAAAGCGGATGATCTCTTCCAGCTCGGCTGCCACTTCTTCTGTTACAGCAAGGATACTGACCGTTTCTTTTTCTTCGAACTGCCGGTTTTCTATCCGGGAGAGCATCAGCAGTGATTTGTTCAGGTTGACCATCCGGAGGAGGGATCTTTTGGTCTCCCCGATCTCCGTGCTTTGCGCTTCGTTCAGCTCCCCGTTTTCAAGGAGGAGATCCAGCTTGTTGATGGTAATGGCCAGGGGGGTCTGGAGCTCGTGCGACGCATTTTCAATAAATTGCTTCTGCCGCAGGAAAACGCTCTCGTTCCGTTCAATCATTTCCTGTATTTTCTGATCCAGGATAATGAATTCGCTGACCATGCTGTTAACGGGTTTTATGCGCAGGCCACTCCCGAATTTATAGTTCTGGAGGTCATTGATCAGGCTCTTCAACGGCTTCAGGGCCTTTTCCAGTACAAAATTATTGACCAGGAAGAGGGTGACAACGATCAGCAGGTATAAAACCACCAAGGCAATGGTCAGGTTGATCAGGAAGTCGTCTTCTTCTACCGTTGACGTACGGATCTCCAGCGAATAAGGGTGGCCGTCAGGGGCGTAAAAGCCGGTTCGGAGCACCCGGTAAGGCTCCATTTCGTCGTCGTATTCCATGTAGATCATTTGCCGCGAAAAGATGTTGGCTTTTTGCAGCGAATCCGTGGGAAGAATACGGAACTGGTTAATGCCGAATTCTCTTGTCTGTAATACGGTAGAGTCGATATAAGCCTGGCGGATGATGTTGATCTTCTGGTTTTTCAGGCCGTCATCCACGTTGTCATACACTTCGTCGAGAATAAAAGCATAGAAGAGCCCGGCCCATACCGCTACTACAATGAGCAGGATATAGGCCAGGTGCCTGAGCGTATAGTTTTTAAGCGATTTTCCCATTATACCAGTTTGTAACCCACTCCGTAAACGGCCTGGATGTCGGCTTCGGAATGATTTTCCTTTAATTTTTTCCTGAGATTTTTTACCTGGGAATAGATAAAATCCAGGCTGTCGGCCTGGTCGATATGATCTCCCCAGATAGATTCTGCCAGGGTGGTTTTCTGCAACAGCTTACCGGGCCTTACCATAAAATAGTAAAGCATGTCATATTCTTTCCGGTTCAGCAGCACCTCCTGCTCGTTGATTTTCAGAATCCGGTCTTCGGGGTAAATCTTCAGGTTTTTGTACACGATATGGCTTTCTCCCTTTTGTACCCGCCGCCGCAGGGCTGAGTTGATGCGGGAGTGTAGCTCAGCCAGGTGAAACGGTTTGGCCAGGTAGTCGTCGGCACCCAGGTCAAGGCCCGTCACCTTATCATCAACGGCATCTTTTGCAGAAAGAATGATAACTGAGGTTTCCGGGTGCAGTTTTTTTATTTCTTTCAGGATATCCAGTCCGTTGCCCCCTGGCAGCATGATGTCAAGCAGGATGCAGTCGTAGCTGTAATCTTCCACCTTGCGTAATCCTGACGGGTAATCGGCCGCATATTCTACCCGGTGGGCGGAGGCTTCCAGCGAGCGCTGAACCACTTTACGGAGCTCCGGTTCATCTTCTACGATAAGAATTTTCATGTATAAAAGCTTTTAGCCTTGTTCATCAGCAGGACAACCCTTTTCAGGCTGAGGGAGCAGGGCTATGTTTTTTTACTGCAAGAATAGTTGTAAAATTAGGAAAGAATTGGGAAGAGCACCTGACAGAGAACGGCCGGCTTCCTTATTTTATCAAAGAATGCTTTAATTTTAGCTGATCTGCGCCGGAGGCTTGACCCGGCAGAAGAAGTTCCTGATTTTTATGAAATGTATTCAAACGCCATTGCTATGAAACGGGTCTCACTATTTTTTATCGTTTTTTTATTTGGGGGGCAGATTTCGGCCCAGTCGCCCTGGGAGAGAATTGGCCGTATGCCTTCTACCCTGGGTATTGAACAGGGCAGCAGAGCTTTTACCACCCGCGATTTCAGGCTGGAAGTGCTGAATTCGTCGCAAACGGCATCGGCCCTGTCGCCGGTGAAAGACACGGTATTTGATTATACGCCGGATGAGTGGCTGAAACGACGGGATAAGGATGGCTTTTACCACCTGGGCGATATCAACATCCGGTACCGGACAGGAGATTCAGGCGACTGGACGAAATTTTCTTCGGCTAAAAAAAGGACGGCCGTAAAGGAGCTGCCGGCCGGTAAAAACGGGCTGGCGGCAGCTGACCTGTCAGGCCTGCTTGAGGCCAGTGCACCGATCAGCCTGAAGCGTTTCTGGGACTCAGACGGCAGGGATATCATCCTGCGTTTTGAAATTCGGAATACCTCGGGCTCAGCGGTGGAGATCGGCTCGCTGGGAATACCGATGATTTTCAATAATATCCTGCAGGATAAGAAGCTGGATGATGCCCATACAGACAATGTGTTTTTTGATCCCTATATAGGCAAAGATGCGGGTTATCTGCAGGTTAACCGCCTGCACGGCAAGGGGGCTTCACTGCTGGTGCTGCCGTATGAAAATGCAGCCTTTGAAGCCTACAACCCGGTGAATGACGACCCGACCCCGCGGAGCATTGTTTTTGAAGGCTTTCACGAATGGATGATCCACAGCAAGGCGCATGCAGAGACGGAATGGAAAGGGGTGCAGCAATGGAATGAGCCCACCTCCGTAACCCTGAAGCCGGGCGAAAGCCGCTCGTTTGCGCTCCGCTTTGTTTTTGCCCCTTCTATCCGGCAGATCGAATCGCAGCTGGAGAAAGAAGGGCGGCCGGTAGCCGTGGGACTTCCTGGTTATGTTTTACCGCAGGATGAAAACGGGACACTTTACCTCGATTACAGGCATAAGGTGATTTCCACAGAGGTATTCCCGGAAGGAGCTTTGCAGGTAAAAGCAACGGGCCGGAAGGGCAAATGGGAAGGGTACAGCGTTAAAGGACAGCAATGGGGCCGGGCCCGGCTTACCGTAAAATACAAAGACGGCACGGTTCAGACCATCCATTACAAAGTCATTAAACCCCAGGAAGAGGTAGTGAAAGACCTGGGGCATTTCCTGACCACCCGGCAGTGGTTTGACGATAAAAATGACCCGTTCGGCCGGGCTCCGTCGATCATCACCTACGATAACGAAGAGCAGAAGCAGGTAACGCAGGAGCAACGTGCCTGGTATGCCGGTTTGAGCGATGAAGCCGGAGCCGCCAGCTGGCTGGCCGCTTTTATGAAGCAGTCGTTGATCAGTGATAAGGAGGAAGTGGAGAAGCTGAAGCTTTTTGCGCGGGAAACACTCTGGGGAGGCCTTCAGTACAGCGAAGGAAAGAACAGGTACGGGGTAAAGAAAAGCCTGTTCTATTACGAGCCGGATTCTATGCCGAAGGGCACCTACCGCGAAGATATCAACTGGAAAGTATGGTCGGCCTGGCCTAAGAAAGAAGCGGATAACCCGGGGCGTTCGTACAATTACCCGCATGTGGCGGCGGCTCACTGGATTCTGTACCGCCTGGCGCGGAACCATGAAGGCCTGGCCGATGACGTGAACTGGCGTGAAAGCCTTCAGAATGCCTATCAAACCGCCCTGGCCATGGTACGGCTGGCACCGCATTATGCGCAGTTCGGACAGATGGAAGGTTCGGTATTCCTGTATATCCTGGAAGATCTGAAGCGTGAAGGTATAACCGATATGGCCAACGAACTGGAAGCCGCGATGAAAAAACGGGCCGATCACTGGAAAACACTGGGCTACCCGTTTGGCAGTGAAATGCCGTGGGATTCTACCGGCCAGGAAGAGGTGTACATGTGGTCAAAATATTTCGGCAATGCCGATAAGGCAGAGGTTACCCTGAATGCTATCCTGGCTTATATGCCTGCCCTGCCGCATTGGGGATATAACGGCAGCGCCCGCCGCTACTGGGATTTTGTGTACGGCGGAAAGCTGTCGCGCATTGAACGGCAGCTGCACCACTACGGCTCAGCACTGAATTCGATCCCTGTTTCTGCGGCTTACCGTGATAATCCTGATGACTTTTACCTGTTGCGTGTAGGCCATGCCGGTGCTATGGGCGCCCTGGCCAATGTAACACAGGAAGGATTTGGCCCGGCGGCTTTTCACTCGTACCCGTCTACCCTGGCCATAGACGGTATCACCGGTGATTACGGAAGCGGCTTTTACGGGTATGCGGTAAATTCAGGAACGTACATCACCGTTCACCCGGAGTTCGGACCGGTGGCCTTCAGCGGGAATCTTGTGCAGAACGGCGACTGGCTGAATACACAGATAACTTCTGCCGGGAAGTCGAGGGTGTACCTGGCACCGCGGAAATTATGGATCACCCTGGATGCCGGGAAGGTTTCATCCCTGAATTATAACCGGAAGACGGGGGAGGTGCAGGTGGTGCTGGAGCCGGCCGATGCCTATACGAAAACCGCCTATGTGCGGGCAGAAACGCCGGAGGCGTACCGCGCCGATGCCCCGAAAGACAGCCGGGGAAATTATACCGTTGCCCTGGGCAGGGAAAAGGCTGTTTTAAAGCTGGTATTGAAATAAAAAAAGTCAGGTTAAATAGTTAAAGTAAGGTTAATGTGGGTGCGGCAGCTTTGCCGTACCCACTTTTATTTCAGGCGGGGATTATTTTCTGTTTTTTAAGGGAATTGCCGTGAAAAGGTGGTAATTTTCGGTTTGAACATTGCTATTGGAATAAGATGAAAAATGTGATTATTACACTTCTGCTGGCGACATCGTGCGCATTTGCCCAAAATACGATGACTGCTGAAGCACTCTGGAAGCTGGGGCGGGTTTCAGCGCTGGGCGTCAGCAAAGACGGGAAAACGGTGGTATATCGGGTTACTACCCCTTCTGTAGCCGACAATAATTCAAGCGGTAAACTATATGCAGTGCCGGTTAACGGCGGAACCGCCACCGAAATAAAAGAAACGGCATCGTTGCTGAAAGACCCCGGCGTATCGGCTGACGGGAAGCATGTGGTGTACGATGAGAAAGTGAAGGTGAACCGGGTCTATGCAAAAGATTATTACCCGGAACTGGATAAAGCAACTGTGCAGGTGTATGACGGGCTCGACTACCGGCATTGGGATACGTACAGCGACGGAAGCTTTAACCACGTATTTTACCGGGAAAACCGGGAAGGGGCTCCGGGAACCGATATCCTGAAAGACCAGCCCTGGCACTCGCCCACCATGCCTTTTGGCGGGAGCGAAGATTATACCTGGAACACCGACGGAACAAAGATCCTGTATGTTTGCAAGAAGCTGGCCGGTACCGCTTACGCCAACAGCACCAATACCGATATTTACGAATACGATCTGGCCAGCGGAACCACCAGGAACCTGACGGAGGGTAATCCCGGCTATGATACGCACCCCTCATTTTCATCACAGGGGGTGCTGGCCTGGCTGCAGATGAAGCGCAACGGGTATGAAGCCGATAAAAATGACATCATCGTAGATGTTAAGGGCGTACATGTTAACCTGACTTCGGGCTGGGACGGTACCGTAGACAGCTTTACCTGGAGCGAAGATGGCCGGAAGATTTATTTTACAGCTCCGGTAGAAGGAACCATCCAGCTGTTTGAAGTGAATTATCCCGGCCTGACCAAAGTGGCCATACAGGTCAGGCGGCTGACCGAAGGCGATTTTGATGTAACGGGAATTGTGGGCTTTGCCGGAGATAAGGTGATCGTGACCCGGACCGACTTTAATCATGCAACCGAGATTTATTCCTACGACCTGAAGAGCAAAAGCTGGAACGCCCTCACCAACGTCAATACAGATTACTACAAAGGCATTGCTTTAAGCAAATGGGAGAAACGTTGGGTAAGCACTACTGATGGCAAAAAGATGCTGGTGTGGGTGGTTTTCCCGCCTGATTTTGATCCTGCCAGAAAATACCCGACCCTGTTGTTTTTACAGGGTGGTCCGCAGAGTGCACTGACCCAGTTTTATTCTTTCCGGTGGAATTTCCAGCTGATGGCGGCCCAGGGCTATATTGTGGTAGCGCCCAACCGGCGGGGCATGCCTGGCCATGGGGTGAAATGGAACGAGGAGATCAGTAAAGACTGGGGCGGGCAGGCCATGAAAGATTACCTGGCGGCCATTGATGACGTTTCTAAAGAGAAATATGTAGACAAAGCAAGGCTGGGTGCGGTAGGGGCCAGCTATGGCGGGTATTCCGTTTACTATATGGCCGGAATTCATGAGAACCGTTTTAAGACGTTTATTGCGCATGCCGGTGTCTTTAACCTGGAAAGCATGTACGGCACTACCGAAGAATTGTTTTTTGTTAACTGGGACCTGGGCGGCCCCTACTGGGATAAAACCAATGCGGCAGCCCGCAAAA
Organism: Leadbetterella sp. DM7; assembly: GCF_040829825.2. NCBI lineage: Bacteria > Pseudomonadati > Bacteroidota > Cytophagia > Cytophagales > Leadbetterellaceae > Leadbetterella > Leadbetterella sp. DM7. The sequence continues at coordinate 23,777 of NZ_JBFOLH020000002.1, read as the reverse complement.
CCTATGAGCAGTTCAACCCGATGCGGCATGTGGACAAATGGAATACCCCTATGCTGGTGATGCATGGCGGGAAAGATTACCGGGTGCCGATAGGACAGGGGCAGGAGGCTTTCCAGGCTTTGCAGCAGAGGGGCATCCGTAGCCGGCTGGTGTATTTTACCGATGAAAACCACTGGATACTGAAACCGCAGAATGCTATGGTATGGCAGAATGAGTTTTTCAGGTGGTTAAAGGAAACGTTGTGATAGTTCCGAGTTCCGAGTAGAGAGTTGCGAGTAGCTGGTACTTTGCACTCTCCACTCGGAACTCGGAACTCTCCACTCGAAACTCTCCACTCTCTACTCGGAACTCTCTACTCGGAACTCTCCACTATTCTAACTGTTTACGCAACCCCTCTTCATCCACAAAACCCGTATGATTCCAGCTCTCCTTCCCGTTGCGGTAAACTTTAATAACCGGCAGGCCTGAAATGCCCAGCGCCTTGCAAAGGCGGGAGTTCTGGTCGGCGTCGATACGGATGACCGTTGCCGTTTTATCTTTTGCGATATTTTCGAGGTAGGGCTTCATCTTTTTGCAGGGGGCACACCATTCGGCATAAAAATCCACGAGCACCACTTTGCCCGACTGCAGCATGGCTTCGTATTCAGCCACTGACATGCCCTCGGAGGTTACCGTAAGCTTTACTTCGGGCAGGTTGTTGTTCCGCCATTCCATCATTCCCCCGGTCATTTCATACACTTCATTGTAGCCCTGGGAGGTCAGGTATCTGGCTGCTGAGGCGCTCCGTCCGCCGCTCAGGCAATACACAAAAACCGGCTTTGATTTATCGATCGCCGCCGCCATGTTTTTGAATTCACCGGAGCTGATGTCCACATTGCTGGCATCTTTGATATGGCCCGCCTTAAATTCAGAAGGCGTGCGTACATCTACCACCTGGGCACCGGGTGTGCTCTTGATTTTGTCAGCAAATTCTTTGGCAGAAAGCTTCACCGCAGGTGTTTGCGCCTGGCAGCACGTTGCTCCCCACACCGCTAAAATAATTATTGATAGATACCTGAACATATAGATTGGTTTTAAGATCAGCCTGCCGGCTTATTGCCTGTTTTAAAATACGATAATAATAAACCGCCCATTAATGCGCCGTAGGCGCTGCTGTTCAGGGGTTTGGATGTGATAGGGCAGGTGCCGGTAGTGCAGCCCACATACTTCCAGTACAGGTAGCCGCCCAGCGCACCCAGAATCGCACCGACGATGGTCAACAGGTTGGTTTTAAAAAAATTATTCATGAGCATCCGGGTTATGGCCGAAATTTTCAGGAGATTCAGGTCTCCCGAAAGAACTGCCGGTGTTACAGCTGCCCCCTGCACCGCACCCTGCATTCAGCAGGGGCATGAGCGAAAACAGTGCCCCTATTGTAATAAACAATTTATCGCCGACAAGAATTCCCTGAACTACTACGGCTATCCCGATAGCCAAGCGCAGGAAGCGGGCAAGAGACCAGCTGGACAGGTACTTTTTTAGTTTGGTGATGGTTTTCATCGATACATTTTTCAAACACTACCGGCGGGTACTGATTCCGAAAGGCAGGTATAAAGGACAGAAACTGATAAAAGAAGTCAGCACAAACACCAGGGCCAGAATGCCCAGAACGATCGCCCATGTGCCTGAAATGACATTCATGAAGTACAGCACCGCTATGATGGCGGCAATTGTTATACGGATGATCCTATCCGTTTTTCCCATGTTCTTTTTCATTGTATTTTTTATTTAAAGGTTATCTGCTGCACGCTGTACGTTCTCCCAGGTGCCGCCGTTGATCACATTGGTAAAGCCGTTCCTGTTCAGGAGGGCTTTGGCCTGGGCACTCCGCCCGCCGCTGCGGCAGAATACCACTACGTTATTCCTGTTTTTGAATTTACCCAGCTGGGAGGGCAACTTATCCAGCGGGATATTTACTGCGCCTTTTACACTGCCGGAGGCAAATTCACCGGGGGTACGTACGTCTACCAGGTAGGCGCCTTCTTTAATAACTGACTGGAGGTCTGCTGTATTGCTGCTGCCGAAAAGTGTTTTTAATAAATTGAACATAATTGAAAAGGGTTATAACATGGTAGTTGGACAAACGTAGTCGCTGATTTCGAATTTCCCGGAGTCTTTGAGGGCTTTAAAGCCGCCTTTTACGTCGATAAGGTGATCAAATCCCCGTGCTTTCAAAACAGATATGAAAATCATGGAACGGTAGCCGCCTGCGCAGTGCACATAATAGGTTTTGTTTTTGTCTATTTCTGCCAGGTGGTCGTTCATATAATCCAGCGGAATATTCTCTGCACCGATGAGATGCTCGGAATAGTATTCGCTCTTCCTGCGGACATCAAGGATATTCCGTTCCGTATTTTCTGCCGCCAGCTCTTCTGCCGAAACCGAGGAGATGGTGTCAAGCTCTTTTCCGGCGTTTTTCCAGGCGGCAATGCCCCCTTCCAGGTATCCTATGGCGCCGTCGTAGCCCACCCGGGCCAGGCGGGTGACCACTTCTTCCTCCTGCCCTTCTTCGGCAATGATCAGCAGGGCCTGCCGGATGTCAGGGATGAGCGTTCCCACCCAGGGCGCAAAGCTTCCGTCAATGCCAATGTTCACTGAGTTGGGAATAAAGCCCCGGGCAAAGACCTGCGCATCACGGGTATCGAGAACCAGGGCGTCGGTTTCATTGGCGGCTGCTTCAAAAGCTTCCGGGCCCAATGGCCGGAGGCCCTGGTCAAGCACGCGGTCAATGCTTTCGTATCCTTTGCTGTTCATCAACACGTTGGCGGGGAAGTAACCGGGAGGAGGCGTAAGGCCGTCGAGTACCTTTTCTATAAATTCTTCCCTGCTCATCGGCTGCAGGGCATAATTGGTTTTCTTCTGGTGACCCAGGGTATCGGTTGTTTCCCGGCTCATGTTTTTACCGCAGGCAGAACCTGCTCCGTGGGCCGGGTAAACCACGATATCGTCGGCCAGAGGAAGAATTTTGTTGCGTAATGAATCGTAAAGGTGTGCGGCCAGCTTTTCAGGAGTAAGCTCTTCCACCACTTTCTGGGCCAGGTCGGGGCGGCCCACATCATTGATAAAGAGGGTGTCGCCCGTAAAGAGGGCTTTTTCTTTCCCGGTTTCATCTTTCAGCAGGAAACAGGAGCTTTCCAGGGTATGTCCCGGCGTATGAATCACCTTCAGGGTGATGTCTCCCACTTTCAGCTCCTCGCCGTCTTCGGCAATATGGGCTTCAAAGTCAGGCCGGGCGGTAGGACCGTAAACAATGACCGCGCCGGTTTTTCTGGCGAGATCGAGGTGACCGCTTACAAAGTCGGCGTGAAAGTGGGTTTCAAGCACATATTTGATTTTTGCGCCGCTCTTTTCGGCCCGGTCTATATAGGGCTGTACTTCCCGCAGCGGATCAATCACTACGGCTTCTCCGTTGCTTTCCAGGTAATAGGCCCCCTGGGCGAGGCATCCGGTATAAATCTGTTCTATTTTCATATCTCTTTTTGTTGGGTGCAGCCCGGCCGCGGGTGAGTGGCCGGACCATTTTCTCTTACAAAGGTAGGATATGCCCCAACGCCCCACAGTAACAAGAGTTACAGAAGAGAAAAAAACAGCACCCGGTATGAAAATAAATAAATGCTTGCCTCAGCTATTCACGATCTTCGTATTCGGTCTTATAATTGCCGATGTGAATTTCACTGTTTTTAATGCGCCTCTGATTGCGGAAATAATTGATAACTCCTGTGATGAGGAGGAGAGCGGAGATGCTGAAAAGCGGAATTTCGAAGATGCCGGTCTGAGCGGGGACAACCAGGTTGGGAATGGTCAGGCCGGCTATCAGGAAATACATGGAAGACCGGAGAAACGACAGAAAGGTAGTCTGGTTAGCCAGGTGGGTGCGCTGTATGGCCAGCTTCTCGCGAAGAATAAGCTCTTTTTTTACAGCAGTATTTGGTGTATCTTTCATAAATCAGTCTTGCGTATAATGTCAGCCGGATATCGCCCGGTGCTTTGTTCAGAATTCAGGATTTAAGAGTTCAATGCTGTTCCGGTTCAGCTTTATTTTTCCTTCATTTTCAAGGGCTTTCAGCAAACGGGAAATCACTACCCTTGAGCTGTTGAGCTCGTAAGCAATTTCCTGGTGGGTTTTGTTGATCACCCTGGAACGGTTCACTTTGGCGGCTTCGCGGAGATAATTGAAGAGCCGCTCGTCCATGTGCCTGAACGCCAGGTGGTCAATGGCCGAAAGCAGCTCATTAAAGCGGTTATTGTAGCTTTCAAATACAAAAGTACGCCAGCTTTTGTATTTTCCCATCCATTCTTCCATACGGGTTACGGGTACCATGGCCACCAGGCCCCTGTTTTCAGCTACTGCGCGGATCTCACTTTTTTTATCGCCGGCACAGCAGGCCAGGGTCATGGCGCAGGTATCGCCTTTTTCAATGAAGTAGAGGAGGAGCTCGCCTTCATCGGGGTCTTCCCGCATGATCTTGATGGCCCCCGTGATGAGCAGGGGCATGGTTTTGATATAACGGCCTATCTCGATCAGCACGTCGCCTTCTTCAAAAGGCACCAGCCGGGCTGCCGAAGCCATTTCACGGATCAGCTCTGCTTCAAAAATACCACGGAAAGTTTCGTGTAACAATTCTTCTGCATTCATTGGGGCTCGGGCGTTTTTCGCTTGATACAACCGTATGCCGGTTGCAGCGCTTAAGAGGGTAACAATAATTACGGTGCCGGCCGTTCCGGGGCAGGGGTATTATAGCGAAAGGTATTCTTAAAAAGGGCCGGATAAGATTACCCGGCCCTTTTATTCCTGTGAAATATACACTGATCAGTACCCCGTGTTCTGCTTCAGGTTCGGGTTTTTCTCCAGCTCACCGATGGGGATCGGGAAGATGGTGCGGGTAGAAGCCTGGGCATGCGGACGGTGGTTGAACCAGGTTTTGGTCTGGTATACACCGAACCGGATCATATCCTGCCGGCGGTGTGCCTCAGCGGCAAACTCCCAGCCCAGCTCATCGAGGAAACGGCCGTATTTGATGTCGGCACCGCCATTGCTGACGGCTACGGTACCGTCTTTTTCCTGCCATCCGTATTGGTACACGCTGCCTTTCAGCAGGTCTGCTCCTTTAACGGTAGCCTTGGCAGGGTTGCTCTTAAAGGCTCTTTGTCTTACCTGGGTTACCAGTGCGGCGGCTTCGTCTGCATCTCCCTTCCTGAGCAGGGCTTCGGCTTTCATCATCAGCACATCACCGTACCGGAACATCGGGTAGTCGTTGTCCAGGTTGCTGGTAGCTCCCTGCTTGATCTTGTATTTTCCTATCCTGTAGCCGCTGTTGCTGGGTGCCACGGTACCGTCGCCTCCTATACCGGGCACGGCTTTAACGTAATCAATGACCAGCGCACCGGTAGTGGCATTGTACTGCGGTCCCTGTATCCAGGAGTCTTTCAGCCTTGAGTCTTCCGGATCGTACGTGTCAATGAACTGCGGAACGGCACAGTTACCTCCCCAGGGGCCGGCTGACATGTTGTATACCAGGCGGCTCAGCGGATCAAGGGTTTTCATATGGATCTGTGAGCCCTGCCCGTAGATTTCATCGTAAGGAACGGCAAAGATGATTTCTTTGGAGTTCTGGTTGGTATAGGTAAATACGTCAGAGTAGTTGGCATCCAGCACATAGCTGTTGCTGTTGATGATGTCATTGGCTTCTTTGATCACGGCATCCCATTGGGCGGTACCGGTGTATACTTCGGCATTGAGATACACTTTGGCCAGCAGGGCCTTTGCTCCCCATTTGTTCATCCGTCCGTAAGTTCCCGCCACATCGGTAGCCAGGAGAGGGATGATCTCATTGAGCTCTTTCACAACAAAGTCATAGACTTCCTTGCGGGTTTTCTGCTGCGGAAGCGAGACGTCGCGGTAGTCGGTTACGATGGGCACGTTCCCGTGGTTATCCAGCAACAGGTAGTAGGCCAGGGCCCTGGCAGCGCGAAGCTCGGCAATAGCCGCCTTACCGGTTGCATCAGGAAGCGGAATATTACCGTCTTCAATCTGGGCGATAACCCGGTTAGCTCTTGTAATGCTGGCGTAGGCCTGGTTCCAGGTGTTGGTAGGCTGCCATTGCTCGGAGTTCCAGGTATGCTGGTGCATCCGGCGGTAGGTACCGCCATCGTCCCAGCCGTTAGGCCTTACCGGTGTGATAATGGCGTCAGCCGGTTCTTCCTGGAGGTCGAAATATCCCTGCCAGCCGAACATCAGCGAACGGAAGGAGGCATACACGGGCGCCAGGATATTGGGCAGGTCGCGCTCAGTAGGCTTGAAAGAGGTAGATAATACCTCCGAAAAAACTTCTTCATCCAGGTTCGTACAGGAGCTCATTCCCCCGCCCACAAACATGCAGGCGGTAAGGGCATATACATATATCTTTTTCATTGCTTTCATCTTTTGAATTTGATTTCGGGAGATTAAAATGAAACATTTAATCCCAGGGTGTACGTACGGGTGTTGGGATATTTATCCCGGTGATCAATACCCGGTGCAAAAGTGAATTCGCCCGTATAGCTTACACCCTCCGGATCAATGCCTTTGTAGCCGGTGAACGTCAGGAAGTTCAGCACAGAGCCGTAAATTCTCAGGTTATTGATTCCTTTGATGGTTTTAGCGGGAAGCGTATAGCCGAGGGTTACGTTATCCAGCTTGAGGTAATCTCCTTTTTCAATGTAATGGGAAACATACACCAGGTCGTTTTTCAGCTCTTTGCCGTATACCGGATCATAGGCGGTTTTCAAGACGTTATAGGCTTTGTTTACCGGGTTTTCGTAGTACAGCCGCTGCATGTTCAGGATATCGTGGCCGAATGCTCCGCGGAAGTTCACCGTCATGTCAAAGCGCTGGTAGTTCAGGCTGTTATTCCATCCCAACAGGAATTTCGGAATACCGTTACCGTAATACTGGCGGTCGGCCGGAGTGGCATCAGCAATCGGGATCACCTCGCCTTTCTGGTTTTCTACCAGCCATTTGCCGTTGTCGTCCACGCCCACACTTTTCAGCACATAGAACTGGCCGATAGGCCCGTTTACCTTTACACGGTGCGTGCTTACCTGGATAGGCTCACCGGTATAGCCGGCATCAAAGTACTCGGAAGTAACCTCAAACTGGTCGTTTGACAGGTTGAGCAGCTTGTTTTTATTGGTAGAGAAGGTAAGGCCGGTGTTCCAGTTAAACGATTTGTTCTTTACCGCTTCTATATTCAGCAGGAATTCCAGGCCTGAATTTTTCATCGATCCCGCATTGAGCATCATATTGCTGGTCAGGTAGGGAGGAACCGGTACACTGAAGTTATAGAGCAGGTCGTTTACGGTACGGGTATAGTAATCTACCGAACCGCTTACCCGGTTTTTAAGGATCCCGAAGTCAAGACCCACGTTCCATTCGGTTTTCTTTTCCCACCGCAGGTCGGGGTTGAAGTTCCGGGCCGGAATGAAGCCGGGCACCCATTTTCCCCCGATAAATGCGCCCTGGCTCTGGGCAAAGTTATAGCTGATCTGTGACTGGTAAGGAGAAGAGGCTATGGTACCCGTTACCCCTACCCCTGCTCTCAGCTTAAGTTGAGAGAAGGTGGTGCCGGATTTCAGGAATTCTTCGTTAGCGATGTTCCAGCCTACGGAGAATGCGGGGAAAGTACCCCATTGGTTGTTCTCCCCGAAGGTGGAAGAGCCTTCCCGCCTTACACTGGCCATCAGCATATACTTGTCGTTAAAGACATAGTTTACCCGGGCAAAGAAACCGGCCAGCTGCCATTTGCTCTTGTAGCTGCTCATGGTGGCCAGACCTCTCTGCAGCGCCGTACCCGCTTCAATTTTGTTGTAGGAGTAGGCGTCAGTAGGGAAGTCGAAGTTATATACATTAAACGATTCACCGGTATAGTCCTGCCAGCTGTATCCGCCCAGCAGGGTAAAGCGGTGCTGGTTAAACGATTTCATGTAATTGGTGGTCAGCTCCAGCAGGTTTTCGGTTCCTGCCCCGGTAGACCGGTTGGCTGTTCCGTTCAGGTTGTTTTTGGTGGTGTTTACGTGCCGGAAGGTCGTGGAGTTCCCGTAGATATTATCCGATTGTACCCGCGAAGCCATCATCTTGAAGCTCAGGTCTTTAATGGGGCGGTAATCTACCGATCCGCTGAAACGCGATTCTTTGCTTTTGTTATCGCTGATGGTTTCATGGATAATTCCCAGGGGATTATCGTACATGTAGGCGTTGCTTTCTTTCCAGGTGCCGTCGGCATTCCGGATAACGTCTGTCGGGTTCCGGATCATCGCCTGCCGCCAGGCCCAGCCACCGGCTCCGCCCTGGTCGGATTTGGTAGAGGAGTTGATGATCTGGATATTGGTTTTTACTTTTCCGTCAAACATCTCGTGGTTCAGGTCAGCCCGGAGCGATACCCGTTGCTGGCCGGTTTTCAGCATGATCCCTTCCCAGTCGCGGTAGTTGAGCGAGGCCGTGAAGTTGGTTTTGTAGTTGCCGCCGAAGAAAGCCAGGTTATGGTTCTGGCTTACCGGGTTCTGAAGCACTTCATCGATCCAGTTGGTGCTGCCACCCAGGTCTTCATAGGCATAGCCCTGGGAAATCAGCCGCCGGTAATCTGAAGCATCCATCATTTCCGGCTTCCGGAAAATCCGTTGCTGGTTGACGTAGGTATTGTATTCTACGGTAGCTTTATTGTCCGGATTTTTGTTTTTACGGGTAGTGATCAGAATCACCCCGCCGGTAGCACGCGTACCGTAGATGGCAGCGGCCGAACCGTCTTTCAGCACGTCAATCGACTCGATGTCTTCGGGTGCCACAGTAGAAATGCTGCCGGGAACACCGTCTACAATAACCAGGGGGTTTTGTGAGCCGTTAATGGAGTTAAGCCCCCTCAGGTTGATCTGGGTGGTGGCGTTGGGGTCACCGCTGGGCGTGGTGATCCGCAGACCGGCCACTTTTCCCTGGATGAGCTGCGCCGCATCACGTACGGTACCTTTCAGGAAGTCTTCTGATTTTACGCTGGCTACCGAGCTGGTAACATCTCCTTTTCTTTGTGTACCGTAGCCCACTACTACCAGCTCATCGAGGGTGGAATTGCCCCCGGTCAGGGTAATGTCAAGGGTTCGCTGGCCGGTCAGGGCAATTTCAGTTTTGTCGTACCCGATGGCCGACACAACCAGTACGGCATTGGCGCCGTAACGGATGGAAAATTTCCCTTCCGCATCGGTGTACGTATGGGTACCGGTATTTTTGATACCTACCATAGCAACTTCAATGGGTTTCCCCTCCTGGTCTCTGACGGTACCCGTTAGGGTAGTCTCCTGTGAAAACGCCATCCACGGGAGCGCCATTAAGCACAGGAGCAGGCAGACTGTAAGGCTTTTGTTCATAAGTAAAAAATTTTTAAGGTTAATTGAATCGAACCCGAATGGTTTGAATTGAACAAAATTCTTTCAAAATGCTGAGGCTTGCTCTGCGCATTTTAACCAATGAATACCAAAATTTAACAGCAACTTAATATTGCGAAGTTGCTGTTTTATAGTAGGTTAAGATGTGCGCAGAAACGGTTAAAATCTGTGTTTTGCTCCCGGCGAGGGGGAAGTGGTCAGAAGCCGGATATTTCGGAAAACGCCATAGCCGCTGACGTTGTTATTGGAGGATTGAAAGAGGCCTACGGCAAGAGAGCCTGCAGAGAGGCTGTTGTTTGTAACGGGAGAGCCCGGCAGCTCCTGCCAGTTTTTGCCGTCATGGCTGGCCCGGAGGTAGAAGGTATTTTCTACTTTCTGAACTTGCAGAAAGCGCATGTAATTCCAGGCAGCTCCGTTGTTTTTCTGGATCCTTCTGCCGTTATGGGTGTGGGTGGTCATGTTCCCGATGTTCCAACCGGTGAGTACGGTATTCTGAATATGATTTTCCTGCTCTCCAGCCAGGCTTCGTACCATAATGCCGGCCTCGGTGGCGGTGCTGCGTTTTTCGTTTTGACCCACCAGGTCGCTGAGCTCTGCCGTGAAGGTGAAATCACCGGTTACGGTTTTATACAGGAAAGGACCTTCTTTTCCCTGGCCGCTCCACGAAGAATGCAAAGAGCCCAGCCGGATGCCGCCGTTTTCCTGCATTATCACCGCCTGAAGGGTATCTGTGTTGGAATGAACCCGGTGGCCTGTCCAGAAGGCCGGCTTGTCTTCTTTCAGCAGATCGTATGGGCCGCTGAGGTCGGGAGAGGTCTCAGTGAGTTGGGGCAGCTTCCCGTTGAAAACAGCTTCTGCACTGATGTTGCCCTGCTCATCACGGGCTTTTGCGGTAAAAGGGGCGGAAAGATCCGCCTGCTGAAACAGGTAATGCGTTTTATTGATCCATCCGCTGGAGTTCTTCCCGTTCGAGAAATAATACCGGGTACCGGGTTCGGGCTGTGCTGCAGCAGCTACCAGTACATCTCCGGGAGTGACCGGGCTTACCCGGATCGACTTCATCACAGGCGCGGGCCGGGCATTTTGCCAGGCACGGTGCAGATCCCGGTCTTCTGAAACGATCCAGCGGCTGACAGCCGTGTGATTCAGGGTAAGCGTATGCACGGCGAGCCGGCCTTTTTGCGGGATGCCGTTTACCGAGTAATTTCCCGAACCGTTCACAGTGATGGTGTACCAGCGGCCGGGCCGGACTTCTGCTATGCGGTAAAGGTCAGATGTGGCAGCAACAGGACAGGCCTGGAACGTAAGGTTACCTGCCGGGTGGGTAAGCAGCCAGGCGGCTACGATTTCACTGAGCAGGGGCTGGCCGTCAAAAATCACACTTTGTTTGCCGTTAAAGTCAACCGCCTTTACAGCTGCCGCCGTACCACCCTTTGTTCCGCGATTCGGCCAGGGCTTTTCCGTATCATACTCCGTATCGATAGCAGAGAAATACCAGGGAGGGGCGGTTGAGGTAGCAGGCAGGAAAATCTCTTCCGGCCCGAGGGCGCGGTCGTATACTTTCAGCGAGGCAATGGCCCCGTCAAAGAAGTTTTCCCGGAAAGCATCTGTTCCCAGCACGAAGTTTTCTGCGTTTCTTACAAACAGCATCTTGTTGGCCTCGCTGACCAGCCTTCCGTTTATCCATATTTTTTCCATATAGCCGTCAAATGTGATGGCTATCCGGTGCCATTTCCCGGCTTCGGGGAGCGTCTTATAGGGCATATCCGGCCAGGAACCATGGGTTACCGCTCCTTTGTAGGCGTCAGAGCCGTAACCGAATTCGGCGAGGGTGATATCCTGCCGGCCGGCTGACCACGACAGGAAAGGTTCGTACCGGTCGATCTCCGGGTTGAGAGCGTCGAGAACTACCGTATAGCTGCTGTTCCTCGACAGCGAGGCCGGAACTTTGAAATCAGAGGTAAAGCAGTTTTTATCGCTGATCACAAAACATTTTTTACCTTCCAATACATCGATATAGGCGCCTTGCTGTGAGCGGAAGGCCCCGCTGAGCTTTCCCCGGTTGGGGATGTCTTTTACCAACTCTCCCGGAAGGTGATTGTCTGCGCTGAGATCAACCAGCAAGCCTTTCTGTACCGGTTTACCGGTCTCTTTCTGCGGATCAGAGGTATAGAATTCCCGGTTTATTTTTTCTTCATAGATTTTTATGTTCCAGATGCCTTTGGGCAGGCCTGGCACCTGGGTGTCAAAAATATGAAGCCGGATATAACGCATGCGGGCATCGCCGGTGTCGGCCATCGGGCTGCCCCAGCGCCGGTTATTTCTTTTGTCGGCAAATGTTTTCCAATGGGTGCCGTCTTCCGAATAGTCAATGCGGTATTCGTAGTACCAGGTGGCGTATTCAAACTGGGTAAGGATGGTTCTGACCCGGCGCGTTTCTCCCAGGTCTATCTGCAACCAGGCCGGGTTCATGTTGTCTCCGGCCCGCCATAGGGTGCCGTTGTTATCGTCGGCAGCAAAAGCGGCCCGGAAGTCAGCATTGTATTCGGAGGAAGCCGTTGTGGCTTTTCCCAAAGCCAGGTTGGGATAGGGAAGGGTATTTTTCGCCAGGAAACCGATGCCTTCGTGGGTGGGGAGGATACGGGCAATATCCCCCTTCTCATCGAATACGATTTTGTCTGCTGCCAGCTGGCGGTGAAACCCGCCCCCTGAATGCGGGTTGTTGTGCCGGTGATATATGATATAATAATCTTCGCCCTCCTGCAAAATACTGTGGTGGCCGGGACCGTGAACGCTTCCGTCATCGTTGGTGACCAGTACCGGATTGTGTGCAGGGTATTCGTACGGTCCGAAAGGCCCGGTTGTACTTTTTAGGTATTGTACCCGGTAGGTATGGTCTTCGCAGCGGCCCGAAGAGTACATAAGGTAGTATATCCCGTTTCTTTTGAACATAAAAGGAGCCTCAAAGAAGTCTTTGGCTACGGTATTAGGAATGAGCTCTACCCGGGAAAAGGTTTTCATGTCGCGGTTCAGCAGACCTGCTGCGCAGCCGTGGCCGGGGTAGATGCCCCACGTGCCCCAGAACATGTAGATACTGCCGTCATCATCGGTAAATGTCTGGGCGTCGAGGGTGATCACACCGGGGATCCTGTAGTTCGGGATGATGGATTTTCCGTCGGGATTCAGCGGTGTCCACGGCCCCGCAGGCTGATCGGAAGAGGCGCCGAAAATTTCTACCGGCTGGCTGTAGTAAAGGTAGTAGCGGCCGTCATAGCCGCGGGTTACATCGGGTGCCCAGTACCAGTGCGTACCGGGCCAGTTCATGGGCTTAAGCGACCAGTTGACAAAGTCTTCAGACACCCATACCTGTGAAGGGCCTGCACCCCAGCCGTTGCCGTCTGTGGTGGCAAAAAGGTAGTAGGTATTCCCGATTTTTTTAACGGTGGGATCGGCAAAATAACCGGGTACCAGCGGGTTGTACAGGCCGGGTTGCTGGTAGCTTTTCAGTTCCTGGGAAAAAGCGCCGGTGCATGCTGCCAGCAGGAAGAATATAACAGCTCTTGTCATCGGGATGAGATTTGCAGATACAAATATAGAGCTGTCAGCAGAGCCGGATGGTTGTGTTTTAACCATTCCTGCGTAGATTTTGACCGGGCGGCCTGAAGCCGGGCCTTTACTTCACGGGCAGGAGCTTCCCGGTATGCAGGTAATGATGAATTCCTTCCATGACGCCTTCGGCCAGGGGGGTGGAGGCAAAGTAAACATGGGGATTTTCTTTCAGCACTTCCAGCTCCGGGCTGTGGTTGCTGACCACTATGCCGTTTGTACGCCCACCCAGCATGCCCAGGTCATTCCCGCCGTTGCCGGCAACTATGAAATTGCGGATGTCTTTTTTCCATTTATAGGCCAGGTAGTGAAGCGCTTTTCCTTTTCCGGCGCGGGGAGGAACGAGATCCAGGTGACGATTATCGGTGAGAAAAAGCCTGGCGCGCAACTGGCGGCTGTGGAGAAGATGGTGCAGATCGGCCAGCTGGTCATCGCCAAAACCGGCACCCACATAATAGCTCAGCTTGAAAGGTGTCTGGGCTTCGTCTTCCTGCAGGGTAAGGCCCGGGTAGTCGTTGAGAAGTTCTTTCAGCTTTTCCCGCTTCCACTGAAACCGGATGTGCTTTTCCCAGCCCCGGTCAGGCAGGAAGTCTTGGGTGTAGTAGATCTCCGTGCCGACAGAACAGATAAACAGGGCGGCAGCAGCAAGAACGGGGTGGTCTTCAAGGGCTTTCCGGGTCATGGCCACATTCCGGCCGGTAGAGATGCCGAAGATCATTTTCTGCCTGTTCTCCCCGAGAAAATTCATGAGACCGGCTAAGGCAGGGGCTTCTTTTTCTTCAATGAGCGTACCGTCGAGATCGGAAATAAAGAATACCGGCGTTTTCAGCAGGCGGTTGCCCCAGGCAGAGTTCTCCCTGTTTTGTGCAGCGGCTGTACTTTCTTCTTTATGGAGGGTGTCTAAGAGGTCGATATACCGGGCCGCGTGGGCTGTCCAGGAATAGGTCTCCTGGCTGGTGATGATCCCGTTTTTTGAATATTCATCCCAGGTGTTGTGATCAGAGATAACCCGTTTAAGTGCCTGCGATATCCCGGCGGGATCGTCTACATTGACCAGCAGGCCGTTTCGGGCGTTTTCTACTATTTCTTTGGGGCCGCCGGTAGGCGAGGCCACTACAGGCAGCCCGGAGGCGGCGGCTTCAACAATGGTCAGCCCGAAATTTTCACCCGGCGTGGCGTTGACAAAAACCCCTTTTTTCCGGGCCGCTACCCGGTAAATTTCGGGTACTTCATGAAAAGGATCGTTCTTTTTCGGAATAGCCATTTTCCCGTACAGGTCGTATTTGTCCATCAGCAGCAAGAGGTTGGTGAGGGTTTCCTGCTCGTCTGGCGGCATTACGCTGATGTCTTTTCTTACCCCTGCAAAAATAGCGAGGTTGGCCATGGTCTGCAGCTCTTTGTCACGGCCGTAGCTGGTAATGATGGTTTCAAAATTCTTGCGTTTGTCGGCCCGTCCTATGGAGAGGATCAACGGTTTTTCCGGGGCAAAGAGAAAACGTTCAATTTCTGAATTTATCCTTAAAAGGGCCAGCTCTTCCTCGGTGGTCATGGTAAAGCCGGGCATGGAGGCTTTGTAATAGGGATAAAAAACGGTATGGTTGATACCGGGAGGAATGACCCTGAATTTTGCCAGATGCCTGTTCCCGTAACCGCGGTATTGGGAATCCATCTCGTAACGGGTGCTTATGATTACGGCGTCAGCGGCTTTCAGCGTTTCTTCTTCTTCCCGGATACGTTTTTCCATGTTAAACCGTGCGTTTATTTTTTCGGCCGTAAGCCCTTCTTTCAGCAGGATGTCCTGCTTGTTCCTTCCCAGCGAGTGGCCCGTGGCAATGAAGCGGGTGTTAAAGACCCGGCTGAGCTCGCGTGCAATGTAGTTGCCGTCGGCATAATGCCCGTGCATGATATCCGGGATATCGTTTTGCGTTTCGGTAAAGCGTATGGTTTTGTCAACAAACTCATCGAGATAATTCCAGAGCTGCTCTTTTTCACGGTACTGGAGCCCGCCGCACTGGATTCGCACAATCCGTGCTTTTTCATTGACCACTTCTATGTCTTCTGCATAGGCGGGAGAGACACGTTTGTCCGCAATTTTCCGGGTAACCAGGTCCACTTTCCGGATAGCCGGGTGAAGAGAGAGGGCTTCCAGCAGTTCCAATACGTATTTTACCTGTCCGCCGGTGTCTTTATCGCGACCGATTTCTGCATTCTTGAAACGGATCAGGCCATGAGGGCTGAAGAGCTGTACATAGTATTTCATACGCTATGATTTTTGTAAATACCGGCCGGGAAAACGGGGAGGCGTATGCCTCAGAAATAAAAAAGGATTGAAAGAACATTTGCCCGCAGAAGGCAGAACTGACAAAGGGAACACCCCCAGCTGAATACAAAGTTAGGAAATTTTCAAGACATATACACGGAACCGAAGCGCTTTATGATGCGAAAAGGGTGTGTGAAAGTATTGTCCGGCGGCTATTTTGGCAGGGAGATGAGGAAGTTTTACCTGCTTATCAGCGAGAAGCTATTTAAGAAGTGCCTGTTTTCTTTTTTCTGCATTTAACACCTGTTTAATGTTCAGATAAGGCTCTTTGTGGTCAAAGAACTTTTGAGACGCATTATTCATTTCTTTTTCGGATTACGATATGTTTTTGATGTACCTGTTGAGGTAGTCTTTGGGCGAGGTGCCCGCCACGCTTTTGAATACCCGGTTAAAATTAGCAATGCTGTTGAAGCCGCAGCTGTAGGCTACCCCCGAAATATTATCGAAACTTCCGCTGGTGAGGCTCTTACAGGCTTCTGTAACACGAAGCTCGTTTAAAAAGGTAACAAACGTAACGCCGGTGTGCTTTTTAAAGTACCGGCAGAATGCCTGGGGCGTAAGGTGGGCGGCAGCGGCCACGTCATCCAGGGTGAGCTGGTTTTTATAATTCTTCAATACGTAGTTATAAATCCTGCTCATTCGTAAACCTTCTCCTTCAGAAATAGTCTCATTACCAAGCGAGGCCAATTGGCCTGGCCTGGGCTCCATTTTGCAGAACGCACGCAGCAGGTGAAGGAAATGAATGATCTGGTCGGTGGGGGCGGCTTTCCTGATCTTCATCATCCGCTTGGCAATAAACGGGGCATGGCGTTCAGGCACCTTAAAGCCGCCGCGGTAATCTTTCAGAAAAGAGTGAAACGATCTCAGCTCCGGCAGGCTTAAAAGGGCATTGAGCGAGCCGTCAGGATCATAGAAAACAGAAAGGGTGTGCACTTCTTCCCCGTTAGCCGGTTGGGAACGGAAAACATGCGATTGCTGGGGTGCAATCAGGAAAATGTCGTTATCTGAGAATTCGTGAAAGTGATTGTCTACAATAAGCGTTCCGCTTCCTTTGATGATCCAGATCAGCTGGGTTTCCTTATGGCGGTGAAGGTAAGGGTAGAACTGCGGAATTTTATCTTCCTGCACAAGAACCGACTTATCGGGTGTAACCGGGATAGTGAACTGTAAAGGTTTCATCTCTTCTTATTTTCAGGTTGAATTTCTAAGATAAATTTAGCGGAATTTAACCCCTGCTGCAAATTTTTCATATTAACTGGTTAATATATGCGTATAATATGTTAAAAATATTTGCTAAATTATGTCGAATTGCGTAAAATAGACACAAATAGGTCGTTTCCAAAGATAATTCCGCATTTCGTATTATTGCTGAAATAAGAATAAGGATGAAGTGAAAACCGCCTAACGATTGTTGGGCTTTGGGGTTAAGCCAACCCCAAAGCTACTTCCATCATATGGTTAAAGGTTTTTTCTCTTTCTTCCTGGCTGGAAGCCGAACCGGTAAGGATATTGTCGCTTACCGTCAGCAGGGAAAGCGCATTTACGCCGAACCGGCAGGCCATGGTATAGAGAATTTCCGTTTCCATATCGATACCCAGTATGCCGTGCCTTTTCCAGACATCCCAGCGGTCAGGCTCCACGTCGTAGAAGGTGTTGGTGCTGAAAACGGTACCGGGATGCACGGGGATGTTCAGCGTACGGGCAATTTCATACGCCCGGATCAGGAGCTTAAAGCTGGCCGTAGGAGCGAAATGCTGATTTTTAAAGAGAACACTGTTGGCATCCGAGTCGCCTGAAGCCCCGGTAACCAGCAGCACCTGGCCGAGGTCAAGGTCTTCCTGGATAGAGCCGCAGGTACCCACACGGATGAGGTTTTTGCATTGGTAGGTGTTGATGAGTTCATGGATATAGATGCCGGCACTTCCCATGCCCATGCCTGTACCCTGGATAGATACACGTTGTCCTTTGTAAAGCCCGGTAAAGCCGAACATATTGCGTACTTTGTTGTAGCAAACCACATCGGTCAGGTAGTTTTCAGCTACGAATTTTGCTCTCAGGGGGTCTCCGGGAAGGAGTACCGTTTCGGCGATATCGCCTACGCTGGCTTCTAAATGTATACTTCTCATAGTTTTTGATTAAACAGGCTTGGTTAAGTTAAAAGTGAAAAGATAAAAGTGAAAAGTTAAGGAAAATTTAGTATTTAATAAGTAAAGATATTCCTCAACTTTTAACTTTTCACTTTTAGTTTTTCACTTTCTTACGCTCCGTACGGAATCCAGATATTTTTCACTTCACTGGCTCTTCTCAGGAATTCTTTTTGCAACGGGTTGTTCAGCCAGTCGTAATGCTTGCCGTAGCTCACCCAGGTACGTTTCATGGAGTCGGCCGACAGCAGCTCCACGTTTTTGCTGCCTTCAGCGGTGCCGAAGTACCAGATTCCTTCCACATCATAGTGCCTGGCCAGCTCGGTAGTGAGCACTTCTCCGGGGCCTGTGACAATATTTACCGTTCCGCCGGGTACATCGGAGGTATCAAGCACCTGGTAGAAGTCAGTGGCTGAAAGGGGTGAGCTTTGTGACGGGATCACCACCACGCTGTTGCCCAGGGCAATGGCCGGCATTACCGTACTGACAAAGCCAAGGAGGGGGAATTCTTCCGGGCAAACAATACCCAGCACGCCTACCGGCTCATTCATGGCCAGGGTTACATTTCCCGAAGTGGTGTTATGTACCCGTCCGTCATGTTTGTCGGCATATGCTGCATAGGTAAATATCCGCTCTACTGACCGGCTTACTTCCAGGGCTGCATCTTTGGCCGAGTAGCCGCAGGCTTCCACAAGCCGCTCTTCAAATTCGTTTTTCCGGGCCGAGAGATTCTCAGCTATATAGTAGAGTACCTGTGCACGGGCATGGCCGGTATTATTGGCCCATTTGCCGTTGGCCTGTGCGGCTTCCACTGCATTCCGGATGTCTTTCCGGGAGCCTTCACCCACTTCACCTACCACTTGCCCGGCCGGGTTCAGCACCTGCAGGCTGTAGCCGTTATCAGGACGGGCCTGCTTACCGCCAATGTACATTTTTGGGGTACGGTCGAGGCTGTTCTTCACTGCTTTTGCACTTTCGGAGACTTTGAAGCCAAATGTTTTTTCGGCAAAGGCTTTGCCCGCTTTCGGCTTTACATACTCCATAAGGCCTTCCAGGCCGCCTTCACGCCCGAAACCCGACTCCCGGTATCCACCGAAACCGGAGGCAGCGTCAAAAACGTTGGTGGTATTGATCCAAACGGTTCCCGCTTTCAGCTTCGGTGCCACGTCAAGCGCCAGGTTAATGTTTTCTGTCCAGAGGCTGGCGGCCAGTCCGTAACGGGTGTTATTGGCCAGCTTTACGGCTTCCTGGTGACTGCGGAAGGTGGTCGCCACCAGTACCGGCCCGAAGATCTCTTCCTGTGCAATCACCGAAGCCGGAGATACATTCAGGAAGAGGGTAGGCGGAAAGAAGCAGCCGCCGGCCGGGATATTTTCGAGCTGCCAGATCTCGCAGCCGTCATTTTTTCCTTTTTCTACAAAGGAAGAGATGGTCTGAAGCTGTTCATTGCTGACAATGGCGCCCATGTCAATGCCTTTGTCGAGCGGATTACCCACCACCAGCTTCTGCAGGCGTACCTTCAGCTTTTCGTACAGGATTCCGGCTATGCTCTCCTGGGCCAGCAGGCGTGAGCCGGCGCAGCAGACCTGGCCCTGGTTAAACCAGATGGCGTCTACCACACCTTCCACTACCGAGTCAAGGTCGGCATCTTCAAATACAATAAACGGCGACTTGCCGCCCAGCTCGAGCGAGAGCTTTTTCCCTGATCCGGCCGTGCTTTTGCGGATGATCCGGCCCACTTCGGTAGACCCGGTAAAGGCTATTTTCTGTACGCCGGGATGGTTCACCAGGGCCTCGCCCACACTTCCATGGCCGGTGATGATGTTCACCACTCCCTTAGGTAAACCGATGTTCTGACAGATTTCGGCAAAAAGCAGGGCGGTCAGCGAGGTTTGCTCGGCCGGTTTCAGCACCAGGGTATTGCCCATGGCCAGTGCCGGTGCTATTTTCCAGGAAAGCATCAGGAGAGGGAAGTTCCAGGGAATAATCTGGCCCATTACGCCGATCTCGCCGAAATCTTTCAGCTCAGAGTCCATCAGCTGGGCCCAGCCTGCATGGTGATAAAAATGGCGTGCGACCAGCGGGATATCGATGTCACGGGTTTCGCGAATGGCTTTACCGTTATCCAGCGACTCCAGCACGGCAAACAGGCGGGAGTGCTTCTGTACCTGGCGCGCCAGGGCATACAGGTATTTTGCCCTTTCATGCCCTCCGGCACTTACCCATCCGGGCAGCGCTTTTTGGGCGGCTTTTACGGCGGCATCCACATCATCGGCGGAGGCCTCGGCCACCCGGGCCAGGGTTTCGCCGGTAGCGGGGTTCACGGCCGGGAAAGTATCTTTTTGGGTGACCCATTTCCCGTTAATGTATAGCCCGAAGGTGCGGCCGTGCTTGTCCAGGAACTCCATGGCATTCTTGTCGCTTTCGGGGGCCGGGCCGTATTCCATGGTATCGAAAATATCTTTGACTGTCATTGTTTTAATTAACTTTTATTTGCCCCGGGCGTCGTCCCCGGGTTAATTTCCTTACCCCGGACTTCGTCCAGGGGCTGATTTTATTTCGTCCCTGCGGGACGTCTGCTGTTTACGCCATGGCGTGCCGGTATCCGGCTGAATAGCGACCGGTCACATAATGTTCCAGCTGGCGTTCTATGTCGCCTAAGAGGCTGCTGGCACCGAAGCGGAAGAGCTGATTGTTCAGCCATTCGTTTCCGAGCTCTTCCCTGATCAGGATCAGGAAGTCGAGCGCCTGCTTGGCTTTCTGTATTCCGCCTGCCGGTTTATAACCTACTTTTGTGCCGGTGAGGGCGTAGTAATCGCGGATGGCCCGAACCATGACCAGGCTGACGGGCAGCGTGGCATTGACAGATTCTTTGCCGGTGCTGGTCTTAATAAAATCGGAGCCGGCCATCATGCTTACCCAGGAGGCTTTGGCTACCTTAGTGAGGGTGGGGATCTCGCCGGTGGCCAGGATGGTCTTCATGTGCGCATCTCCGCAGGCTTCGCGACAGAGCTTCACTTCGTGATACAGCTCTTCCCATTTGTTGTTGATCACCAGCTCACGGCTGATGACAATGTCAATTTCAGAGGCGCCGGCTTCTACAGATCTCCGGATCTCGTCCAGCTTCTGATCCAGGGAGATTTTCCCGGCGGGGAAACCGGTCGATACGGCGGCTATCGGCAGGCCGCTGTTTCCGAGTGCGTGCCGGGCATCGGCAATCATGTTGTGGTACACACAAACGGCACCCACCGTAAGCGGGGGGAAACCCAGGGCTTCCAGGATGTCGCGGCGTACCGGATTCAGCGCTTTGGCGCACAACCGCTGAACGTTTCCGGCGGTATCGTCTCCGGCCAGGGTGGTGAGGTCAATGCACGACACCGCCCGGAGCAACCAGGCCGCCTGGTACTCTTTCTTTACGGTTCTGCGGGCAGGGAGGGTTGCTGCCCGGCGCTCTACTGCCGAACGGTTTATATTCAGGTTATCGAAATATTCCGGACTGAAGGGCAGGCCTTCGTTCCGTTTTTCGGGTAAACGCATAGGAGGAAAATGTTAAAATAAACGGAAAGAAAGATAAATCTTTTGGGATGCCCAAAAAAACGGCGAAAAATAAGTTCACTTTTGTATGGGCGGTTTGTAGAAAGGCGAAAGACAGAGGTATTTTTGGGGGTAAAAACGGGGTTTTCTGCGGGTACCGGTTCCGTTAAATAAAAATGTGCGGGAAGAGATTTGTTAGTTCACGGAAATCTTACTTGATTTGTAAAATTAAAAATATTATGTCTATGAAAAAGATTATTTCATCACTACTTTTTTCGGTTTTGGTATTGAGCGGAGTGAGTGTATCCGCACAGTTTGAGAAAGGAGATAAATTATTGAATGCAGGTATTAACCTGGGAGGTACCTACGGCGGTGGCGGTGTGGGTGTCGGCGGTTCTTTTGAGGCTGGAGTCCACGATTTTATCAGTGTGGGTGCCCAGGCAGACTTTGTAACCTGGAATTATGGCTGGACGGGATACAAGTGGCATTATAACTTTTTTACCGTTGCGGCCAGGGGCTCTTATCACTTTGGCAAGCATTTCCTGACTATGGATAACCTGGATCTGTATGCCGGTCCGTCATTAGGCTACCGGATTTCCAGCTACAAAACTCCTAACGGCTGGGGTGGAATTTACTCGGACAGCTACGGAAGCGGTGTTTTCGTAGGAGCATTTGCCGGGGCAAGATATTACTTTAAGCCGGCTATGGGTGTATTTGCTGAAGTAGGTTACAACGCCTCTCCGTTAAAAGCAGGGATAACGTTCAAATTCTGATAAGCAGAAACGCAGGGTGACGCGGATTTCCAGGATATAATCCTGAAGATCCGCGTCATTTGCTTTTACTATCACCGGCGTTCAATCGCTGTAAGGTAGCTGTTCCCCGGCGTAGCGTATTGCAGGCCCAGGTAGTCGGCTATGGTAGCGGCAATGTCGGCAAAGCTTTCTCTCACCCCGATACGGGCTCCTTCCCGGATAGTTTTCCCCACATGCAGCACAGGAATGTATTCGCGGGTATGGTCTGTGCCCGGAGCAGTGGGATCGTTCCCGTGGTCTGCCGTAATGATGAGCAGGTCGTCTTCCTTCATATTCTCCAGGATTTCCGGTATATAGGCGTCAAATTCTTCCAGGGCTTTGGCATAGCCGGTTACGTCCCGCCGGTGGCCGTATTCCATGTCAAAATCAACCAGGTTGGTGAAAACCAGCGCTTCCGGTGCCGTTTTCAGCGCTTCAATGGTATCCAGGATGCCCTCCTTGTTGTTTTTGGTTTTTTTGTAACGGGTGATCCCTTTTTCGGCAAAGATGTCAATGATCTTACCAATGGAATATACGCCCCTTCCGCCGGCCTTCACTACATCAAGAATGGTTTCAGGAGGCAGGGTTGCGTAGTCTTTCCGGTTTTTGGTGCGGTAATACTGCCCTGAGGTGCCCAGGAACGGCCGGGCAATGACCCTGCCTACTTCCAGGTTGCCGGAAAGCATTTCGCGGGCGATCCGGCATATTTCGTACTGCCTTTCCAGGGGGATCACCTCTTCGTGCATAGCCACCTGGAACACGCTGTCGGCAGAAGTATAAACAATGGGGTAGCCGGTTCGTACGTGCTCGTCGCCCAGCTCATTGATGATGGCCGTACCGGATGCCGAAACATTCCCGATGGTTTTCAGACCAATGGCTTTTTCAAAAGCCGCCATAAATTCTTCCGGGAAACCGGTTTCCGTGAAGGTGGGGAAGGGCTTGTCGAGGATGACCCCTGAAATCTCCCAGTGTCCTGTGGTGGTATCTTTTCCGGCCGATCTTTCCGCCGCTTTTCCTATGGCTGCCCGGGGAGAGGTGGTTTGGGGCAGGGCATTTTCCGGAACAATATTTCCAAGACCCAGTGCCGTCAGGTTAGGCAGGTGCAGGCCGGGATAGCTTAAGGCAATATGGCCCAGGGTGTCTGCACCGGTGTCACCGTACAGGTGAGCATCGGGCAGCTCACCAATCCCTACCGAGTCGAGTACAATCAAAATTACACGTTTCATTTCAGTCCTGTTTAAACCTGTAAATTAATATTTTTTTGGAATATACGGTTGCTTACATTTGTAAAAAAAAGACGGTATGAAATATTTACTCTATAGCCTTATCGTGATTTATGTATTGTCGGCGGCCGTACAATACAATGACCCTGACCCGCTGGTATGGATGCTGGTTTACCTGATCCCGGCTGCGTTGTGCTACTACCGTTCGCAGGGCAGGGGCGACCGCGTATTGTATTTGAGCATCGGGCTGGTATACCTGGCCTGGGCTGTCAACCAGTTTCCGCCGCAATGGGAGGGGCTGATGTTTGAGAACCTGAGAATGAAGACCGTGAATGTGGAGCTGGGAAGGGAGTCGCTGGGCCTTGGAATGTGCGCGCTGGGGATGTGGCTTTGCGCGTGGAGATCGGTATAAATCTGCGATATCCCTTTTCTATAAACTTTTGACCACTTCGTGGTCAGGTGGCCCCAGACGGGGTACCGGGGCGAGCATGGAAAAATTTAACTTTGTCCTTCAAAAAAACAGCCGGATCAATTGATCCGGCCGTATATAAAATTTTAAGACAAAGGTCTCCCGATTACCTTGGGATATTCAGTAAATAGAATTGAAATCGGTTGTTGAATAATTTTTTGACAGCCGATTTTGTTTTTTTAAAGAAATGCTAGCCAGAGATTTTGCTGATGGGATACTATGTTGTTGTCAAGGGCCTTA
>NZ_JBFOLH020000001.1:246059-433749 GCF_040829825.2 Leadbetterella sp. DM7 | reverse complement strand
GATACAATAGGTTTTGTGATATAATATTTGCCCCTTTGGTGTTACGAGAATAAAAAGCCCCGAAATCGGGGTTTTTATCATATTGCATAATGCTGTTTAGCTTTATGGTCACGAATAAAGGTATCCAGTTTGGTACTGTCAACCATTATGTGAGCCTTGTTTGGCAAGAGAAAAGAAAAATTATCTTGCGCATATAAGTATAAAATTCTTTGAGTTGAAAGTTTGAAATGTTGGTCGGACAGTTATACAGACACGAACCGTTGGGAATTATAGGGAAAAGCTATCTTTCGGTGGCTGAGCTGTACTACAGATATTTGGGGTATAATTATGTGCTGAATAATCCTCTTTCCTAACGGTATGTGGGTGAACGGATATCCCTGAGGAGATTGCAGCGTTTATGGATGGAGTTAGGGGTAATGGAGATGATAAAGATAAAAACAAAACAAGGAAGAGGGCAACTCTGTTAAACCGCAATGTGTTACGTGTTTAGGCCCTTCCACTGTAGGTGAAAACTTATTTGGATTGACATACCCAGAGGGTAACAACCCTAAGAACTATTTAGGCGACTATTATGAAAGAGGTTATGCCCAAAGAAAGGCTTCAAGCGTTAGGTCTTGGATTAACAGCTACCCCTAAATCCATTTACAAGTTTTTAGTCGATAAAAATGCTGGTATTAGTATTTATTTAGATTATAAAGTTTCTAGTATGGGAGTAATAAATAAACTTAGTCCCCCTAAACGATATTGATTTATGAATAATAAAAGTATATTTTTTTTGAGTATTTTCTCAGTAGCTCTGTATTCATGTGATCTGTTTTCTGTGGGGAGTTATCCATACAGGGAAGAATATGTTTTTAATGAGTGTAGTGAGAAAGAATTAATAGCAGACTTAGAGAATCTAAAGAAGGAGTATCCGGATTTGTCATTATCCAGACATCCGGAGTTTAAAGATTCCTACACAGATTCTAGAAAACTATGGTATTCATTTTACTTTCAGAATGTAAATACGGGTACAATATTTAAAACCATTATCCAAGAGAAAAACAAGAATGAGACTATTATTGGCTTGGTTTCAATTTGTGATATACAGGATTTGTACAATTGGAAGGAAGTTAACCATGATTTGAAAGGAGATTCAAATAGGAATGTAAAACTAGAATTCGAAAATATCGTCTTGTCTAAATTGAAGAGAAAATATAGGAAAAGGACATTTTGGGAAAACGTAGGAATAAAGTAATGGTAGTTGAAATTTTCCTGAATTCTACAAAAATTGAACGAATAATTTTGTAGGAACAAAAGGACAATCGAGTAGGACGTAAGGGGTCGAATCCCTTACTGTCCTTTCACAAAAAAACAGGAGCGAACCCGCCCCTGTTTTTCCAACTATTCTAACACTATAAAATTTAATTATCCTCGTCTTTGATGATCGAATCTTTTTCCGGTCTGAACGTTTTATTTTTCACTTTGCCCAGCTCGGCTACGCTTGAGGAGGTAGCGGAGATCGCGGCATTCGTGATCTTGGCCTGCTGCGCTTTGAGGATGCTCCGGTCTGAAACAGTGGCTTTCAGGTCTTCGATCTGCCCCAGGAGCAGCACGTTCGACCGGTCATCTACATTCAGCGCCAGGTTGCGGGCGTTCAGATGAATGGCCGCCTTGCTGTTTTCCGAAACAGAGATATCTGCTTTGGAAACATTTTCAAAACCATACATCTTCAGGATGGCCTCATTTTCAATAGATACCCCGGAAATCCCCGGTGTGCTGATGAATACCAGGGTCTCGCTGTCGTGTTTTTTGAAAGGGTCGCGGTAGCTTACCGTCAGCTTCCCGTTGACTACCTGCACGCGGGTATCGTCAATGTTACTTTCTTCGTTAGAATACAGCTTAACGGCCGTGGAATCGGCTCTTACCAGCAGGATCCTGAATTTTTCGCCGATCTCCACCTTGTCAATCGCCGAGCCCGGTCTGATGATCACGTTATGCGGCCGGTTTTCCCAGTTTTCAAATTCGCTACCGAAAGCCTCGTCCTCAAAATCGCGCTCAACGTTTTCGTAAGGGTCACTCTGCGGACAGTCGAGACACTGAATTTCGCCGGTCTCATTCACGATAAACGTGTTTTGACCGGAGTAGTCGTAGTTGAAGCCGGCACGGCTTATATTCCAGGGAAATCCGAAGGCATCGAGGTACCGTTTGGTAAACCGGAAACGTGTACCTTTCGGGATTTCTATCTCCAGCCTTACCGACTGGTCGCGGAAGGGGTCGCCTTCACGGGTAGTAAAGTTATTGTCAAAGGTAAGTGCCGTTCCGTCCTGGACGATAGCGTATTTTATGTTTTCTGCAAACCTTTTCGCGTCGCGGGAGGTAGGCCCGTTGGATTTCGCTATTTTAGTTACATAAACTTTATCCAGGTTGGTGCCCGCCACGGAGAAAGAGGGGCGCACACCGTTCCGGTAGGTCTCGGCGCTCCTGGCGTCAAGGATCAGTACTTCGTCTTTCGGAGGAATAAAAGACTGCTCCGTTTCTATTGTTTCGCGGTTGGCAAAGTTCAGCGAGTATTTGGTGCCGACGGATACGGCCCCGACAATGCCCGTGAACCAGAGCAGCAGGAGGGTCAGCCAGAAGTTCCGGTTGCCGATGGCCTTGCCCACAATCAGCATGGTACCGGCAAAAATAAGGGCCAGGCCGGGAATAAAGATAGTGAAGAAGGCAAATACTCCACCCAACGGGGGGATTTCAGCAACAATGTAGTTGAGCTCCAGGTTGCCGGTGTCAAACCATTGGTAAGAATTCAGCAGGCCGAAGAAAGCCCCCAGGCCTACCAGTGCGCTAAAGGCTATGGATATCCCGGTGAGGATAAGCACAACACCGGCCAGCACTTTGAGCAGCGCCCCGAAAGGGCGTACCAGCTTTCCGAGGAGGGAGAAAAACAGCCCGATCAGCCGGAAAGGGAAAAGGAGGATCTTCGACAAGGCACTCTCGGTTTTAACCGGCTGCTCTCCTTCTTTGATCCGTACAGATTTCTCAATGTTCTGAATAGTGACCGGCTGGCCTTCCAGCTGAAGCTTCTGGGTCACCGAACGGGCCAGCGGAGCCAGGATCCACAACAGCAGGTACAGGATGATGCCAATGACCAGGAAAGCCGATACCACAAAGATAATACGAACGATCTTCACGTCCATCCGCAGGAAAGAAGCCAGCCCGGAGGCTACCCCGCCAATCACCTTGTCGTCAGGATTCCGGTAGAGCTTCCGTACCGACGGGTTATCTTCCAGGTCGTACCGTACAGGCATGACCACCCAGCACACCAGGTAAACAAGAATCAGGCCGGGGCCTACGCCTTCACCGATCAGGCCAAGGGTAAATACCAGGAAGATCATCCGGGCCCAGACCACGTCAAATTTATATTTGTAGGCAATACCGGCCAGCACGCCGCCCAGGGCTTTACGCTTGCCGTCGCGGTAGAGTCCGCTGATCAGCGGAGGCTCAGTCTGGTAGGCCGGTTCTGCCGCTTTGGGTGCCGAATGAAGGTCTTCTTCTTCTTTGACCGCTTCAAAGTCAGATACGGAGCCCATGGAAGCAATGATCCGGTCAACGTCATCGTTCTCAATTATGCCTGTAGCCTGGTGCTTTTCAAAGAATTTCTCGGCTATCCGCGCTTCGATGTCCTGTACAATTTCGTCACAGCTTTCGTAACTTGAAAAGTAGGTTCTCAGCGAGCTCAGATAATGGTTTAGCTTATGGTAAGCTTCTTCTTCTATGGTAAAGAAGAAGCCCCCGATATTGATCTGTAATGTCTTTTTCATGATTTTATTTTTTGGATTTGGCAATGATAGAGTTGACAGATGATGATAACTCTTCCCAGGTAAGGGATAGTTCGCTCAGGAAAGCACGTCCTTTTTCGGTTAAGATATAATATTTTCGTGGCGGACCGGACGAGGATTCGATCCATTTGTAATCCAGGAGTTCAGCATTTTTCAGACGGGTAAGCAGGGGGTACAGTGTACCCTCCACTACCATGATCCTGGCGGCCAGGAGCTCTTCCAGGATCTCGGAGGCATATACCTCCCCCCTGGAAATGATCTGTAAAATGCAGTATTCCAAAATGCCTTTCCGCATTTGTACCTGTGCATTTTCTAAATTCATAAAGACACTTTATTTAAGTTTGGTAAAACGTAAGTAATAGCTTTTTCGCTACAAATATAAACACAGTACTTTGTAATACAAGATACTTGGTGAAATAATTTTTTTAATTCCCGAAATTATCGGGAATTTTGTATTTCGGAGTATTGTTTATCAGGTTCATGGATCCCGTTTCAGAATATATAGCAGTAGCGCTTGCCTCCAGTTTTAAATTTGTAGGCGGACCCGTAGCCGGCATGGCCATGGGCTTATCGCTTTTGGAAACCGCCCTGTGCTCTGCTGCCGGTATGATGCTCACCGTTTTCCTGATCACCTATGGGAGCAACCTGTTGAAAAGATTATCCGCTACCCGTTGGTTTATGAAAATAGCAGCGTTTTTTCATCGTGTAGCCCACTCGCCCCAAATCAGGCGGATCTTCGGGAAAAGAAGCCGCAAGGTATTCAGCCGCACCACGCGCCTGGCGGTTAAGATCAAGAGCAGCCTCGGCCTGTGGGGCGTGGCCCTGCTTACCCCGTTTTTATTCACACCCGTGCTGGGAACTTTCCTGGCCCTTAGCTTCCGGTTCCCCAAGCGGGAGATCCTGGAAAAGATGCTTGTTTGCGGCCTCCTGGCCGGTTTTCTTCAGACCATAGCCATTCATTACCTGAAAGTTTTGTTCTGAATGGCGTACATTCCGCACGTACATATCTTCGCGTATAAATAATTTGCAATTTGCTGTTAAAAAATTGTACTTAAATAGTTTTTAGTTTCTATTATTGTATAAAAAATAGAGAAACCTTATTAAAAATTATTATGCGTAAAATTCTACACTGCAGATTACTGCTGGTGATCTGCCTTTTTTTATCGGGAACAGCATTTACTTACGGGCAAACAGAAGTTACGGGGACTATTGAAGATGCGAAAACAAAAGAGCCCCTGGTGGGAGTGAGTGTTCAGGTGAAAGGAAAAGTAATCGGTACGATCACGGATATTCACGGCAGGTTCAGGCTGAGTACCAGTACGCCGCCGCCTTTTGACCTGGTAGTTTCTTCTGTGGGCTATAAGCCGCAGGAAGTGCGGGTAGAGCGATCAGGTACTGACCTGCGTGTTTCGCTGGAAGACCAGAGTATCCTCGGACAGGAGATCGTGGTTTCGGCATCGCGTGTGGCAGAAAGCGAGATGAAGTCGCCGGTGACGGTAGAGAAGATTGATCTGCGGACAATCCGGGAGACTACCGCACCTAACTTTTATGATGCCATGGGTAACATGAAAGGAATCAACCTTACCACACAGGGTCTCCTGTTCAAATCGATCAACATGCGGGGCTTTGGCTCTACAGGTAACCCAAGAGTGGTGCAGATGATTGACGGTATGGACAACATGTCGCCGGCATTGAATTTTGCCGTAGATAATATTGTTGGTATGCCCGAGCTGGATGTGGAGTCGGTAGAAGTACTTCCGGGAGCGGCATCTGCCCTGTATGGCCCCAATGCCATCAACGGTTTGATCCTGATGAACTCCAAGAGCCCTTTCCTGTACCAGGGACTGAGCGCCAATGTACGCGGAGGAATCATGAGTGAAGAAGGCCGCACCAAGCCCAATACGCCGTTTTACGATGCGTCTCTGCGGTATGCCAAGGCTTTTAATGACAAAATAGCTTTTAAAGTGAACCTGTCTTACCTGACTGCCCAGGACTGGCAGGCCCGGAATTTCGCCAACCTGAACGTAGGCGGTGTTGAAAACGGGAAACGCGGCCAGGGAGTTGACCTGGATTATAACGGGCTGAATGTGTACGGTGATGAGGTATCGGCCAACATGCAAACCGTAGCATCGGGACTGGTAGCGGCCGGCCTGCTTTCACAGGGTGCCGCCGCTATAGTACCTAACCAGGTGGTCAGCAGAACGGGCTTTATTGAATCCGATATGGTAGATAATGAAACCCACTCGTTCAAAACCAACCTGGCGCTGCATTACCGGCCAACCGAGAAAATGGAGCTGATCGGGCAATATAACTACGGTTACGGTACCACGCTTTATACCGGAACCGGCCGTTACTCGTTAAAAGACTTCAGCATCAGCCAGGCAAAGCTGGAGCTGAGGGGAGATAATTTTAACCTGCGGGCGTACACCACTATGGAAAATTCGGGTAAATCGGCTTTCCTGGGACTGTCGGCGGTACAGCTGCTGAATGACGTTAAACCGCATGCCAGCTGGTTCGGAGAGTATGTGGGGGCCTACCTCCAGGCGCTTCAGAGCGGAGCTCCTTCTGACCAGGCGCACCTGGCGGCAAGAAGCTTTGCAGACAAAGGCCTGCCTTCAGGACAGGACCTGAAAAACCGGGCGGAAGAATTCAATAACATTCCTATTGTGAAAGGTGGCGGCGGTTTCCTGGATAAGTCTAACTTAAGGCACCTGGAAGGCCTGTACAATTTCAAAAACCAGATTTCCTTCATGGACCTGATGGTAGGAGCCAATTACCGGGTATATAACCTGCGGTCAGACGGTACCTTGTTCAATGATATGGCGGAAGGGCGTGACGGCAGCATCGCTATTCACGAATACGGTGCCTATATCCAGGCCGGGAAAGGAATGTTTAACGATCATTTCCGCCTGGTAGGATCGCTGCGTTACGATAAGAACGAGAATTTTGACGGACAGTTCTCTCCCCGTTTATCCGGGATCTTCTCGTTCGGAGAGAACAATATACGCCTGTCTTACCAGACCGGTTTCCGGATACCTACTACCCAGAACCAGTACATTAACCTGCAGACACCTCAGGGTACGCTGATCGGCGGCTTGCCTGAATTTGATAAAATCAAGGAGTATAACCTGGCCGGCGGTATCACGAAATATACCCTTGACCAGTTCACCAAGCTGGGACTGAATTATTTTGATGCCGCCACGCAGGCCAGCATCCTTTCCAAGGCTCAGCAGCATGCCACCGCTGTCATTACGCAAACGGTGAACCAGCAGGTTACCGCAGCTGTTAATGCACAGCGCCCGCTGATCGAGCAACAGGTAATAGCAGGCGTAACCGCCCAGGTAACTGCCCAGGTGGCTGCGCAGGTAGATGCGGCTATTGCTGCCGGACAGATCCCTGCATCGCAGAGAGATGTGGTGATTCAGCAGCAGGTGGCCGGCCAGATGGCATCAGACGGTATCCAGAAAACCATCGAGCAGACCATTACCGCGCAGATCGCCAACGCTATCCAGAGCAATGTGGCTACCCAGCTTCCGCTGGCTCTCCAGGCTAACCTGGCTACGGTTACCGGACAGCTGGCTCCGGCCTATGGAGTGGCCGCCCTGCCGAAGTACCAGGCCAAAGCGCTGAAGCCGGAAAAGATCACATCGTATGAGATCGGGTACAAGGGCCTGATTGCGAAAAGGCTGTTTATTGATGCCTATTATTATTTCAGCAAATACGAGAACTATATTGGTGGTACGACCATTGTGGTGCCAACGGCTCCTTCTCCGGCAGTACCGGGATTGCCCGTAGAGTCAGGTATCGGTGCCGGTTTGTATAAAGGCTTCTCGCGCCCTTCCAATACCGAGAAAGTAATTACGGTTTACGGATGGGCCGCCGCCATGAATTATTCCTTCAATAAAGGATATAATGCCGGTATTAACGTAACCCACAATAAGCTCGACGGTTTTGAGGCATCGCCTGAACAGCAGTATGCAAGCTTTAACTCGCCGGAGTATACCTATAACGCTTCGTTTGGCAAGCGGATCGGAAGCGGTGACAAATTCGGGTTTAATGTGAACCTTCGTCACCAGACCAGGTTCTTGTGGGAAGCAAGCTTTGGTACCCCTACAGATGCCAGCCAGGCATTCTTTACCAATTCACAGGTACCGGCCATTACCAATTTTGATGCCCAGGTGAGCGCCAAGCTGTCTTCTATCAAGTCTATTCTGAAGATAGGGGGTAACAACATCGGTGGTAAGCCGTACTTCCAGGCATTTGGTAGCTCTATGGTGGGAAGCACGTATTACGTGTCGCTCACGTTTGACCAGTTGTTTAACAAATAAGGCTTAAAGACGCAAGGTGACGCAGATTTCCGGGAAATACCATTGGTATAGATCCCGGAAATCTGCGTCATCGGTGTTTCAGGCCAATTGGAACAGCTGCTTTACGGCATCTGAAATGCGCAGGGGTTTCTGAGTAACGGGATCTACGGCGATCCAGAGAGTGCGGGCCCTGACAATGACTTTCCCGTTGAGGCGGATCTCATAACAGCGTTCGCTGCTGACACCACCGGCTGAGCTTACCCAGGTAACCAGCTCTACGCAATCGTGAAGCCGGGCAGGATAGAAGTACTCTATTTCGTGCTTCCGTACCACCCATTTTACCGTATCCCTGATCTCCCGGGGCGCCAGGGAATCCCAGTGGCTGATGGCCACCTCCTGCAGAAACCGGAGGTACACCACGTTGTTAACGTGCTGCATATCATCGAGGTCGGCCTCTGAGATGATCCGGGTTTGGGTGAAAACGGTCTCTTGCATCAGGGTATAAAGCAAAAAGCCTTAACCGTTACCGGCAAGGCTGAAATATATACAAAGGAGTATAATTATTTTAAAGCTTCGGCTACGTTATCCGCAGCAACCATTTCTTCTTTAAAAGTATAAGCTCCTGTTTTATCAGATTTAACGGCTTTGATCACTTTAGCGAAGCTCTTCAAAGCGGATTTGTCCCTTAGGGTCGCAACTACTTTCTTTGCCATGTCTTTCTATTATTTCAGATTATTTGATTTCTTTATGAACGGTAACCTTTCTCAGGACAGGATTATACTTCTTGAGCTCCAGCCTTGCAGTAGTATTCTTACGGTTCTTGGTAGTGATATATCTCGACATTCCAGGTACTCCTGAAGTCTTATGTTCAGTGCATTCCAGTATGACCTGAACTCTGTTTCCTTTCTTTGCCATTCTATTAATTAATTAAATCTATCTTAATCGGGCTGCAAAGATAATATAAAATATTTGATTTAAAAACCTTTAGCTGAATATTTTGATTCTTGCCGGCAAATCCCGCCCGATATACGTATTTGCCTGAAAAAGCGCTTTCTTGCTTAAACTTTGTAAAGGTAATATATGTCTAATAAGTGATTTGTACGTTATTCTCAAACCAAGTGATTTTTATGAAAAAGATAGGGGTTTTATTTTTAGTGATGTGGGGTTTCTATGCCTGTAAAACGGCAAAGCCCTATACGCTGCCAGACAGCGAAGCGCTGATCAGTGCCCATAAGCGGGTGGCTGTGCTGCCTTTTGATGTGAAGTTCAGCGAAGAGTACAAAAAGGTAATGCGCGAGGGAAAAACCCCGTGGGAAGAGCAGGAAAGAAGGGCCGGAATTGATCTGCAGAGATCGGCGTTTGAAGACCTGGCCAGGAGAGTCAATAAGAAACGACTGGGTATTACGGTGCAGGACTACCTGACCACTAACCGTACGCTGGAGCAGTCGGGTATCCCGTATTCGCAGCTTATAGGTATGGAGAAAGCACGGATTGCCTCATTACTGGGGGTAGACGCCGTGGTTTTTGGCAGCAGTGCGGTTGAGTTCAGTATGTCGAGGGGCTTCACGGGAAGCAACGGCATCGTTACCCGCCTTGATCTCTTTGATGCCGGCGCAGAGCAGAAAGTCTGGAGCATTTCTGACCGGGAATATATCCGCAGCCGTTTTGACTCGCCGCAAGACCTGGCGCGGCGTACAGTAAGTGACCTGATCGGGGCACTGCCATACAAAAGCGGACCGAAGTAAGAGGCAAGTTAAAAGTGAAAAACTAAAAGTGAAAAGTTATGGTCTGAAAGTTAACGTTAGCTGCCGGTGCAACGCTGCTTTCTGTTCAGCACGCAGAGCCTCCTGAACGGGAGACTCTGCGTGGACAAGAGCAGAGAAATGCACCGCAACTTTTCACTTTTAGTTTTTAACTTTTCACTGGCTTCTTATCTTCTATCAAAAAATATATTTCCCCTCTGCCAGCATGGCATCGGCAATTCTTCTCCTGGCGTCTTTGGTGTTGACCGGTTCGATTTTGGTAAAACGTTTCAGGCCCATGAGCATCACCCGGAGCTCGTCGCCTTCGGCAAAAGCGCTGATGGCTTCGCGGCCGGACACCGCCACTTTGGCCACGGCATTCTGCAGGTAAACCAGGGCCATGTCTTTTTGCAGGGCCACGGCTTCTTCGCCTTTGAGGCCTGCCAGCTTTTCTACTCTCAGCAGGGCCGATTCAGCCACGTAAACCTCCATAATAATATCAGCGATATTCATCAGAACCTCCTGCTCATGCGAGAGCTTCATCATAAATTTCTGTACGGCCGAGCCGGCAATCATCAGGGCCACCTTTTTCAGATTCCGGATCACTTTCTTCTCGGCAGCAAACATTTCGTCTGAGCTGTCTCCGCCAAATTCAGGGATAGACAGGATCTCCTTGCCAACGGCAGTGGCCGGTCCGAGGAGGTCAAGCTCGCCTTTCATGGCTCTTTTGAGGTACATATCCAGTACCAGCATGCGGTTGATCTCGTTGGTGCCTTCAAATATGCGGTTAATGCGGGAGTCGCGGTAGGCCCTGTCCATAGGGGCATCGGCCGAATAGCCCATGCCTCCATATACCTGTACGCCTTCATCAACCACATAATCGAGGGTTTCAGAGCCGTTTACTTTCAGGATGGCGCATTCAATGGCGTATTGCTCCAATGCTTTCAGCTTGGCTTCGGCGTCGTTCATGCCCGAGGCCACCAGCGAGTCAATGAGGTCATCAATATTCTGGCCGGCCCGGTAGCAGGCCGTTTCGCTGGTCCAGATCCGGGTAGCCATCTCTGCCAGCTTGTGCTTAATGGCACCGAAACGGCCTATGGAAATGCCGAACTGCTTTCTTTCGTTGGCGTAATTTACGGCATGGTTTAAAACGGCTTTTGACCCGCCAACCGCTGCAATAGCCAGCTTAATGCGACCCACATTCAGGATATTCACCGCTATTTTAAACCCGTTTTCGCGGGTAGAAAGCATATTTTCTACCGGTACGTGGCAGTCATTGAAGAAAATCTGGCGGGTATCTGAGCCTTTAATGCCCATCTTGTGCTCGGGTTCATTCATGGTGATGCCGCCAAAAGACTTCTCCACAATAAAGGCGGTCAGGTTCTTGTCTTCTCCTATTTTGGCAAAAACGATAAAGAGATCGGCAAAGCCTCCGTTGGTGATCCACATTTTCTGGCCGTTCAGCACATAGAATTTTCCATCGGCAGTGAGCTCAGCCCTGGTTTTGCCGCTGTTGGCATCTGAACCCGAGTCAGGCTCTGTCAGGCAGTAGGCGGCTTTCCATTCGCCGGTACCCAGCTTGGGTAGGTATTTCTGCTTTTGCTCTTCATTGCCGTAATATACGATGGGTAAGGTGCCGATCCCGGTGTGCGCCGACTGGGCCACGGAGAAAGAGTGGCCGGCACCCAGCACTTCTGCTACAAGCATAGAGGTATTGAAATTCATGCCGAAGCCGCCGTATTGCTCCGGTACGGCTGTACCCAATAAGCCCAGTTCGCCGGCCTTGTCCATTAACGAAGAAATGAGCTGGGGCGATTTTGCACTATCGATCTCCTCCAGGATAGGATGAATCTCCGTTTTGATGAAGTCGCGGCAGGTATCGGCAATCATCTGCTGCTCTTCGGTAAATTCTTCAGGGATAAAGATCTGCCCGGCGGCGGTTTCTTTGATCAGGAATTCTCCTCCTTTTAACGAACTCATTACTACTTATTTTTAGATGGGGTAAAACATTTTTATCAGTATGCTTGCATACTACTTACAAAGTAATGAATTTAAATAATAGTATGCAAGCATACCATTTAAAAATTTTAGGAATTTTCGGAGATTTTTTGGTGAAATAAGAGGGGCGTGATGGCGGGTACCGTATAATAAATTGGGGAGAAATATTTAGGAAAACCATTTTTTTGTGCTTAACTTTCCTATGCAGCTTTTAAAGCTCCTTAGTAAACCCGGATCTTCCGGCCTGTAAAGCGCGTTTCCACGCCCGTTTGGTCGTTTTTATACATTTTAATTTATCCTCCTATGAAAAAAACAATTATCCTGTTCACTCTACTTCTGTCTTCTGTGGCTTACTGCCAGGAAAAAACTATCGACAAAGACAGCATTATTGCCCGGAGTGTTGCACAGGCCCCGTCTTTCTGGGGCTCAGGCCGTGACCTGAGCACACTGGTGGGCCCGAATGCCGCTGCTTTTGAGAAGTATGCCAACGTTCCTGTCAATTACAATACGGGCCAGGTGAGCTATGCCCTGCCCCTGATGACCCTGGTGATTGATGACGAGCTCCGGATCCCTGTTACACTGGCTTATTCCAATTCGGGGCTGAAGCCGGCGGAGATTCCTTCCTGGACGGGCAACGGCTGGGATGTAAATGTTGGGGGTACCATTGTACAGTATCATAAGGGCCTGGATGACTTCAGTACATCAGGGTTGCAGCTGGCCCTGGTAAGAAGTAAGCTGGACAGCTACCATAACGGTACACTTACCGGGGCATCGAAATACGATTATTTATGGCAGGTGGCGGAGCAGAACATAGATTCGCAGTTTGATGTATTCTCTCTGCATTTCCTGGGCAGAAGCAACAGCTTCTACTTTGATCGCGACACCGTCAAGTTTTTCAACAAAGAACCGTTGAAAGTGGAGTTTGCCTCCAATGTATTTACGGTCACTGACGAGGCCGGTTACCGGTATATATTCGGAATAAGGTCGCTGTCATCGGGAAGCTACCAGGATGATACCTATGGCGGCATGACCTTTACAGAAGGTGCCTCTACCTGGTTTCTGACGAAGATCGTAACACCGGCGGGCCGGGAGGTAACATTGGTATATGCGGAAGACTCCGGCTATGAGATTTATGAAAGCCGGCGGGCGTACTCCAGCGGTACATATGTTTCAGGATATACCTGCCCGGTGAATTCGGCTTATACGCCCCACTATGTTATCAGTTACCAGTTTATAGGGCAGCGCTTACTTAACCGGATAGATTACCCGGGTGGGAAGCTGGAGTTTCAGTTGACCAACCGGAACGACCTGCAGAGTCCTGTCGGTGTCAAAAGCAAAGCACTTCAGGCTATCCGGCACCGGAATATAAATAACCAGGTAATCGGTAAGGCGCTGTTTCAGTACGGCTATATGGATGCGCTTTCGCAAGACAGGCTCCAGTTAAATTCCGTATCGTTGAGCGGCACAGACACTACACTTACCCAAACCTGGGCATTTGATTATTACCCGTCTTCCGGCCCTGTCCCCATACCGGGGCTTGTTAAGCCGGGAAGCACGAACGTTCCTAACCATGCGGTAGATTACCGGGGTTACTATAACGGACAAACCTCCAATACCGATAAGGTGCCCCGCTACAATTACAGCAGCTTAAACCCTTACAATACCTTAGGTACTGTAGCCGGGGGAGCCAACCGGCACCCCGATGCAATTTTCTCCCGTTGGGGAATGCTCCGTAAAATAACCTACCCTGATAAAGGGTACGACTGGCTGGAATACGAAACGAACAAGTATAAAAAGTCAGTAGGCAGGGTATCCCTCTATGAAGCAGAAGATACGGAAAACTATTATACCGAGCTGTTTCGGTCAGTAACCGGGGTTTGTGATACGGTTATTCAGGATTTTACCCTCACCTCTGCGGTGATCAATGCTCAGATAAGCCTTCACATACAGTCAAACTCCAGCCCGGTCACCATTCGTATTCAACGTCTTTCAGACATGACATACGTGGTAAACACCACTCAAAGTCCTGCCGAAGAATGGGAGAATACCCTGATCGTTAGCCTGCCGGCGGGTGGATACCGTTATGAAATACAGGCCCCCTGCAATACGTAAGTGCTGCCTGGTTCACTATCCGGGCCCCTGATCCGGAACAGGTATGGATTCGTACCGGTGGAAACCGGGTGGCGAAAATTAAACGCTATCCCAGAACCGGTCAGCCCGATATCCGGAATCTGATCTATAAGGAAGGGGATCCAAATACGTATTTAGTGTTTGACTATTTCAAACTGGTGGCCCGGCCCGAATATATGTCGAGCAATTGCTCTTTCTGCGGAGCCTCATTCGAGATCTCCGAAAATAATACGGATACATTTGAGGGTTTTCATCTTCAATACGGAAGAGTAGAGGAAATAAGCTATCTGAAAGGATATACCGACTATTGGTATAAACAGTGGGCGGATATAGGTAGTTTTCCTGATTTTTTAAATTACTCTAACCGACCTGCACTTCCCTGGAGGAGCGGACTGTTGAATTTAAAGTATGAATTTTCAGGAAAAAACCGGATGCGAGAAGCACAGAGCAACAGTTATGCGCCTCTGCATGTAGATACCCCTTTTGAAAACCGGAGCCTTGTGGTGCAGTTCAATTATCCCTGCCCCACCGCCATAACGTATTCCGGATCTTATGATATATTTTCAACGGATATTGATCCGCTTTTTACTGACAGGTCAGGGAAAGTGGAAGAAGTCAACTGGCTGTATAATGATGATGGAGACTGGCTTATACGCATGGACAGCACGGGCTTCGGCTATAATGCCCGTTGGCAACCCTATAAGGTGAAAAGGGCACGGAGCGACGGTCAAATCAGCGAGCAAACCACCTATTATGCAGAAGATTTTAATAACATTTCAGGAACGAATATTGCTGCGCTTAAAAGCAAGCACATCGTTGGTAAGCCCCTAAAGGTAGTGGAGACCATCGGCTCTCAAACCGTTAGCGGAGAGCTGGCCGGTTACGATACCAACGGTAAACCTATACAGGTTTACCGGTATGAGAGCGACGCTAATCATATCCACAACCCGGCGGTATACCCCGGTTCTGATTTTAAGCTGGAAGAAACACGTACCTACAACTCCCAGGGTCTTCTCAGTGGGTTTACCACCCATGACGGCATAAGCTATGTTTACCTCTGGAGCTATAATTTTACCCATCCTGTAGCGCTGATCTCAAATGCTACGGAAACAGAGGTGACCGCTGTTATCGGGAGTATCGAAACTTTCGGGGCATTGACCAATGAAAGCAGTATCGTTTCTGCCCTGTCGGCTTTGCGGGGTAGCCTGGCCTATTCGCTAATCACATCGGCCATTTATTATCCGGGTATAGGCGTAAAGCAGCTGATCAGCCCTGACGGTATGATCTTCAGTTATGAATATGACGGCATGAACCGCCTCAGAAAGGTGAAAGATCGTAACGGCAAAGAAGTAGACCTCTACACGTATCAGAATGCTTTAACTTTAATCTCCAACTGACATGAAAAGATCCCTTTTGTTGATAGTAACGGTTCTGCTATGTGGTGACCTGTACGCACAGGTTGCCCCCACATCGGGCCGGGCAGCTATTGTACACTCGCGTTTTCGTAGTGCCGACTCGGGCGGAGTTCCCAACGACACCAATGCGATAACTACCCTGCAATATTTTGACGGGCTCGGAAACCTCATGCAGACCGTGGGATACAGGCAAAGTCCTGCCGGAAAAGATATCGTGCTGAGTAGTACGGAATATAACCGGGGACTGCAACCGGTAAGAAGCTACCTGGCATTTCCCATGACTACAGGTACCGGCGATTACCAGAGCTCGGTGCTGAGCCCGGCCCAGTCTTTTTACGGAGATACCGTACCGTATGACGAAACCCTGCGGTTTGACCTCTCGCCTCTGGGTGAAGTGCGGGAAGCGCGGGGGCCGGGCCAGGCCTGGAAAACCGCCGGTCGTACGGTAAAGACTGCATCGTATAGCGGTAGCAACATAAAACTGATCACTGTGGACGGTTCCGGAAACCTGGTCTTCAATAACCGTTATATAGCTTTCGGGCGTTACTGGACAGAAATAGTGACCGATGAACAAAATAACCAGGCTACAAAGGTAACCGATATGAACGGCCGCGTGGTAGAAACGCGGGATGCGCTCAACCAGCTCACCTTATATGTGTATGACGGTCGTGACCGGCTGGCAGCGGTGATCCAGCCGCAGGCGTATAACTTCGGACTTTCGATCACAAAAGATTCAGATACCTGGCAGAAATATGTCTTCGGCTATGAATATGACCTGAGAAACCGGGTAATCAGGAAGCACATCCCGGGAGAGGGGTGGACAGAAATTGTTTACGATAAGGCAGACCGGCCGGTGATGCAGCAAAATGCCCGTCAGAAGGCTCTGAACCGGTGGACGTTCTGGCAGTACGATGCCTTTAGCCGGGAAATTGCCAAAGGAGAGATGCAGAAAACCACCACCCGGGCTTCGGCACAGGCACTTTTTGATGCGCAAACCATTACCTGCGAACGCTGGGAAGACTGGGCATATACGGAGCTGAGTTTTCCCACTTCACTAAAACCCCTGCCGGAAGAAATAGAACGATATTATTTTTATGACAATTACCTGTTCATTGCATCCGAGTTTGCCTTTAAGCCGTCAGGAGCGTTTCACCCGCAAAAAACCAACGCTGTGGGGCTTCTTACGGGGGTGGCCAAGCGCAACAGCCGTGACGATGCCGTCTATTATACCGATACCTATTATTACGATGATTTCAGCCGCCGGATCCAGACACAGCATGTTCATCAGAAAAGCATTACCAACCACAGCAACGTAATTGTAAAAAACTACCAGTACAGTTTTTCAGGAGAAGTGCTGAAAGAATATGTTACCTATCCTTTTCCAACAGGAACGGTAGAGGTAAAGACACACAACGTCTACGATTACAGAGGGCGGCTGATCAAAATT
This sequence comes from Leadbetterella sp. DM7, assembly GCF_040829825.2. Lineage (NCBI taxonomy): Bacteria > Pseudomonadati > Bacteroidota > Cytophagia > Cytophagales > Leadbetterellaceae > Leadbetterella > Leadbetterella sp. DM7. Next base: position 416,892 of record NZ_JBFOLH020000001.1, on the reverse strand, counting down.
TATCATGGCATCAACACATCTCCTGCAGAGATTGTGCGTTACAGCTATGACGAGGCAGGCCGTATGAGCCAGAAGAAATACATGCCGAACGGTACATACACCGCTTCGGGCACTTCTATCAACGGCCTCCAGACCATTGATTACGGGTGGCATATCCGGGGCGGTTTAAGCGGTATCAATCTTAACGGTTCAGGCAATGCTGTTCCGAATGTTTCGCAGGGAGATTTGTTCAGCTATAAGCTGGAATACGAAACGGCGGGCCGTTGGGACGGTACCGTTGGTCGGCAGCAGTGGAACCATGTGGTGAGCAACAGTGCAGTGGGGCTGCGGTCATATACTTTTTCCTACGATGCCGCCAAGCAGCTCGGGAAAGCTACGTATTCCGGGTTAGGAAGCGAAAACTACTCTCTTCTGAACATGAAGTATGATTTCAACGGAAACATTATGGGCCTGCAGCGTTGGGGAAAGACAGGGAGCAGCACGTACGGGGCCATAGACCGGCTGGGCTACACCTATAGCGGTAACCGTCTCACCAATGTGATTGATACGGTTATCACGGGTTACGACGTAGACCTTATTCCACACGGTAGCGGGAATTATACGTATGAAGCCAACGGCAACCTGAAAACAGATGACCACAGCCAGATCACCAACATCAGCTACAACAGCTACCTCAACCAGCCGGATGAGATCAGCCTGACTTCCAGTCGTTGGATCAAGTACACCTATAACGGGAACGATGAGCTGCTGAAAGCCGGGTACAGTACCGGTGAATATTGGGAATATGCGGATATATTTGTGTTTAAGAACGGCTCGCCTTACCAGATGACCGTACCGGAGGGCCGTGCTGTCTACTCAGGGGGCAGCTGGCTTTATGAATTTGATTACCAGGATCACCTGGGTAACACGCGTGTGAGCTTTGGGGCCAGCGGCAGCACGTTACAAAGAACGGCCGCCACAGACTTTGATCCGTGGGGGGTGAGGCTGAATGGTACGGGTGTGGTGAACAGCTTCCAGAACCGTTGGGAGTTGCAGGGCAAAGAAAAGGAAATGACCTTCGGGCTTAACAGAGTCAACTTCGGAGCCAGAGTTTATAACCCGACGATCGGGCGCTTTGACCGGGTCGATCCACTGGCGGAATATGCTGTTAGCTGGACGTCATATCACTTTGTATACAACTCACCCTCAAAATTTATAGATCCTTCAGGTATGTTTGCTGAAGAACCCGATCCACCGGGTAGTAAGAAAAAGGAAGACCCGCTGGTACAAGGTTTTATAAATTATGGAAAAAGTATATTATCTTTCGGTAGGTCTTTGTTTTCAAATCCCGGAGGAACTTTGGGAGGAATTGGACAAGGAGTTGCCCAAGGGTTGAGTAACTTTGTAAATCTGGATGGCGGAAATTTAGCTAACACAATCACCAGGACGGGAGGGGAAGCTTTAGAAGGCTATGTAAACAGAGTAGCTGGTAGTAGCGACCCTGGTTATGAAAGTCAGGTAGTATTAGGAGAGCTGGCAGCGGAAGTAACGGTAGGGGCATTATTAACTAAAGGAGCCACTGGTCTTGCAAGCAAGGGAGCGGTTGAAGTGGTAGTAGAAGGAGGTGTGAGTAATGTTGCAGCTAGGGAAAGTAGCAATATCCTGTTAAATACTTCAAAACAACTACAAGCCAAGTTTAAACATGCAGGTGATTTTGGTGTAGCTGGTAATTATAGTAAGGCAAATGCAGGTAGATATAGTTCTGCCATTAATCAACATATTAATTCCGCAGGTGTTCAAAGTATTAATGGATTATATAGGGGGCAATCGGTAATACACTATGTAAATCCGAATACAGGATTAAATGTAATATCAAGCCCATCAGGACACTTTATAAGTGGTTGGAAGCTCAACCCTGCACAGTTACAAAATGTTCTTAAACACGGAGGATTATAGATATGAAAGCAAATATTGAAAACAGAACTATTAAAGTAACCTTTAGTGAAGATGAAGCCCTTGTATTACTTGAATGGCTACACAACTTCAATGAAAATGAACACCCTGCTTTATTTCAGGATCAAGCAGAACAAAGGGTTTTATGGGATATGCAAGCTGAATTAGAAGAGGTTACTTCTGCCATTTTTGATAGTAATTATCAAGAAATTCTTTCTAAGGCAAGACAGAAAATTCGAGATAAAGAATGACACTGTTCTGAAATGGAAAAGTACTCTTAAAGCAACGTCAGAAGGCCGGGCTGTTTAGCCTGGCCTTTTTCATTATTGTTCAATAATCGACTGTAGATTGTCTTTCATTCTTTTATTGGCCAGTGCTAGATCGATCATTTTAAGCAGTTCCTACTGCTCGTCAGCAGCCAGGGCATCGATCAGCTTTATTTTTTACATCAGGGGCAGGTTGACTTCCTGGTCCAGTTCATCGGACTTAAAGAACGCGGCTATATCCACTTCAAATACCTCAGCCAGTTTTCCAGGGTAGAGATAGAGGGCCGTTTTGGATGCGGCTGTACTGGCTTTGAGGGATGGAGCTGTGTGTGGAGACTTCCTTCTGAGAAAGTTTTTTAAGGTCTCTTAGCTGCCTGAAACAGAAATGAACCACCTTTATTTTTTCACAGGAACGCCGGCCGAATGAAAAGAAGAAAGTATCTTGCAAATGCGGCGCTTAGCAAATGCAGAAAGTTCTTTTAAATGGGCAGTAACTTTGATCCGTGGGGGGTGAGGCTGAATGATACGGGTGTGGTGAACAGCTTCCAGAACCGTTGGGAGTTGCAGGGGAAGGAAAAAGAATCTACCTTTAACCTCAATAGGATAGACTTTGGGGCCAGAGTTTATAACCCGACGATCGGGCGGTTTGACCGGGTGGATCCACTAAGTGAACAAAGATATTCTCTCACACCCTATAATTATAACAGCAATAACCCCGTTAATCGCATTGATCCTACAGGGGCTTTGGATGAACCCTGCTGCGGCGATGATCCCACGAAAGACCAGTTTTTATTTGCGAAACTTGCAGTAACGGCCTTTTATGATGCCAAGCACGCAGTGTATAATACTGCCCTTAGAGTTTTTGGTTCTGATTTAAGAGCAGGCTATAAGGTTGAAAACGGACAGGAAGTTTTTGAAACCTCCTTTACCAGAAAACAAGCTGATAATTCAGCGTCCGGAATAATTAACGAGGTAGTTGCAACGGTAGCTGATGCAGCAATGATTGTTCCCGGAGGTAATACAACAGGAAAAATATTTGCCCAAACCAGTAAATCACAGGGGGCGAGAGCTGTAAAAAATACTTTTGAATCTGCGACTGACCTTGGTTTAAAAGATGGGATGAAAGTTAGTTCAACTAAAGCTTTAGAATTAGGAGAAAGATTTTTGGGAAAAGGTTATAAAGAACCAATTTCTGGTAGTGGTAGATATGTATCCGAAGATGGAACTAGAGTTTTTAGAATGGGGAAAAGTGATATTACAGGAGCGCATGGTGGTGGGCCACACGTGAATTTTGAAACATTAAAACCAAATTCTGCAAAACCAGGGAAAATGATTGTAGATAAAAATTATCATATTTATTTGAAAGATTAGTTCAAAAATGAAGAAAGTAGAAGTTAAAATACCAGAATATAATGCTAACGATGGTTTCCAGTATAAGTGGGAAGATGGTTTTGAGATTGAAGTACAAGAAAGCAATGGAGTTGTGATAATAGTTGCGAATAAGGAAGGGCTTTTATCTTTAGCAAATCACCTTATAAATTTAGCTCAAGATAGTGTTCCCTCTAACACCCATTTGCATTTTGATAGATATAATTCATTGGAAGATAACTCATCTGAATTAATTGTAGAAAAGAAATAGTACCTTTTTAGTAGCATGGCTGAGGTTTGTATTTTAGGAGAAAAATTAATAGGAGAACAACTTAGTTCTGTTGAGTTTGTACAAGACTATTTACAATTACATTTTGATGACAAGTATTTTATAATTTATGTTTGGCCCAAGATAATAATTGACAATAGGAGGTACTCCATTGATCATGATGCATATCGTAATAAATTATGTTCATTAATCGGGTTACTTGTTTCAAAAATAGAACATATTGAAAATGAATCACTGAAGCTCGTATTTGAGAATGAAAAGGGAGAAATAGAAATCAATCTCAACTCTTCTAATCCAGAGATTGTTTCCGAAATAGCAATATTTAGTGACAAATATGACGATATATGGATGATTTTTGATTAAAATGGAGAAATTTAAAGAAGATATATTTACAAAGGAGGCAGGAAAAAAGTTGATTTATGAACCTGTTTCCAGTGATGAGTTATCAGAATTAACCTATCAGTTAGAAAAGAAGTATGGGATAAAGACTAATTCCCGTTTTTTTGTAGAAGCTAGAAAAGTATTAACTTCTGAAGAAGTATTTAGCGTAGAAATTGAGGGGAATGATTTAAGAGGATTTATTTTTGATAAATATCCTAATGAAGAAACTGTTTTTGTAATATGGGATTATCCACAACAGATAGACAAATTTGAACTGAATTTTTAGATATGAAATCAATACAAATACCCCTAATAAAGAAAATCATTAAGAGTTGTTTGTTAAAACTCTTACTAATAGACTTGGTATTGCTGATGTTATTTAGGTATTATCAACCGTTGTGCGAACCTTGTCTTGATGGAGCGGATTGTTCGCCATGTTTATCTAACCAACAATACTTTATTATTTTCTTTGCCGTATTGGTGAATTTATTTATTGGACTGTACTGTGTCTATCGAAATACAAAAAAGAAATAAATATCATTTTATTTATAATCCATAACAATAAAAAAGGCCCGGCAATTCCGGGCTTTTTATTGTGCGTATTCCGGCCAAAGGGGGCCACTGATTCCGGATTGTGGTGAAAAAGCAGCCATAACGGGTTGGTCGCCCTATAATTGAAAGCCGAATAACCTGGTTAGCTTCAAAAATGGATATAACAAAATAACCTTGTTCTATCCTCCCTTCATTAATTACATCAAAAAAGTAATAAAAAAAATGTGCGACTAAATAATTGCATTTATATTTGCAACTGAATGTTTGCATAATGAAAACAAGAAGAGATATTTTTCAGGCAATAGCCGACCCGACAAGACGGGCCATTATCGCACTCGTTGCATTACAGGCAATGACTCCCAATGCCATTGCAGAACATTTCGACACAACACGGCAAGCCATTTCCAAACACCTGCAGATTTTGACTGAATGCGAGTTGGTGAGGCAAAAGCAACAGGGCAGGGAAATTTATTATCAGCTCGTAATTGATAAAATGAAGGAAATTGACAAGTGGCTTAATCAGTTCCGCGAAATTTGGGAAGCACGGTTTAGCCAGCTTGATGAAGTATTGGTATCATTAAAAACAAGAAAAAATGAACAGTAATTTAAAATTTGACTTTGTAGTAAACAAAGAGAACAACACGATCGTTGTAAAACGTGAATTTGCAGCAGACCTTGCATTGGTTTGGGAAGCGTGGACAAATCCCGAAATCCTTGACCAATGGTGGGCCCCCAAACCTTGCATAGCAGAAACCAAAACAATGGATTTTCGTGAAGGCGGTTTTTGGTTGTATGCAATGATCATTCCCGAAAATCAAAAGCACTGGGGCAGGCAGGATTTTGAAAAAATTGCGTTGCATGAATATTTTTCAGGCACCGATGTTTTTTGTGATGAGAATGGATTTGTCAATCCTGAACTTCCGAAAGGCAGATTTGAAAATGTGTTTAGCGAAGCCGGCGGAAAAACGCTTGTTACCATTATTTCAACGCACAACAGCTTTGAAGATATTGAAGAGATGATAAAAATGGGCTTTAAAGAAGGATTTACAATGGCACTGGAAAATCTTGACGAAGTATTATTAACCCTGAAGAACAATGGAAAATGAGATAGTAAATAAAAAGCATACATAGGGACTGTTATTGCAGGATTATGATGTTGAGAGTTAGCAGATAATCAAAGTTACCCCGAAAGAGCACGTTAAAAAAATAAGAAAGGTTGGGGGGGCTCTGTTTTACACTACCGCTGCTGTACGGTCTCGTAAATGGCTTTACCCAACGAGAATTCATCATTGCTGTCGTTTCGTACCTCCCAGATCATCACACCTCCCAGCCCGCGCTCCAGGGCCAGCCGGGTTTTCAGCCGGATGGTAGGAATGCCGTTGTAGAAAGCGCCTTTCCAGTAGTCGTCGTACGGGCTGGCTCCGTCTTTCAGGAGATCTTTGTATGACGGGCCGTAATTGCCCATGCCTCTTTTCGAGTAGTAGGGCAACCCGAGTACGGCTTTGTGAGCAGGCAGCCCCCGCTCATTGAGCCAGTAATCCAGTGATTTCAGGGCCAGCGAGTAGGGAGAATGGGCCCTGACGTAATCGGGGCCGTAATCGTCGTCATAGGCCATAAGATTGAGCCAGTCCATTTTGTCAAAGGCCTCTTTTTTGATGCCGTACCCCTTTTTCCCGTAAGAAATAACCGCTGCGGTCAGCTGCTTGTTCTGCTTGTGGAGGGCATCGGCCAGGTCATTGACCAGCAGCACGTACTGATCAGCAGAGGGCGAGTCTTCGTCGGGATATTCCCAGTCGAGGTCTACCCCGTCAAAGCCGAATTCACTGACCATTTTCAGGGTGCTTTCCAGGAAAGCCCGGCGGCCCTGCGCCGTTTCGGCCATTTTGTGAAAGCGGGTATCGTCTCCGCCGGCATCGCCTATTCCCCAGCCGCCTATCGAAAGAAATATTTGTTTGTTATGCGCATGAACCCGGCTGATCACTTCCCGTGCATGTTCGGGGTTACGCAGGGGTAGCAGGGTGTCTCCGGTTTTGGCCGGTATGGCAAACGAATAGTTGATATGGGTATAGTATTGGAGAGGAATAGGGTCTTTGGAGGGCATGTAATAGCCGATGATCCTGAAATCCTGGGCCTGGCAACAGGCTGAAATAAACAACAGGACAGTCAATAGTGTTTTCATAGGTACAAAGGAATTCCCGGCAGGAAGGTCAGGGGTTTGCGCCGGATCTTAAAACCGCTCACGAAGTTCTTTTTCTATTTTCTGAGCCATGGGCACCAGCACATGATCTTCAATGATGGCATGCTTGCGGAGGTCCATTTCAAAAAGCTCTACCTGGTTCAGAAAAACTTTAAAGGGAAGCGGGATGCTCTCGTACGCCGAGTAATCGTGTATAATGGTAGATACGTGCCTGAGCTCATCTTCCACGGCATCGTGATCATCAATAAACTGGTCAATAGAGGTGTTGTTGAGCAGCTTTTGCACCTCTTCGCGGCTGAGGTCACCCGTATAGGCATTATAGAGCTTTTTCAGGTAGGGGAAAAAATCTCTTTCCTCCATCCGGATGTGCTCCAGGAAATGGGTTTTGTAATGGTTGAAGAACAAGACCAGCGCATCCAGGACCTGCGGTGTATCGTAGTACCGGCGCTGGATGTGCGCCATAGACTGCTCGATTTCCGGAAGTGTTTTGGAGATATACAGCTTATGCGAGGCCTGAAGGTAGTACATCACCTGCATCATAGAGAATTTCCGGAGCTTTTCAACAGGAAGCTCCGACTCGTCATTGCTGTAGAATTCGAGGATGAGCTCCATCAGCTCCGACTCAAAATTCAGAGGTTCGTTTTCAATCAGATCCAGTCTTTCAGTGACCATCTGATAGATTTTTGACGATTCAATGAGAGATTGCACCGTTTCGGATTGTGTCATAACTGCTTCGCTTTTATCTCAAAGTTAGGGTATTTGAAATAAAAAAACAATGATAACAATCAGTTTTCCGGTAGGGGTATTTTTTCGTATGGAGGAGGACCGGATTATTTTTTGTCCTCCTCTTTGTACATAAAAATAACCGGTTTTTTTACTTTTTCTTTCAGCAGGGCTGCTTCCAGCACTTCTTCCACGTAGTTGACGTAATGAAAAGTAAGGCCCCTGGTGTATTCTGCTCCTATCTCTTCCACGTCTTTCCGGTTCTTGTAGCACATCACGATTTCTTTGATGTTGGCCCGTTTGGCCGCAAGAATTTTCTCTTTGATCCCGCCTACCGGAAGCACTTTTCCACGCAGCGTGATCTCTCCGGTCATGGCCAGGTTGTTCTTTACTTTCCGTTGCGTAAAGATCGAGGCCATGGAAGTAAGCATGGTGATCCCGGCCGAGGGCCCGTCTTTCGGTACGGCGCCCTGGGGTACGTGAATATGCAGGTCGTAGTTGGAGAATACGCGGTAGTCGATCCCGAGGTCTTCTGCATGCGCCTTAAGGTACGAAAGAGCGGTCATGGCCGATTCTTTCATGACATCCCCCAGCTGCCCGGAAAGCGTGAGCTGTCCTTTGCCCCGGCTTACGTTCGATTCAATAAAGAGAATATCGCCGCCCACGGGTGTCCAGGCCAGGCCGGTGACCACACCGGCAAACTCATTTCCTTCGTATAAATCTTTGTCAAAAACGGGGTTTCCCAAAAGTGTTTCTATGTCAGCGGGCGTCAGGCTGGTATTGTACGGCTCATTCAGGGCTACCGACTTCGCAATTTTCCGTACCACGCTGCCGATCTTTTGTTCGAGGCTTCTGACACCCGATTCACGGGTGTAGCCCTCTATGATCCTGACAAGAGCTGCATTGTTCAGTTTCAGGTCGGAAGACTTCAGGCCGTGGAGCTCCAGTTGTTTGGGAAGCAGGTGGCGTTTGGCTATTTCCAGCTTTTCTTCAACGGTATAACCGCTCAGCTCAATGATCTCCATCCTGTCACGAAGGGCCGGCTGAATAGTGTCGAGCGAGTTGGCCGTAGCAATAAACATCACTTTCGAAAGATCGTACTCCACCTCCAGGTAATTGTCTTTAAACGCGCTGTTCTGCTCGGGGTCCAGTACTTCGAGCAGGGCGCTCGACGGATCCCCCCGGAGATCGCGGGAAATTTTATCGATCTCGTCAAGCACAAAAACGGGGTTGCCCGAGCCGGCTTTCTGGATATTCTGGATGATTTTTCCCGGCATGGCGCCGATATACGTTTTGCGGTGACCGCGGATCTCCGCCTCATCGTGAAGGCCGCCCAGGGCCATCCGCACGTATTTGCGGCCCAGCGCTTTGGCAATGGATTTCCCCAGCGAGGTTTTTCCCACCCCCGGAGGGCCGTAAAGGCAGAGCAACGGCGCTTTCATGTCGTTGCGAAGCTTCAGCACGGCCAGGTATTCCAGTATCCTTTCTTTTACTTTGGTAAGACCGAAGTGGTCGCTGTCGAGAATTCTTTTGGCGCGGCTCAGGGAGAAATTGTCTTTGCTGTACTCATTCCAGGGCAGGTCGGCCAGCAATTCCGCATAGCTTAGCGCTATACCGTATTCCGGCGACATGGAGTTGGTACGCATGATCTTGTTCAGCTCCCGGTTGAAATGCTCATTGGTATCGGCCGGCCATTTCTTCTTGGCGCCCCTGGCACGCAGCTTCTCCACTTCCTGGTCGGGAGAGTCCATGCCCAGCTCTTCCTGCAATACCTTGATCTGTTGCCGCAGGTAGTATTCGCGTTGCTGCTGGTCAATATCAAAAGAGGCCTTGCTCTGGATGTCTTTCTTGATCTCCAGCACTTCTATTTCCTTGTGCATATGTTCCAGCAGTCGGGTAGCATGCTCGTAGCCGTCAAGGGTTTCGAGAAGCACCTGCTTGTCTGATAATGCCACGTTCAGGTTGGAAGAAAGGAAGTGCGTAAGAAACACCAGCGAATCAATGTTATTGATGGCTATCTGGGCATCTTTCGGGATCTCGGGGTTCAGGTTGGTGAGGTTCACCGCGGCTTCCTTCAGGCTTTGGGTAAGCGCTTTGGTCTCTTTTTTCTTGGGGTTGGGGAAATTATCGGGAAGATACTCCACCCGCGCCCGCAGATGCGGCTCTTCCTGGATATATTCTTCTACCCTGAACCGCCGGCGTCCCTGGAGAATGATGGTGACGTTTCCGTCAGGCAGAACGAGCATTTTCAGAATATTGGCAATGGTACCCACCTTATAGAGGTCTTCACCTGCCGGTTCTTCACTGGTTTGTTTGATCTGGGAGAGAATACCCAGGGTCTTGTCGCCTTTATAGGCCTTTTTTACGAGTTTAATGCCTTTGGTACGGGTCACCGTAACCGGGATAACAATACCCGGGAAAAGAACGGTGTTCCGTAAAGGGAGTATGGAGAGAATGGCCGGGAGATTTTTTTCATCGTTAATCACCTCTTCCGGTGAGCTGATCTCGATCATTTCCACACTTTCTATATTTTTACCGGATAACCCGGCCTGATCAAAGTCTAGCATTGGCTTCTTTTTTGGTTTTTGTCCTGTTGGCACATTAAATGGTAAGCACTGTGCGGTATATATAACGGTCAAACCCTATGCCATGGATAAATATAATGGCAAAATGGCAGTTTTTTAAAACCTTACGGGCAGATTTTTTTTCAGCAGGTAGCTTTTTAAATCGGGTATGGCAATTTCTTTAAAATGAAAGATACTGGCTGCCAGTGCGGCATCGGCATGCCCGGTTGTAAACACGTCATAGAAATGCTCCATAGTGCCTGCACCGCCGGAAGCGATCACCGGGATGCTCACGCTTTGGGAGATGCGGGAGGTGATTTCAAGGGCAAAGCCGTTTTTGGTGCCGTCGGCATCCATAGAGGTCAGGAGGATCTCACCGGCGCCCAGCTCATTTACCCGTTGGGCCCACGCTACGGTTTCCAGTTCAGTGGCTTTCCGGCCGCCGTGGGTATGTACCCGGTGCTGCCCGTAAGTATACCGGGTGTCAATGGCTACCACAATGCACTGGCTGCCGAATTCCTGCGACAGCCCGGCCACCAGCTCCGGGTTCCTGACAGCAGAGGAGTTAACCGAGATCTTGTCGGCTCCGGCCTGGAGCAGGTCCGATACATCGGCCACGCTGCCAATACCGCCGCCTACCGTAAAAGGAATGTTTATGGCATGCGCCACGCGGTCAACCAGGTGCAGCAGGGTCTTCCGGTTTTCAACCGTGGCGGTAATGTCGAGAAATACCAGCTCATCGGCCCCTTCGCCGGCGTAGATCCGGGCCAGCTCTACGGGGTCGCCGGCATCTTTCAGGTTAACAAAGTTGGTTCCTTTTACGGTTCGCCCGTCTTTGATGTCCAGGCAGGGGATAATTCGTTTAGTCAGCATAAAATTGTTCTATTTCTTTGAGGGAAATCCTGTTTTCGTAGAGGGCTTTTCCTACAATCACGCCGTAAATATTCAGGGCATCCAGGGCCCGGATGTCGCTCATTTGGCTTATCCCTCCACTGGCAATAACGGATAGTCCGGGAAATTTTTCGCCCATTTCCCGATAAAGATCAGTGGCAGGTCCCTGCAGCAGGCCGTCTTTGGATACGTCAGTGCTGATGGTGTATTTAATACCTTTCGATACATATCCTTCCAGGAATTCAAAGAGGGAAATTCCGCTGTCTTCCTGCCATCCGGAAACCGCGATGGTGCCGTTGCGGGCATCTGCCCCCAGGATGATCCTGTCGTTGCCGAACTTCTCCAGCCAGCCAAGGAAAACCCCGGGCGCCTTCACGGCTATGCTGCCGCCGGTTACCTGGGTTGCGCCTGATTCAAAAGCCACTTTCAGGTCTTCGTCTGACTGCAGGCCGCCGCCGAAATCAATTTTCAGCCGGGTCCGGCCGGCAATGCTTTCCAGTACCTTATAGTTGACGATGTGTTTTTCCCTGGCGCCGTCAAGGTCTACCAGGTGCAGGCGCTGAATGCCGGCATCCTGGAAGCTGAGCGCTACTTCCAGCGGATTCTCGTTATAAATCTTTTTCCGGGCGTAATCGCCCTGCGTCAGCCTGACGCACTTTCCGTCAATGATGTCAATGGCCGGGATAATCTGGATCATGAGGTGGTTTTGTGAAAACGACTTTACGAAAAAACAAAAAAACAGATTTACAGCTTCAAAAAATTCTTAAAGATCTGCTCGCCCACGGCGCCGCTGATTTCGGAGTGAAACTGGCAGGCGAAAAAATTATCTTTCTGAAGAATAGCCGAATACGGGTGAATGTAGTCGGTTTCGGCTACCGTGTACGGGCTTAACGGGGCGTAATAGCCATGGTTGTAATACACAAAGGCACCTTCTTTAAGACCGTCGCACAGAGGGGTACGGTACCCGGAAATCTGGTTCCAGCCTGTCTGCGGGATCTTCTCGCCCGCAGCGGGCACAAAGCGCTTTACGTCCAGGTCAAAGATGCCCAGGCAGGTTGTATCACTCTCTTCCGAATAGCGGCAGAGCAGCTGCATGCCCACGCAGGTGCCCAGAAAAGGCTGCGTGAGGGTAGGGATAAGGCGGTCAAGCGCTTTTTGCCGGAGGCTTTTCATGGCCGTTCCGGCTTCTCCTACTCCCGGAAAAATAATTCGTTTCGCTCCGGCCAGCTCTTCGGGGTCATCGGTAAGCACACTGTTCACGCCCAGCCTTTCGAGGGCAATCATGACCGAGCGGATATTACCTGCGTTGTATTTGATAATTGCTACTTCGGGAACCTTCATGGGTATTTATGTGAGCAAAAATAAAACCCGACAAAAAGCCGGGTATATTTTGATGCTAAATTTGTCAGGAAAAAATCTTTAAAATATTAAAATCAATTAATATTTGATGCTAAGATAGGAGTTTTTAGCCGGGAAATCAAGATTTTTCTGGTGTTTTTGGCGGGAAGCAGTAAACCGGTACGGCGGGAGCGGTCAATCAGGAGGCAGCATGCCTTTGCGGGTTTAGCGATAGCCATATCCCGGGAGCGGAAAGCGAGTTAATTTAGCTGCGTGTTAGGTATTTGAACAATAAATCAATATGTTTGTGCCTGCATTTTCACGAAAAACTTACGTATGCAGGCTCTTATGCCCATTACCATTGATGCCATTCAAGCTCCCATTGTGGAGGAAATGAAGAGTTTTGAGAAGAAGTTCCGGAAATCCATGAAAACCCATGTTATGCTTCTTGATCAGATCATGAAGTATATTATTCACCGGAAAGGAAAGCAGATCAGGCCTATGTTTGTATTCCTCACGGCGGGGGCGCTGGGCGGGATCCGGGAATCTACTTACCGGGGAGCAGCCCTGATTGAGCTGCTTCATACAGCTACGCTGGTACATGATGACGTAGTGGACGAGGCCAATTACCGGCGGGGCTTTTTTTCTGTCAATGCCTTGTGGAAGAATAAGATCGCCGTTCTGGTGGGCGACTACCTGCTGGCCAAAGGGCTGCTGCTGAGCGTGGAGAATGAAGACTTTGAGCTGTTGAAAATTGTATCCACAGCCGTGCGGGAAATGAGTGAAGGCGAGCTTCTGCAGATTGAAAAAGCCAGGAAGCTTGATATTACCGAAGAAGTATATTACGAAGTGATCCGGCAGAAGACGGCCACCCTGATTGCTGCCTGCTGCGCGGTGGGTGCGGCTTCGGCAGAACGGGACAAGGCCGATGTAGAAAAGGCCCGTATGCTGGGCGAGAAGATCGGTATGGCCTTCCAGATCAAAGATGATCTTTTTGATTTCGGTACAGACGAGATCGGTAAGCCTACCGGCATTGACATCAAGGAGAAGAAGATGACCCTGCCCCTGATTTTTGCCTTAAATAAAGCAACCTGGAGTACCAAGAGGCATATCATCAACCTGATCAAAAACCATTCGAACAAGCCCGAAAAGGTAGCGGAGGTCATTGAATTCGTGAAACAGTCGGGCGGGATGGAATATGCTACGCAGGTGATGCAAAGGTATGTGGATGAGGCCTTTGAGATTATGGACGGGTTTCCGGAAAGCCGGTATAAGACTTCGTTAAGGGGCCTGGTTCAATTTACCATAGACCGGAAGAAGTGAGTTTCTGTCTGGTTTACTGATGACTTGTTTTAACCACCCAGCTAAGAAGCTTCTCATACGCAGCGTGCGTTTTCTCAAAGCAGAAACCGGAAATCACCTGGTTCATAGCTGCCCGGATCTCTTCATTTGCGGGGTTTCCGATGCTCCCGAGTAAGGTATGGTTCAGGTTGCGCAAAGGCACATAGCTTCCGTTTTCGATCTCGTTGCCCACAGTGCGGTAAGCGTCTCTGAAGGGCATGCCTTCCACTACTTTCCGGTTTACATTTTCCACGCTGAAAAGCAGGTCAAATTTCGGGTCTTCCAGGAGGTCAGGTTTAACACGCAGACGACTGATCATAAATTCGGCAATTTCGAGGCATTCCGCGAACTCGTCGAGTGCCGGGAGCAGCACCTCTTTAATGATCTGGAACTCGCGGTGATAACCGGAGGGCAGGTTAGATTGTACAAAGGCAATTTCAGTGGCCAGGCCTTTCAGACGGTTGGTTTTACCGCGCAGGATCTCCGCTACATCCGGGTTTTTTTTGTGGGGCATGATGCTTGAGCCCGTGGTCATTTCTTCCGGCAGGAGCAGGAAGCTGAAATTCTGGCTGTTGTACAGGCAGACGTCCATGGCCAGGCGCGACAGCGTGCCGGCAAACAGCCCGAGAGCCTGCGCCAGGGCAAATTCCACCTTGCCCCGGGTCATCTGGGCATACACTACGTTATAGTTCAGGTCATCAAAGCCCAGGAGCTCGGTGGTATATCTTCTGTCGAGCGGGAAGCCCGATCCGTAACCGGCTCCCGAACCCAGGGGGTTTTTATTGATAATGCGATAAACGCCCTGCAAAACGGTCAGGTCATCGACCAGGCTTTCCGCATAAGCGCCAAACCAGAGCCCGAAAGAAGAAGGCATGGCGATCTGCAGGTGGGTATAGCCCGGCAGGAGGTCGGCTTTGTGTTCTTCGCTGCGCTGCTGAAGCGTGTCAAAAAGTTTTGAAACCCGGGTAACGATGGTCTCCACCCGGTCTCTGAAGTACATTTTCAGGTCTACGAGCACCTGGTCGTTACGGGATCGCCCGCTGTGAATCTTTTTGCCGGTGTCGCCTATGCGCCGGGTGAGCATGAATTCGATCTGCGAATGCACATCTTCTATTCCTTCTTCTATCTCAAAGCGGCCGGTTTCTATTTCTTCCCGGAAAATGCGCGTACATTCTTCAAGAATCTGCTTCAGCTCGCCGCTTTCCAGCAGACCTGCCTTTTCCAGCATAATGGAATGGGCTATGGAGCCGAGAAGATCAAAGGGGGCCAGCAAAACATCCAGTTCCCTGTCTTTTCCTACTGTAAAAGATTCAATCAGCCGGTTGGTCGGTTGCGATCCGTCTTTCTGCCAAAGTTTCAAAATGCTCGTATTTTTTCGGCAAATATCGGTAAAAAATAGGCGCAGAAGGAAGAAGTTTCCCGAAATATAGGCGGAAGGGCTTCGCGGTTGCGGCAGGAAGCGTTTCGGCGGACAGATTTGCGCCGCGAGGCATGATTTTTGCTGTAAATTTATTTTTTTGAGAATATTTGATATCCTGTAAATGAGGTTGGTCGTCCCCCTGCTTATTTTCTTCTTAGTGTGCGGGAAACCGGCATGGGCACAGGGTACGGCAAAAACCCTGAAGCGGGCTGAAGATCTTCGTAAAAACCTGTCGTATGCCGGGGCCATTGAAGCCTATGAAAGCCTGTTGAAGCGGCCCGGAGACCTGAATGACCGCGATTTGCTGAGAGCCCGGCTGGGGCTGGCCGAAGCCTATTATTTTACCAGGGATAACGGGAACGCCGAGCGGGTATACCACGATGCCCTGCAGTCGCTACCGGTTTTGAAGGGCGATGACCTCAATGCCTACAAACGGTTTGCCCAGGTACTGGCTGCCGTAGGAAAATACCAGGACTCCCGTTTTTTCTGGGAGAAATACCTTGAATTTAATGAAAGTGATAAGCGGAGCCGGCAATTTGCCCGGCTGTATGCCCGCCCTGAGCCGCTGCTGCGGAACCAGGAAAGCTATAAGGTAGAGTATATCGGCCTGAATTCGGGTTTCCCGGAGTTCAGTCCCGTATATTATAAAGACGGGCTGGTGTTTGTGTCGGGCAGAACACAGAACAGGAGCATCAAACGGGTGTTCAGCTGGGACAATTCCAATTTCCTGGACCTTTATTATGTGGAAGATGAGAAGCTTCTGCACAAGGAAGAACCTTCAGGGGCCGTTCTCGGGGTAGGCGGGAGCAATACCAGCGCGTACGGAACGGCAGGCGGCCGGGATGCGCTGGGAAAAGACTACTACACCCCGCCTACATCTAATGACGCCGTTACCATAGGCCACACCGGGAGTGAAATGATATCGGGATCAAAAGGATACAGGGAGGCTCCTACGGTACCGTCGGTCGGGTTTTCCAAAAAGATCAACAGCAAGTATCACGAAGGCCCCTGTGTGTTTTACGATAAGGGCAACAAGATTATTTTTACCCGGAACGCCCCACCCGCCAACAGCACCCTGTGGAGCAAGATCAAAGGGGAAGAAATTACCCGGCTGAAGCTTTTTTCTGCTGAAAGAAAAGGGAAAGACTGGACGAATATCCAGCCGCTTCCGTTTAACAGCGATGCGTACTCCTGCGGCCACCCGGCGATCAGTGAAGACGGGCGCCTGCTGTTTTTTGTGTCGGATATGCCCGGTGGTTTCGGGGGAACCGATATTTATTACGTCGTATTTGCCCACGGCCGGTGGGGTGTCCCCGTCAATGCGGGGCCCAGGATCAATTCGGCCGGAGATGAGCTGTTCCCGTTTCTTGACCGGGCAGGCAACCTGTACTACTCTTCTGACGGTCTGCCCGGCCTGGGCTCACTCGATCTCTTTGTTGCCCGGATAGACCCGGTCACGCACGCGGTCGTTTCTCCTGTCAGGAACCTGGGCGCACCTTTGAACTCGCAATATGACGATTTCGGAATTCTAACCGACAACGAGCGGCGCACCGGCTATTTCAGCAGCAACCGCAAAAGAGGCGGGAGTGACGATGATATTTACCGGTTTACACGTACCGGGCCGCTGTACGGTTGTCGCGACCTGGTGGTGCTGGTGCGTGATGCAGGTGATAACCGGGTACTGGAGAATGTACAATTCCGGTATGAAACCGGCGGTTCAGAAGCCCGTGCCACCACGGGCAAACAGGGCATGGCCGCTTTGTGCCTGGAGGCTGATCAGCAGTTTATGTTCGGTTTTGAGCAGGAGGGCTACGAAAGCCGGTCGGTAGCCTATTCCAATTCCCTGTCGTCTGACTTTGAGCCCGACACCCTGGTGGTGGCCTTGAAGAAGGCAGCTGCCGTGCTGCCCGGAAAAGATAGTGTAACCGTCAGCCGTAAAGAAGGACGCCTGATCAATAAATGGACGGTGGGGCATACCACCTCGTTCCGGGCCGTGGTGACCGACGGTAACGGTACCCCGCTGCCCGGCGTAAGGGTGAGGTGGATCAGCCGATGCGACGGCCGGGTAGAGGAAATGATGACCCGGAGCGACGGTACCGTAGAATTTACCCGTGACCTGGAATGCGATTACGACCTGGTATCAGTAAAGGACGGGTATGCTGTGAGCCGCGACCTCATAGAGAAAGTGGTAAGAAAAACTTTTTTTGGTAAAAAGATCACCCGCCCCGTAAGTGCAAGCCTTTTTAACAGTAAGCTATATAAGGTAGGTGATGTAATACGGCTGGAAAATATTTACTACGCTGCCGATGACTATAAGCTGAACCAGGCGGCCCGCAGCGAGCTGACGCGCCTGGCAGAGGTCATGAAGAAATACCCTGATATGGTCATTGAAGTGAAATCCCATACCGACTCGCGCGGGAGCGCGCTGGCCAACCAGCTCTTATCAGACCGGAGGGCAAAAGAAGTACGGAATTTCCTGGCCCGTTTTATTGACAAAGACAGGATCAGGGCAATGGGAATGGGAGAAACCGAGCCGCTGAATAAATGCGGTGACGGGGTGCAGTGTACCGAGAGCGAGCATGCCCGGAACCGCCGTACGGAATTCCGGGTGCTGCGGATGGAAAAGATTTAACCGGTACAGGCAGATAAAAAATCAACGATCACCTTGGGCTTGGCCAGCTTTTCGGCTTCTTCTGCCGTAAACCAGGCGCCTTCCAGCGGGATGTCCCGGCCGGGAACGGTACAGGTGGTAAAATATATGGTCAGCTTCCTGTGCGAAAGGAGGTGCGTCACCGGGGCGGAGGTACAGGCCGGGTCGGCGCCCAGGCGCTGAAGCAGGCCGGGAAGCTCTTCCGGGGAAACTTCGGGAAAGTCAAACAGGTTTTTCCAGATGTCAGCACCGGTTCGCTGCTTCATGAAGAAGCTCCCCCCGTGTTCCGGAACCAGGTAATGGAGGCTGCGTTCCAGGACTTTGGTTTTTTTGGATTTATACGGAATACGCAGGAAATCTTTCTGCGGGAAAGAGAGGCACTCCGCCTGCACGGGGCAGATATCGCACTTCGGATTTTTGGGTGTACAGAGCATGGCTCCGAATTCCATGATGGCCTGGTTATAAAGATCGGGTTCTACAGTAGCAATGAGCCCGGCAGAGATCTCCCGGATCTCCTGCAGAGTGGCAGGCATATCCACCGGTTTATCGATACGGTATAACCGGGCAATCACCCGGATCGCATTTCCGTCAATGGCCGGAACGCTTTCTTTGAACGCAAAAGAAGCAATGGCGGCAGCGGTATACTGCCCGATCCCCTTAAGCCGGGTAAGGGCATCGAAAGAACCGGGAAAGCGGCCGGCCTGCTCATAGGCAATATGGCGGGCAGTGGCGTGCAGGTTACGTCCCCTTGAATAATAGCCCAGCCCCTGCCAGAGCCTCAGAACCTCCTCTTCGGCAGCGTCAGCGAGGTCGGTCACGGTAGGGTATTTCCGGGTGAATTTTTCGTAGTAGGGCAGCCCCTGGGCAACACGGGTTTGCTGAAGTATAATTTCAGAAAGCCAAATAAAATATGGATTTTGTGTATTTCGCCATGGTAAAGTTCGCTTGTTCTTCAGATACCACGATATAATTTTATTTTGAATCATTCCCAGGGTGCAGGCAGTTCTTTCGGAAAAGGTTGCTTAACTGCTTTATAATTAAATATTTATTTTAAAAAAGATGATAAATATTGTGCTTATTAAGGCCAATAAATTATCTTTGCAGTCTTATACTAATCAGACGGTAAAAATAATCGTATTTTTTTTAACTTTTAAATAATTTTAATCGTGACGAAAGCAGAGGTAATTTCAATTATTTCGGAAAAGACGGGAGTAGATAAAGCTGCCACTTCAGCGACGATAGAGGCGTTTTTCGAAACAGTAAAAGAACAATTATCGGGAGGCGAGGCTATTTATGTAAGAGGATTCGGTAGTTTTGTCAATAAAAAGAGAGCGGAGAAAAAAGCGCGTAACATCTCTAAGAAAACTACGGTTACGGTACCTGCTCATTTTATCCCAAGCTTCAAACCATCCAAAGAGTTTGTGGAAGAAGTTAAAAAGAATGTGAAAATTTAATGATGAAAAACGGCCTTAATCCCAGATTACATTTTCTGATCCTTTCAGGTGTGGCACTTGTGTGCTTTGCTTTTTTGATCAGCAGACCTAAAACGGTAGTAAAAGATGAGGTTAAGGCCGTTTCTTCCGATACCCCCGAAGTAAATAAAGGGGATACCCACACCATGAACCCTGAGGCCGGCCGCATGGCCGCCGGGATCAGGCAAAAATATGCTACAGACGCGAACCCTCTGAACGCTTACCGGGAATTGGGTGAAATGTTCTACAAAGCGTCTGTTTTTGACAGCTCTGCCTACTATTTTGAGCAGATCGCTATCGGGAATCCCGGTGTGGAAAACTGGCTCCGCTCGGGTGACGCCTACCTCCAGGCATTTACGCTGACGCTGAATGCCGCCAGGGCAGAAGAGCTGGCCGATAAAACCCGGGAGTCCTATGCCCAGGCCCTGAAGCTTGACCCGTCTAACCTGCACGCCCGGACCAATACGGCGCTTACCTACGTAAATTCGTCGAACCCCATGCGGGCCATCACCATCCTGCGGGAGGTGCTGGAACAGCAGCCCAACTACCTGCCGGCTATTATCAGCCTGGGCAAACTCTCCATGCAGTCAGGACAGTACGATAAGGCGGCAGAGCGCTTTAAAGAAGTATTGCGCATTGACAATAAAAACATGGACGGCAAGATCGGGCTGGCGTACAGTTATATCGAGTTAGGAAAAACAGCAGACGCCAAAACTCTGTTAAATGAGCTGCTGGATGAAGATATTGACCCGGTTGTAAAAGATGAAGTAAGAAAAACTTTGAATAATTTAAAATAAATTATTACTTTTGCAGTCCCAAAAAGATTTCAGATATTTAAAATAATAAGATTATGCCTTGCGGAAAGAAAAGAAAAAGACATAAGATGGCTACTCACAAAAGAAAGAAGCGTCTGAGAAAGAACCGTCATAAGAAGAAATAATCAGCTATATACTACGTAGTCAGTAGGAGGTAAGCGGTTTCTGTACCGCTTACTTTTTTTATTAAAATTTTGAATACTGGTATCGTTTTATTCAAGATAGTAGTATCTTTACTTTGTTAGTCCCTGTTCCTTTCTCAGAACTTGAGTAACGAGATATACATATCCGCCACCCCTAAGGGAGACCGTATTGCTTTAGTCCGTAATAAGCGGCTCATTGAGTACCACATTGATGAGACCGAACATCATTTTGCGGTAGGTGATATTTATTTTGGTACGGTTAAAAAGGTAGTTTCCGGCAATAACGCGGCATTTATTGATATAGGCCATGAAAAGGATGCTTTTCTGCATTACCATGACCTGAGCCCGAATATTCTTTCGCTGATCCGTTTCACGAAAGATGTGATTGCCAAACGCCCGGTAAGCCCCCGCCTGAAAGGGTTCAAGCCTGAGCCCCAGATTGAAAAGCAGGGAAAGATCAGTGATGTTCTGAGCAAGAATATGCCTATCCTGGCCCAGGTGGTAAAAGAGCCTATCTCTTCCAAAGGGCCACGGCTTTCGTGCGATATTTCCATAGCCGGCCGGTACATTGTGCTGGTTCCGTTCAGCAATTCCATTAACATCTCGAAGAAAATCACCAGCAAGCAGGAGCGGCAGCGCCTGCATAAGCTGATGTCTTCCGTGAAACCCGAGAACTTCGGGGTGATTGTGCGCACAGTGGCTGAGAATATGGATGTGGAAGATCTGCGGCGCGACCTGGAGCATTGCATTGAGAAGTGGGAAAACGGCGTAAAGGCGCTGAAGAATGCCATGCCGCGTGACCGCGTGGTTTCGGAAATGGACAGGGCCGCTTCTATCCTGAGAGACATGCTGAACGATGACTTCGATTCGATCGTGGTAGATACCCGCGAGTCGTACGATAAGATCAAAAGCCTGCTGCACTCTATTGCTCCCCAGAAAGAAAAGATTCTTAAGCTCCACCAGGGGAAATCAAAAATATTTGAGCACTACGGTATAGAAAAGCAGCTCAAGTCGCTGTTCGGAAGAACGGTTACGCTGCCCGGCGGCGGTTACCTGGTCATTGAACATACCGAGGCTTTGCACGTTATTGATGTCAACAGCGGGAACAAAGCCAGCTCCGAGCCGAACCAGGAGGCCACCGCGCTGAATGTGAATAAGGAAGCCGCAGTGGAAATTGCCCGCCAGCTCCGTTTACGCGATATGGGCGGGATTGTGGTGGTAGACTTCATTGACATGAAGAAAGTGGAGAACAAGAAAGAGGTGCACGAGGTTCTCCGCGAAGAGATGAAAGGCGACCGCTCCAAGTACACCATTCTGCCTATCTCCAAATTCGGCCTTTCCCAGATCACGCGTCAGCGGGTAAGACCCGAGATCAGCGTGGATACCCGCGAAACCTGCCCTACCTGTGGCGGTACGGGAACTATCCAGGCCAGCATTTCGGTAACTGACCAGATCGAAAATCACCTGGAGCACCTGCTGCTGAAGCAGAACGAGCCGAAGGTGAGCATCATGGTGCATCCGTTTGTTTACGCTTATTACAAAGAAGGTCTCATCTCACGGCAGATGCGTTGGTTCTTCAAATACAAAAGGTGGATTAACCTGATCAAAGATTCTACGCTGGGGCTTATGGAATACCATTTCCTGGATAAAAACGGGGAAGAATTTGAGCTGCACAGCTGATCACCATTTTTCGTATTCAAATTTCCAGTAATGTATAATTTTTGCCCCGTCATACCGGACGCGCCTGGTGATCAGGCGCCCTTCATAGGTCATTTCCCGGAGGTCATCTACCTGCCCGTTATAGTCAATGGAAGTATATCTGATGTTGTTGCCCAGGGCATCGTATTCGTATAATTTTTCCGTGCTTAATCCGCCGATCCATTTGTCTTTTATCAGCCGGCCGGCCTCATCGTAGGTATATTCTGCATTGTCGATCTCTTCGCCCCTGTAATCTATCCATTTCGACCGGATATGGTGATTTTTGGCGTCATAGGTTTTGAGTTCCCGTTCTCCGGAGTCGGAGTCATTGGAGAGAATAAGCACTTCGGTATTATTGCCCTGCCGGTTGTATTTGTGCTGGTATTCGTAAAAATATTTACCGTCGCGGTAGCGGGTCCTGGAAAGGAGCTTCCCGTCAGGCCGGTACCGGTATTTTTCAAAAGGCTCGCATTTCCCGCCGGGATAGCAGGCCTGGAAGCTGATCAGGTTGTTCTGGCCGTCGTAAATGTATTTGATATTAAGAAACTCGTTGCCTTGGCCGTAAGTGGTGTATACCGCACGGGCCAGGCGGGCGGTATTGTATTCATACCGGTTGGTTTCGGCCAGGGTATCACCGGCAAACGTTTCTTTTAAGATCAGGCAGCCCGTACTGTCGTAATGAGAGATGATTTCGGGTTTGCAGTTCTGCCCGTTGGCGTCACAGGCCAGCTGGGTACGGGTTTTGATGGCATAGCTTTTCATCAGGGTATCGGCACCAATGGGTGCCTGGGCGAAAGCAATCGTAGTAATCAGGAGGAAAGCAAGTGTTTTTATTACCATACAGACTTGTTTTTGTGCAAAAATACGTATTTTGGTTAAAGTATCTGCTGTTTTTTAATACCGAGATATTCGTTAATGACCTGAACGCCCAGCTTTTCAGGCGGGCTCAGAACCGTACGGATACCGGCCTTCCGCAGCTCACGCGCCAGCAGGCGGCTTTTGTGCATTTTATCAAAGCTTACCGCTTTTTCATAAATGGCTGTGATATCAGCTGCTTCGGCTTCTACCAGCTCACGGGCCTGTGAATCTTCAAAGAAAACCACTACCAGCAGGTGGTGCCGGGCCATATCTTTTATATAACGAAAATTACGCTTCAAAGCGTTTTCCGAATCAAAATTAGTAAACAGGATAATGAGGCTCCGGCGCCGGATATGGGCCCGGACAAACTTGTAAAGGTGCTCGAAATCAGATTCCAGGAAGCCCGTTTCCAGCTTATAAAGAAACTCGTTGATCCTGCCGAATTGCCGCCAGTCTTTTGCGGGCGGGAGAAACTCGTTCTTCTCATGGGCAAAGGCCAGAATACCTGCTTTGTCGTGGGTGGCAATAATGGTTTTTGAGAGAGCCACGGCGGCATTGATGGCGTAGTCGAGCAGGGTATGGTGGTGGAAGGGCATTTTCATGGTTCTGCCCATGTCTATGGCACAATAAATATCCTGGCTGCGCTCATCCCGGTAGCGATTGAGCATGAGCTGGCCGCGCCGGGCCGTGGCTTTCCAGTTGATATGCCGGTGGTCATCGCCGGTGGCGTATTCTCTGATCTGCTCAAATTCCAGGCTCTGCCCGATTTTCCGGATGTCGTTTGGCGAAGATTTATGGCCCTGTGTGCTCAGCTGCAGGTGGGCAAATTGCATAAATGAAGGATAGCAGGGAGCAGATTGCCCGGTATCGAATTCTTCTTTCCGGGCCAGCAGCCCCCCGAATTGCGGCCGGGTAAGCAGCACCGCCGATCCCCAGGTGTATTCACCGCGTAAATGGGGTGTAACAGCATAAGCCGTTTTCAGGGTTTCACCGGGAGCCAGCCGGTAGTTTCTTTCGAAATCAAACGTCTGAAGCTGGTACGGCAGGTTTTCAATAAGCTTTACCCGCAGCTTCAGGGAGTTGGGGTTGCTGAATTCCACCCCTATCAGGTTGGGATCGCCGTTGCTGAGCTTTTGCGGGGTCCGGCGGGTGAACTCAACGGGCGATCCCACAATAAACAGGAGAAAAATATCCCGTATAATGAGGATCACCACCGTTATCAGTACCCCGAAACCCAGCCGGTAGGAAATATCATACAACAGCCCGAACATAAACAGCACGGCCGCCAGCCCGATGAGGTAAAAGGTGATGGATGTCAGATAAACCCGTTTCAGCATTACCGGGGAATTTCAATGCCTGACAGCAGGCTGTTCAGTACTTCTTCTTCGGTAATGCCCTCCATCTCGGCTTCCGGCGTGAGCACAATCCGGTGCGATAGCACGGGCATGGCTACTGCTTTTATATCTTCGGGCAGCACAAAGTCGCGCCCGGAAATGGCTGCCATGGCCTTGGCCGCATGCATAAGCGCCAGCGATGCCCTGGGCGATGCGCCCAGCTCGATCATTTTATGATTGCGCGTGGCATGGATAAGGTCGGCAATGAATTTCAGAAGATGATCTTCAAGCAGCACCCGGTGCACCAGGTTTCGTAATTCTACCAGCCTTTGGGTAGATATCACCGGGTTGACGGTAGCGGAGAGGTCGGTCTGGAGGTGGGTGTTGAAACGGCGCAAGAGGTCCAGCTCTTCTTCGCGGCCGGGGTACCCTACCTGTATTTTCATCAGGAAGCGGTCGAGCTGAGCTTCCGGCAGGCGGTAGGTGCCTTCCTGCTCCACCGGGTTTTGGGTAGCAATCACCACAAAGGGATCCGGCATAAAATAGGTGTGACCGTCTATGGTCACCTGGCGTTCTTCCATGAGCTCAAAAAGGGCTGCCTGGGTCTTGGCCGGTGAACGGTTGATCTCATCAATAAGAATGAGATTGCAGAAAACCGGGCCGGCTTTGTATTCAAATTCCAGTGTTTTGGGGTTAAATACAGAGGTGCCCAGGATGTCGGACGGCATGAGGTCAGGGGTGAACTGCAGCCGCTTGAAAGAGCCGTTAACGGTTTTGGAAAGCAGCTTGGCCGTGAGTGTTTTGGCTACACCCGGCACCCCCTCCAACAGGGCATGGCCGTGGCAGAGAAGGCAGATCAACAGGAAGTCGAGGTTTTGCTCCTGGCCTATAATCACTTTTCCTACTTCAGCTTTGATCTGGCTGACGGCCTCGTTCAGCTCTGTAAGCTCCAGTCGGTTATTGAACAACGGTTCTGTCATTTGTATATAAATTTATAAACAAGTCTGTAAAATTCAGTCAATGTCTTATCAGAAACTTTTTCCTGCAGCCGGGGCAGGAGTTCGGCCAGCCGGGTGATATCTTCCGGCGGCTTGCCGGTTTTCCGGCTGATGGCACCGGCGTTTTCCGGGGTCAGGTCGTGAGCCGGTATTTTGTAGGCATTAAGAAGGTGATCCTGCAGCTGCAGGCGGATCTTCTGTGCAATGGCGGCATTATCTTTGTTCTCGCGGTACAGGCCGGCAATGGCTTTGGTGAACTCAAGCGAGGTGTTTTCTGTGTCAGGCAGCTGCTCAGCGGGCTGACGGAGCCGGCGGGCGTAATTGAAAACAAAGAGCAGGGTTCCCGCCAGAAAGGTAAACACGGCCCATTGCAGCGGCGGATGCCTCCTGACCATTTCCACAAAGAAGCTTTTGCCTTCGGGAGGGTTGCTCTTCTGGCGGGCTTTCCGGTCGGCCGCACTTTTCAGGCCGGGGTAATAGTTATCCCAGATCAGGGTAGCGCCGCTGAGGTTCAGTTCTTCCATTATCCTGTCGAGATAGGTGGAATTGTTCTTGTGCAGGAGAAAATAATTGGAAAAAGCCATGGGCTGGTTCTGGAGCCAGATGGTTCCTTTGCCGTAGCTTATCCGGATAAGTGCCGGGAATCTCCGTCCGTCAGAAGCTACGATCCGCGCCGGATGCGATGAAGACAGGAGCAGGCCGGGCCCGGCCGCAGAACCGGGATAAGCCCAGCTTTCCCCGGTATTCCATACAATCTTCAGCGAGTCATCGGTGGCCTTAAGGGGTTTTATGAGCGACTGTCCCTGGATGTTCAGGGTTTTCAGGAAATGAGGGGCTATGTCGAAGCTGCTCAGTAAAAGGGTATTTCCCTGCGACACAAACTGCAGGATCTTGTTTTTTTCGTTTACGTCAGGCAGGAAGTACGGGCTGCAGACCACGTAGGTTTTACCGGTACCGGAGAAACGTTTCCCTCCCGGTATACGGGTGTTGGTGGCCAGGCGGGTATTCTTTTTCAGCGTAAGAAAAAAGAAGCGGGTATCGTAGGGCCGGAATGTTTTCGGGCTGTAGCTGATGGTTCTGTCAAAGGATTTCGGACGGGAAACCCGGGTAATGAGAAAGATGCCCGCTACCAGCCCGATGCCGCACAGGAGGTATGCCCACTTATTCATACGGAAGCATTTTGTTAAAGTGGATAACCAGCGACCGGTAGCTGTCTTCGTGGAGGGGGTATTCTCCGTACCAGACAAAGTTGTAATAACGGGTGGCCAGTTGAAAGTCAGGGCCCCATTTATGATGTCTTATTTCTTCGGCATATTGCCGGTTGGTTTTATTCTTTTCATAGCGGATGAGGCCCTGCCTGGAAAACTCCTGCAGCAGGCGGAGATAATGATAACGCAGGGCCAGGCGGTAGTCGTTCCGGGTTTCGGCTGCCTGTATAAGAGCGGTGAAATCGGTTTGGTGGAGGGCATCGGCGGTTTCAATGGCCGGGCTGTCCGGGGCTTTCGTTTTTTCCTTTTTTTGTTTTTTCTTTCCGGGATTTGAAAAGGTATAAAAAGCATAGCCCAGCGCACCCAGTATGAGGGCGCCGACGAGGCCGCCGAGCACAGCCGTGATTTTGTTAAGCATGCGGGAGTCGGGCGTTCTCTTTTGGGTGGCCGCCCCTTCATTTGTATCCTTGTTTTGGTCTGACCGGGCAAAGCTGCTGTCGGCATACCAGAGGTCACGCCGGCTGTTTTTAAGCTTTTGGGCGTCTTCTGAGGGGCGCTGTGCGAAAGAAGCGGCGCCCGATACGATCAGCAGGAAGAGAAAAAGCTGTTTCACCATAACGTATTCTGATACAGGCCATCGGGCACGGAGCGGGCTACGCGGCGGCTATAAATAAAAAAGTACCAGATAAGGATCATCCAGCTCAGTACAAAAACCAGGAGAAGCAGGGCGGTCAGCAGTGCATTGCCGGATGTAAGGCCGTCGCTTCCGTAGCGGGTAATGTAGCTTTCTATAAATGCGGCGATGAGAGTAAACGGAACTGTGCCCAGGTAGATGCGTACCGACTGGTTCAGTCCTTTACGGAAGGCCTGCCGGCGGGTTAGTGTACCGGGAAACAGGGCGCTGAGCCCCAGGATCATGCCGGCCATGCATTCCAGCACCAGACCCATGAGCTCCAGTGTGCCGTGCAGGCCGATCACCACCAATGCGTTGAAACCCAGGTCTGCCCGGAAAAAGAGATGAAAGAAGCTGCCCACCATAATGGCATTTTTGAAGGTATGGTAAACCGATCCTATGCCCATAAATATCCCGGAAATGAACACCAGCAATCCTACAAACAGGTTGTTGGCCAATATGCTGAAGAACATCTGCATGGGGTTTTCCGTATTGTAAACACCGAACGGTTCTCCACTGGCAATGTTTTCTTCTGTCATGGCAATGTACTCGCTGCCCATGACCGATTCCACGAATTCAGGTTCCAGGCTGGCGCATACCGCTCCCAGGGTACAGAAGGCCAGGAAAAGGGCGGAAGCCAGCCATAGGGTTTTCCTGTTTTTACCCAGGATCAGCGGAAAGGTGGTTCTCCAGAACTCAAGCAGGGGCTGCTTTTTTTTAGCCCGGTAAACCGACCGGTACGTGCTTATGGCCAGGTGGTTCAGGTAGCTGTTGATTTTGCTGTGGGGATACCGGGTTTGCGCATACGAGAGGTCGCTGATGATCTCCACAAAATCAGATGCCGTTTCGTCGGGATCTTTCTTTTCAAAATCCTCAATTTCTTCCCATTTGGATCGGTTACGGTCTATAAATGTGCTTTCTCTCACAAGAGTTATGGTATTCTTTGATCCAAGACTTTTCCAAAGATATAAAAATACCTTTAGTTTTGCAGCATAGCATGCAGTTATGGATACACTGAAGATTCCTACTTTCCTGAATGTGGAGCTGAGCATTCCACTGGCCGGTACCTGGAAAAGGTATTTTGCCTTTACCATTGACTGGATGTTCAAGGGAGCGTATATACTGCTGATGGCCTATTGGGGGCCGGCTCGCTATGCAGGAGATACTGTGTTGCCGGTTATTGCCCTGTTTTTACCCGTTTACTTTTATTCGTTTTTATCGGAATGGTTTTTTCGTGGACAAACGCCCGGTAAGATGCTGATGAAGATAAAAGTAGCAGGGCCGGATGGCAACCCGCCTTCGGCAGCGCAATGCCTGGTGCGCTGGATATTTCTCTTTGCCGATGCCTATGGCACTCTGCTGCTGGCGTTTATGAATTCATGGGTGGTTGTTTTAACACCTTTCGGCCCGCTGGTGGGTATACTCCGGATAGAGCGTTCGCCCTACCGGCAGCGCTTCGGCGATCTGGCCGCCGGTACCTTTGTGGTCAATACACAGGATGAATATTTCACGGTAGAAGATACCATTTACTCGTATGTGAACCATAAGCAGAATTATGTGGTGACCTACCCTGAGGTGATCCGGTTCTCGGATAAAGACATGACCCTGGTGAAAAACCTGCTGGAAAAATCGGAGCATCATTATGACGAAGAGCTGCTGGATAAGCTTTCCAAACGGATAAAAGAACTTCTGGAAATCAGTTCAGAAGAACCTGATTCCGTATTTTTGAGAAAGCTGCTGAACGATTATAACCATCTGGCGTTGAAGTAGCCCGTGAAGTGGTATTGGCACTTGCCGGGAAAGAATTTGAGAAATACAGGATTATCCGGGATAAGCTTTTTGAAAACGATGTTGACAAAGTTATAAAAGAGCTGAATGTTAATTCCTGAACATCCACTCGTCAGCATCTTCCAGGAAAGGGAATGTCCGGCGGAAATCATGAAGATCCTGCCAGGAGAGAGAAATATCAAAGCGGCCTTTCTGATCACCGGCATCCAGCAGCAGGTCTCCTTTGAAATCAATGACGCAGGAGTCGCCCGAATAATCCAGCCCGTAGCCGTCTGTACCTACCCGGTTTACACCGATCACATAGCACTGGTTTTCAATGGCCCGGGCTTTCAGAAGGGCTTTCCAGGCTTCTTTTCTCACAGCAGGCCAGGAAGCAATGTAGATCAGCACATCGTAATACGGCTTCACATTCCGGCTCCAGACCGGGAAACGGAGATCATAGCAGATCAGCGGCCGGAAGGTCCATTGGCCCAGACCGGTGCGAAGAAGGGTATTGCCCGGCTGAAAGGTCAGGTGCTCTTTGCCATAGGTGAAAAGATGGCGTTTATCATACTGTTCAAAAGAACCGTCCGGGCTCACCCAGAAACCCCGGTTAAAGGCTGCCTGATCCTCAGTGACTGCCACACTGCCGTACACGGCGCAGCTTTGGGCGGCTGCCAGTGTTTTCATCCAGGAAAGAGAAGGGTAAGGCGCCGTTTCCGAGAAATCGCGGGTAAAGCCCGAGGAAAACATTTCGGGAAGAACAACGAGGTCGGTGGAGGGAGAATCTGCCGTAAAATAGCGCTCCGCCAGGCGGTGGTTGGCTTCGGGGTCTTCCCAGGCCAGGTCTTCCTGCAGGAGCGCTATGTTTAAGAGAGGTTTCAAAGAAACTTCATTTTGTAGTCGGCGTCTACGATTCCCTTCTGGATCATGCCCAGCTTTTTCTTAAGCATCTGTTTTTTCAGGGGAGCGAGGTGGTCGGTGAAAAGTACGCCTTCAATGTGGTCGTACTCGTGCTGGATAATACGGGCAGCCATTCCCTTGAAGGTATCGGTGTGCTCTACCCAGTCGGTATCGTAGTAACGAATGGTGATAACGGGTTTCCGGTAAACATCCGCCCGTACACCCGGAATGCTCAGGCAGCCTTCTTCATACCCCCAGGGTTCGCCGGTTTCTTCAAGGATACGGGCGTTGATGAAGGTTTTCTTAAAGCCCACCAGGTCGGGGTCAATATCTTCTTCTGTCTCAGCCCCGTTATTGATCACTTCGCCGTCTACCACGAAGATCCGGTAAGCCAGGTTTACCTGCGGGCCGGCCAGGCCTACCCCGGAGGCGCTGTGCATGGTTTCAAACATATTATCAGAGATCTGCTTCACGTCCAGCTCACCCGGGGTGATGTCGGTACATTTTTTTCGTAAGACAGATGCTCCGTATCCTATGATGGGATAGATCATATCAGTTAAATTGAAAAATGAATAATTGAATTCAATTATCCGGATTGACAAACTTTCCCTTACGGGTTTTAGTCTACTTTAATGCCCGCTTTATTATAGGCAGGCCGGTTTCTGAAATATTCCAGGTCAGCCGTTACCATTTCATCAATGAGGCCGGCCAGGTCGTATTTCGGTTGCCAGTTCAGTTTGGTTTTTGCCTTGGTCGGATCACCGATAAGCAATTCCACTTCTGTAGGCCGGTAATATATGGGATCTACGGCCAATACCTTTTTACCAACGGGCAGCTGGTAATCGGGATGGGCGCAGGCCGTCACGTAAGCTTCTTCTTTTTCTTCTTTTCCTTTGAATTCAAGGGAGATCCCTGCTTTTTCAAATGCCATCCTGACAAAGTCACGAACGGTGGTGGTAATACCGGTGGCAATCACGAAGTCTTCCGGCTGCTCCTGCTGCAGGATAAGCCACATGGCCTCAATATAGTCACGGGCATGCCCCCAGTCGCGTTTGGCATCGAGGTTCCCCAGGTAAAGGCAATCGTCCTGTCCGAGAGCGATCTGTGCCACTGCACGGGTAATTTTACGGGTCACGAAGGTCTCGCCCCGCAGCGGTGATTCGTGGTTAAAGAGAATACCGTTGCAGGCGTACATGTTGTATGCTTCACGGTAATTAACGGTTATCCAGTACCCGTAAAGCTTGGCCACGGCGTACGGAGAGCGGGGATAGAACGGTGTTTTTTCCGACTGCGGTACTTCCTGCACCAGGCCGTATAACTCAGAGGTGGAGGCCTGGTAAATCCGGGTTTTTTCAATAAGGCCCAGCAGGCGTACGGCTTCCAGTATACGGAGGGTGCCTATACCGTCTACCTGGGCGGTATATTCGGGCTCGTCAAAGCTCACTTTCACGTGCGACATGGCGCCCAGGTTATAGATCTCGTCCGGTTGTACTTCCTGTATAATCCGGATGATGTTGGTAGAGTCACTCAGGTCGCCGTAATGCAGCTTAAAGTGAATATTACTTTCGTGCAGATCCCTGTACAGGTGATCTATCCTGTCGGTGTTAAATAAAGAGGCTCTTCTTTTAATGCCGTGTACTTCGTATCCTTTCTGGAGAAGGAATTCGGCCAGGTAGGCCCCGTCTTGTCCGGTTATCCCGGTAATTAATGCTTTTTTCACTTCGAGTTCAGTGCCTTTTTTATGTTTATTTTTTCATTCACTATGCGTGTCGTTCCAAACCTCTGCCGGAGTAAGCCGCTGTACTTTTCGGCATCCTGGTAGTAAAGAAAGTCACCTGCCCGGATCCGGTAGGTGGGCTGACTGTACGACTCATAAATTTCCAGCTGCGGGAAATTCCTGAGCAGGTAGCTTTTGGCATTTTCAAAGTCGGCCCGTGAATTGCCCGAAAAAACCTGGATCCTGAATCCCTGACCGTTGTTAAAAGTCTTGTTATGCTCAATGATCTTATCGAGTGAAGCATTCACTTTCTCGTTGTCATCTGAAAAAGCCACATTAACGGGTTCTGCTTTGCCCGTTTCCTTTCCGTCAGCCGCTTTTCCATCGGTTTCCAGGTCGTCATATTGAGGAAGAAGATGGCGTATATCTTCCGAATAGCCGGAAACCTGCCCTGAAGAGCCGCTTCCGGAGGGAGTTGTCCTTTTCGCACAGGCCGTTGCGGAAAGGATTACCAGTACAAATAAGAAATTCCTTAGCATATCGACTCCATTATAACGGAAGGTGCAAAATTAGCAATATGTTACGGGAATAAAAAAGATAATCAGCTCAGGCCGAACATTTCTTTCAGTGCAGCCCATAAATTCCGCTTCTCACCGGCCAGGTTGCGGCCTACCATAGTGAGGGGATCTGCCAGGAGAATTTTTTTGCCGGCATGAGCAGCCAACCGGTATTTTACCGGCTTTTCGGTCCATTGAAGCACTTCTGAAAAATCACCGAAAGTGATCACCTGCTCTACCCGGCCGAGGGTTTGCAGGTCGTATTCGGGGAACTGCTGCTGGTGCAGCACTTCTATATCATCCGGGGTAACTCCCACTGAGGCCATGATCCTGGTGAGCAGCTCCCGGTCGGCATCGGGTAAGAAATCAACCAGGATAAGCGTACGTTTTTCCGGGTTTTTCCGGGGCGGAAGCACGGGCGGCTTAGCTTCTTCAGCAGCTACCGGGCCCTTCAGGTTAAAAAGGGTCTCGCCGGTAAATACAAAAGAAGCTAAGGCTCGGTTCATAATCCGGATTTTCTGGCCAGCGTGGCATTCCTGTCCGGGCCGGTAGAAACAAACGTAATGGGGGTGTTAAGTTCGCGTTCGAGGTAAGCGGTATAGGCTTTGAGCGCATCAGGCATGTCTTCGAATGAGGTAATGCCCTCCAGCGACTGCTTCCAGCCCGGCAGGGTGACGTATACCGGCTTCAGCGGGGTATCGGTCATGTCGTAAGGCAGCTCGTCGGTGATGGTGCCGTCAGGCAGCTCATAGTGCGTACATACGCTTATCTCATCAAAGATATTTAGCACGTCTACCTTCATCATCACCAGCTGGGTAACCCCGTTCAGCATGATAGAGTATTTCAGGGTAGGCAGGTCTATCCAGCCGCATCTTCTCGGTCTTCCGGTGGTGCTGCCGAACTCCCGGCCTTCCTGGCGCATTCTCTCACCGGTTTCGTCAAGCAGCTCGGTAGGGAAAGGCCCTGAGCCCACACGGGTACAGTAGGCCTTGAATATGCCGTATACGTCGTTGATCTTAGACGGTGAAACCCCCAGGCCGGAGCAAACCCCGGCAGCCGTAGTATTGGAGCTGGTGACAAAAGGGTACGAGCCGAAATCAATGTCCAGCAGGGAGCCCTGGGCTCCTTCTGCCAGCACCCGGGTGCCGGGTTCGGCCAGCTTTTTGTTGATCAGGTATTCGCTTTCAATAAGATTAAAGCCTTTGATAAATTCCAGGGCCCGGAAGAACTCCTGCTCGGCTTCCGCGAGGTCGTATTCAAACCGGTAAAAGTCCAGCATTCTTTTATGCGACTCCACCAGCTTGTTGTATTTGTCTTTGAATGAAGGCGACAGGGCGTCACCGAGGCGCAGGCCCTGGCGTGATACTTTGTCGGCATAAGCCGGGCCTATGCCTTTCAGGGTAGAGCCGATTTTGGCTTCCGCCTTGGCTTTTTCCGACGCGGCATCGAGCAGCCGGTGCGACGGAATGATAATGGCTGTTTTTTTGGAAATGAACAGGGTTTTGCTGAAATTGATCTGGTAAGGAGCAAGGGCCTCTATTTCCTTTTTAAAGATAATGGGATCCAGTACTACTCCGTTTCCGATAATGTTTATGCTGTCGGGCCGGAAGATACCCGAAGGTATCTGGTGTAAAACATGTTTTTTTCCTTCAAATTCGAGCGTGTGCCCGGCGTTGGGACCGCCCTGAAAACGGGCTACCACTTTGTACTCCGGAGCCAGAACATCCACAATCTTCCCTTTACCTTCATCTCCCCATTGAAGGCCTAGCAGAATATCAACCATTTTTGAAACCAGTTATTTAATTTATTTGCCAATTTTGTTTTCACATTCTGAATTACGGCAAGAGCCGTAAAAAATCAGGGAATGGTGTAAAACGTTGAAATTCAAATGATCACCCACCATGTTTTGAATGGATTGAACCCGGGGGTCACAGAATTCCAAAACTTTGTTGCAATCTAGGCAAATTAAGTGGTCATGTTGCTTAAATCCGTAGGATTTTTCATATTGTGCCAGATTCTTCCCGAACTGGTGTTTGGTCACCAGGTCGCACTCTACCAGCAGATCCAAGGTATTGTAAACCGTAGCGCGGCTCACCTGGTATTTCTTGTTTTTCATGGAAATATACAGATCTTCCACATCAAAGTGATCGTCTCTGCTGTAGATCTCTTCGAGAATGGCGTAGCGCTCGGGAGTTTTCCGAAGTTGTTTGTTTTCCAGATATGCCGTAAAAATTTGCTTTACCGCCTGAATATTATTTTTTTCAGCGATCATATATAATTTTATATAGATGGTCTTACAAAATTAATAATTAAGTACTTAGAATTGATCTAAATATCTGCATGTTATTGGTCAGAGGGCTTACGGGGTTTAAAACGACAGCTTTAAGCCCAGCCGGCCTTCTTTGTTCAGGCCAACGCTTGTGGTAAGGGCATCGTGCTTTTTCTTTTTGTTGTATAAATCAACCGACTGCTCCTTTTTGTCGCTGCCGAATTCCATCAGGCAGACCCCGGCTGCCAGCAGGGCTACCCCGCCCAGGGCGTTTGCCACCGGCCTTTTAAAGTAGGAGTACTCCACATTATCAATAACGGTGGTCTTTTTTACCCCTATGAGGGCATTAATGCTGAGGGCAAGGCCGGCAACAGAAACGGCAGCCCCCGCCGGGGTCAGAACCCGGGCGTGCTTCATCTGCCTTTCGGCGTCGTAGGCTTTTGATTTTGCATAGAGATCATAAAGCATGGAATTGTTCTGCCTGATCCCCTGCCGGTAGGCTGTTGAAGTAAAAACCCTCCTTTTTACGGTAAGCGTATCCGAGGTTTCCTGGGCAGCCAGCTCTGCGGATAAAAACAGGAGTAATGAAAGAATTATGCGTTTATTCATTCGGGTTATGCGGTTTCATCTCTTGATACATTGCTGACGCCTTCTATGATCTCAAGGCGGTGAAGAAGCTCATCCAGGTGTTTGGTGTCAAAAACGTAAACTTTGATTTTTCCCTCAAATATACCATCAAAAGTTTCAACAGAAATACCCCGCATATTAATATGAAGCTCATTGGAGATAACTTTTGAAATGTCCTGGATCAGTCCTACCCGGTCTATACCATTCAACTTAATAGTGACCAGGTATGATTTTTCAATCTGGCTGGCCCAGCGGGCCTTGATTACCCGGTTGCCGTAATTGGAAAGCAGCTGGTGGGCATTGGGACAGCTGTTCCGGTGAATTTTTATGCCTTCGTTGATGGTCAGGAAACCGAAAACATTATCACCTGGAATGGGGTTGCAGCAGCGCGCCAGGGTATAGTCAATCTGCTGCATGTCGTCACCGATCAGCAGCGTGTCATTTCCCTGAACTTTCTTAAATTCCCGCTCAAAAGATTTGGCATCTTTGAACGCCTTCTCATCAAGCTCAATTTTTTTCTGCCGGTTGGCCTGGGCTTCTTTTTCTTTTTTGAACTTGCTGATCTCGTCAGGCAGGTTATGCCCTTTGCCAAAGGCATAGAAGAGGTCGTTGTAATCTTTTTTGTTGAAGTAGGCCCGGAGCTGGTTGATCGTCTCCAGGTTATTTTCCATGCCCAGGTTTTTCAGCTTCCGGGCAATGATCTCTTTTCCTTCACTGATATAGCCCTTGTTAAATTCTTTCAGGAGGTCTTTGATACGGGCTTTGGCTTTAGAGGTCACCACAAAACGCAGCCAGTCTTCTGATGGTTTCTGGTTTTTGGTGGTCAGGATTTCCACCTGGTCGCCGCTCTGGAGCACATGGCTGATCGGCATAAGGGTGCCGTTTACCTTACCGGCGGTGCACCTTCTGCCGATTTCGGTATGAATATCAAAAGCGAAATCAAGTACAGTAGCTCCTTTCCGGAGCACTTTCAGGTCACCTTTGGGGGTGAAAATGAAAATTTCTTCGTTAAAGAGGTTGCTCTGGAAATCTTCAATAAACTCAATGGCCGAAGAGTCGCCGCTTTCCAGCGTATCGCGCACCTGGTTGATCCACTGATCCAGGGGTTTGTCGAGCGAGGTGCTGTTGCCCTTGTATTTCCAGTGGGCAGCATAACCTTTTTCAGCTATTTCATCCATACGCTCGGTTCGGATCTGTACTTCCACCCACACCCCTGCGTTGCTCATAACGGTGGTATGGAGCGATTCATACCCGTTAGACCGGGGCGTGGAGATCCAGTCTTTCAGGCGGTCGGGATTAGGGCGGTATTCGTCCGTAACAATAGAATACGCCTGCCAGCAGGCGGCTTTTTCCTTGTCTTTTTCGTCAATGGGAATCCCCTTCAGGATAATCCGGATGGCGAAAAGGTCATAAATGCCCTCAAAAGGGATATTGGTGTTCTGCAGCTTTTTCCAGATCGAATAAATGTGCTTGGGCCGGCCCTTGATGTAAAAATCCAGGCTGGCCTCTTCCAGCCTTTTTTTGATGGGCTTCATGAAATTGTCGATGAGCCTTTTTCTTGAAGCCTTGCTGGAACTCAGCTTGGCGGTGATGTCTTTGAACTCCTCGGGGTGGGTATACTTCAGGTACAGGTCTTCCAGCTCCGACTTGATCTGGTACAACCCCAGGCGGTGCGCCAGGGGCGCATAGATATAAATGGTTTCATTGGAAATCTTGAGCTGCGAGTTCCTGGCCATGCTGTCCAGCGTACGCATGTTGTGGAGGCGGTCGGCCAGCTTGATCAGGATCACGCGCACATCCTGCGAGAGTGTCAGGAGCATTTTCCGGAAGTTCTCGGCCTGTGCCGACTGGGTTTGCTCGAAGCTTTCGCTGATTTTGGTGAGCCCGTCGATAATCTGCGCTACTTTCGGGCCGAAATCCTTCTCGATATCTTTCAGCGTAATGCTGGTGTCTTCCACCACATCATGGAGCAATGCGCAGACCAGCGAAGTGGGGCCCAGACCGATTTCCTCCACGCAGATCAGGGCTACTTCAAGCGGATGATAAATGTAGGGCTCGCCCGACTTGCGCCGCATTTCCTTATGTGCATCCATACTGACCGATAAGGCCTTCCGGATCATTTTGGCATCGCCGTCTTTAATAAGGCTTTTGGCGGCCTTCAGGATCTTCCTGTAGCGCTTGGCAATCTCTTTCTTCTCGGATTCGGAATAGTATTCCGTAGTCACTTTCTCTGTTTCCACATTCATTTTCGTATCGCGGATTAACTCACAGCACGTAAGTTTGAAATATCCTGTGTAAGTTACAAAAAAAATCTGTAATTATTGCGGGTAAAGGGGTTTTCTTTGTTACATACTCCGATATAATTTCATATTTTTGCAGCAGATAAAAAAGGAAATGGTGTTCTTCCTTACCCAACCGCTTCTCCGGAGCTGATGACGCCTGATTAATTAAATGTTAACCAATTTAATCAGGCCTCTTATGTCTAAATCATTCGGTAAAAAAGCAAAGATCTCTACTCAATTCTTTTTCCGGAAATATCCGGCCTTCCCGTATATTCTTAAATGGACAGGCATTTCCCTGGTTATCGGTGCCTGCATTGGCAGTGCTTCCGCCGGTTTTCTCATTTCACTCGATTGGGCCACCCATTTTCGGGAAAGCCACTTGTGGCTGATCGCCTTACTGCCGGTGGGCG
Organism: Leadbetterella sp. DM7; assembly: GCF_040829825.2. Taxonomy (NCBI): domain Bacteria; kingdom Pseudomonadati; phylum Bacteroidota; class Cytophagia; order Cytophagales; family Leadbetterellaceae; genus Leadbetterella; species Leadbetterella sp. DM7. Next base: position 379,249 of record NZ_JBFOLH020000001.1, on the reverse strand, counting down.
GGTTCCTGGTGGGCCTGCTTTATTATTATTTCGGACAAGAGGCAGAAACCGGGAATAATCTCCTGATTGATACCATTCACCGCCCGGAGAAGGTGGTTCCGTTCCGTATGGCCCCGCTGGTGTATATCGGAACCATTGTTACGCATTTTTTCGGAGGCTCGGCAGGCCGGGAAGGTACGGCTTTGCAGATGGCCGGTGCCATTGCCGACCAGTTCTCGAAGCCGTTCCGGCTTTCTTCCGGCGACAGGGTCCTGCTGATGATTTCAGCCATTGCCGGGGGCTTTGGTTCTATATTCGGCACACCGCTGGCGGGCACGCTGTTTGGCCTGGAGTTTTTCCTGATCGGCCGGATCCGCTACAATGCCATTTTCCCGGCATTGATGACCGCCGTTATTGCCGACCGGGTTACCCGGCTCTGGCAGGCCCGTCATACGCATTATTCGATCAGCCTGGTCCCGGATATTTCATTTGTCAACATCATTTATGCAGTCATTGCGGGTGTGTTTTTCGGATTATGTGCCGCTACGTTCAGTAAATTAATTCATCGCACCAGCCGGTTTTTTAAAGCAAAAATCGCTTATCCGCCGTTGCGCCCGGTAGCCGGCGGGATTATTGTGGCCCTGGCTGTGTGGATGATGGGTACCCCCCAATACATCGGCCTGGGTATTCCTACCATACTCAGCGCTTTTGAGCAGCCCCTGCCGGCCTATGATTTTGCCCTGAAAATGATCTTTACCATCATTACGCTGTCGGCCGGTTTTAAAGGCGGAGAGGTGACACCCCTGTTTTTTATTGGGGCTACACTGGGAAGCTCCCTGGCCTTTTTTATCCCTTTACCGGTAGGGCTCCTGGCCGGAATGGGATTTGTGGCGGTATTTGCCGGCGCTACCAATACGCCCATTGCCTGCAGCTTAATGGCCCTGGAGCTGTTCGGTGCCGAATGCGGCGTATATGTGGCCCTGGCCTGCGTGGTTTCCTATCTGCTATCCGGGCATAACAGTATTTACAGCAAACAGGTTATCGGTGAGCCCAAGCATGAGCGGTTTTCGTTCCTGGAGGGGAAGCGGCTGAATGAGTTGTAGGGCCGGAAATCGCTTTTGAATAGGCGGATTGATTGATTATTGTGCTATAGAAACTCCATTGTTTAAAAGTTCCACGTTGAAGTTTACTTTTGCATTGAGTGCTTTGAAAACTCTCAGCAATGTTTCCATAGTAATATTGGTAGTGTTGTTTTCCAGTTTTGATATCTGCGCCCGTTGAACCCCTATAAGCCTGCCCAGCTCTTCCTGGGTGAGGTTTCTTTCCAACCTGACTTTACGTATGATATCTCCAAGGATTTCCAGCTGAAGCTCCTGCTCATAAGCAGTTCTTTTATCCGTTCCGATTTTACCGATAAACTCATCTTTTATCTGGCTAAAAGTGAACATTTTTAACTCTTTCATTTTTTTCTGTTGTTTTTTAACTCAAAATAATTCAGCCTTATTTGCTGGGCCCTTTTTATTTCTTTTTCAGGGACTTTGGCGGTTTTCTTTACGATCCCATGCGTTGCCAGTACCAAAGTGTTGTGTTTGTTTTCTTTATCCCAGAATGTAAAAATCCGGTAATACGTTTTATTGTAAAAAGTTCTGAACTCCCAGATTTCATCTTTTAGTTTTTTGAATAATTCCTTGTCAAGGGTTGCTTTTGCCTTATCGATATTAAAGATAATTTTATCGCGGCTTTTTCATCTAATTGTAAGAGAAACTCTCTGGCTTCGGTCAGGAATATAATTTCAAATTTCATAAACGCTGTGTGTTTCCATACAAAGATACAAATTCTTTTGAAAAGACCAAGTATTTGCTTCCGTAAATTTGTTTTGCCACCATTCGCCATTAAATCCGTAAATTTGCGTTTTATAATTTTACACAGAGATGTTTAAAAGAGTGTTCCTGTTGCTGCTGGCCGCTGTGGTGTTCGGATGCGGCAGGGGGTCGGATACGCCGGAGGCTGCGGTAACCATTGAACGGTTTGACCGGCAGCTCATGGACGTGAAGTCGGAAGCAGAACTTAAAAAGCTGCTGGAAGAGAACCGTTCGGTATGTGATCTGCTGTTTGGGGCCTCTCCGTCTGATACGTCTTTCACGGGCGATGTTTTTCACATGACACAGCATGCTGACGCCCGGAAGCTTTACGGGCAGGTAGGGGAAACTTTCGGTGATCTGAAGGCTATGGAGCAGAGCTTTGCCCGGGCGTTTGGTGAGATCCGGAGGCTGTATCCCGATTTCACACCGCCCCGTATTGTGGCCGGCTTCAGCGGGCTCAGGAATGATATGGCGGTGACCGACTCGCTGGTGGTCATATCGCTTGAGTCGTTCATCGGTCCCAAAGCCCTCTACCGGCCCGACCAGCCCGAATACATGCTGCGGCGGTTTGCCCCGGAGTATATAGTGCCCAATGTGATCCGGTTCTTATCCAACCGCTTTAATAAAACAGACTTCAGCAACGACTCCTTCACGGCCGACATGATCTTTTTCGGGAAGTCGCTGGAATTCAGCCGTGCCGTGCTGCCGCATGTAGAAGACTCTCTCCTTATCGGCTATACCAACCGGGAAATGCAGAATGCCTATGAGCACCAGGACGTGATCTGGGCGCATGTCATAGAGCGGGAGCTGCTGAACAGTAAGAACCCGGCGGTAAATGTCCGGTATTTCGGCGAAAGGCCGTATATGGGAGAGATCGGGCCCGATTGCCCCGGCCGCATAGGCCAGTGGCTGGGATGGAGAATAGTAGAGATGTACCGGATGAACCATCCGGAGGTAAGCATCCCGGAATTAATGCAAAATGAAGATGCCCAGGCTATTTTGAGAGGCTCAAAATACCGCGGCCAAAAAGACAAATAAATGACAAACCCTTCCTCTGAAAACAACAAGCCCCGGCTCAGCCTTAAGGGCATGAAAGAAGCCTTAAAGCTTTTCCGGTTTTTAAGCCCTTATAAAGCACTGTACCTGGTCGGTATGGTGATGCTGGTATTTTCTACTCTCACTACATTGCTGTTTCCTATCCTGGTTGGTGAAATGACCAAGGTGCTGGAGGGGAAATCGGGCTTCAGCCTGAACCAGGTGGCCATGGTATTTGGTATAGTTTTGCTTTCACAAGGTGTTTTTTCCTATTTCCGGGTGGTGTTCTTTGCTGTGGTCAGTGAAAAGGCAACGGCCGACATCCGTAAGCTGGTCTACAAAAAAATTATTACCACGTCGATTCCCTTTTTTGAAAACAACCGGGTGGGCGATCTTATCAGCCGCCTGTCGTCAGATGTAGCGGCCATACAGAACGTGCTGACTACCACGGTGGCCGAGTTTTTCCGGCAGATCGCTACGCTGGTACTGGGCCTGGCCTACCTGTTTTACGTTTCGTGGCAGCTTACGTTGTTTATGCTGGCCACTTTCCCGGTTACGGTACTGGCGGCGCTGATATTCGGCCGGTTTGTGCGCCGCTTGTCGCGCGAGGTGCAGGCCCGGCTGGCGGAGGCCAATATTGTGGTCGATGAAAGCTTTCAGTCGGTTTCTACCGTAAAAGCCTATACCAATGAGAAGCTGGAATACAACCGCTATTCCGGCCTGATCGGTGAAGTGGTGAAGCTTTCGATCAAGCTGGCCCGTTACCGGGGTATTTTCATCTCGTTTTTTATTGTAGGATTATTCGGCGGGGTCTGCCTGGTGATCTGGTTTGGTGGTAACCTGGTGCTCGAAGGGCACCTGATCCTCTCAGACCTGGTGGCTTTCCTGCTGCAGTCGCTGTTTATAGCCGGCTCACTGGCAGGCCTGGGCGAAATCTATGCGTCGGTACAGCGTTCTATCGGGGCATCGGAGCGGTTGTTTGAGATCCTGGAAGAGCCTTCGGAAGTAGATATGGACGACGAACCGCAGCGCTTGAGGTATAAAGGAGAGATCCGTTTCCGGGATGTATGCTTTTCGTACCCGTCCAGAAAAGATGTCCCGGTTCTTAAAGATATTGATCTTTCTGTCCCGGCAGGGCAGAAGATAGCCCTGGTGGGGCATTCAGGGGCCGGGAAATCCACCATTGTACAGCTCCTGATGAAATACTATCCCCTCGAAGAAGGGGATATCCTGATGGACGGGAAAAGCATAAGCGAGATCAATGTTACCGAGCTGCGAAGCAATATGGCCATTGTTCCGCAGGAGGTGCTGCTTTTCGGCGGCTCTATCCGGGAAAACATTGAATACGGTAAGCCCGGCGCTACAGAAGAAGAAATCAGGGAAGCGGCCCGTAAGGCCAATGCCCTCGAATTCATTGACCGGTTCCCGGAAGGGTTGGAGACCCGTGTGGGCGAGCGGGGAATCAAGCTTTCGGGCGGACAGAAGCAGCGGATCGCCATTGCCCGGGCTATCCTGAAAGACCCGGCCGTACTGATCCTGGATGAAGCCACCAGCGCACTGGATTCGCACTCCGAGCGGCTGATCCAGGAGGCTTTGAAAGAGCTGATGAAAAACCGGACCTCCATTATTATAGCGCACCGGCTGGCCACGATTCAGCATGTTGACCGCATTTATGTTCTGGAAGAAGGCCGCATTGTGGAATCCGGAACCCATGAAAATTTGTTATCTGATTCAGAGGGCGTTTATGCGCAGCTGGTTAAGATGCAATTTGATGTTCTCGTAAACCCTAAAGAAAAGGTATGAGTGAGCTGAATGAAATACTGAAAAGCACCGGGCTGCGGGTAACCGAAACCCGGCAGGTGATCCTGGAACGTTTCCGGGAGAAAACCGCTGCCATTTCGCAGAGCGATATGGAAAACGAGCTGGGCGACGACATTGACCGGGTAACCGTTTACCGGACACTGAAAACCTTTGTGGAAAAAGGGATCATCCATAAAATACTGGACGATAAAGGCGGGGTCAAATATGCTTTGTGCAAAGAAGAGTGCCATCCCGGGCATCATCACCATGATCACCTGCATTTCAAATGCTCGGTGTGCCAGGAAACCACCTGTCTTGAAAACCACCTGATCCCCGAAATCAGCCTGCCCGAAGGTTACCAAAAAGAAGAAGTGAATATCCTGGTGCAGGGGATATGCCCGAATTGTAAATAAAGTCACGTATGTACCAGATTAAAAGCGCCGTTTTCAGCAAGAGTTCCACCAAAATAGAGCAGTGCCCGCAGGACAACCTGCCGGAAATTGCCTTTATCGGGAGATCCAATGTAGGAAAATCTTCCCTGATCAATATGCTGACAGGGGTAAAAAACCTGGCCAAGACCTCCTCCACGCCGGGAAAGACCCAGCTGATCAATCACTACCTGGTAGATAATGCCTGGTACCTGGTTGACCTCCCCGGCTACGGCTACGCCAAGGTGCCGTTGTCTGAAAAAGCCAAATGGGAAAAGATGACCTGGGACTATATCCTGGAGCGAAAAACCCTCCTGTATGTTTTTGTGCTGGTAGATATCCGGGTAAGTCCGCAGAAAAGCGACCTTGAGTTTATCCGGAAACTGGGGGAAAACGGGATTGCCATTAAAATAATTTTTACGAAAGAAGATAAAGTGAAAACAATGGAAGGGCAACGCAATATAACCGCTTTCAGAGAGGCACTTAGCCGGGATTGGGGCATACTTCCGGAGTATTTTATTACCTCTTCCGAGAAGAAAAGCGGGAAAATTGAAATGCTCGGATTAATTGAAGAGATTGTATTCAGTAGTTTTTAAATTATTTTAATATATATTTGTGTTCTACAGTAACAACTAAATAATGGCGACAGAATACCTTGGAATAGATATTGGAGGAACAAATGTAAAAATGGGAATCGTAGATTCCGAAACAGGTAATATTAAGAACTTCTATAGTCATGAGACCAGCTCATGGCGGGCCTCCGGGAGGTTTGTGGAGCGCCTGGGCGATGCCATTGTGCTTCAGCTGAAAGAAAACCCGGAAGTAAAGAAAGTGGGTATCGGCGTACCCGGCCTGATTACCAGAGACCGGAATACCCTCGTAGAGATCACGGCTATCCCGGAAACCAACGGTATTCACATCATCCCGGTATTAAAAGATCGGTTCCCGGACCATGATTTTTTCCTGGAAAATGATGCCAATGCAGCGGCATTGGGCGAATATTATTTCGGAGAAGAGAAGCTTCCCGAAGATTACATCTTTGTTACCCTGGGTACCGGTGTGGGCGGTGCGGCCATTATTGACAAGCGGGTGTTCAAAGGCGGGGGCGGTAACGCTATGGAGCCCGGTCACATGCCTTCAGAGAACGGGAAAGTGCTGGAGAGGAATATCGGTAAAAATGAGCTCCTTGACATGGCCAACAGAATGCGCAGCGAATTTACCGGTGAAACGAAGCTCCCGGCCGACGGCAGCATTTCTACCACCGGACTCGTAGCGGCCGCTTCAGAAGGCGATGAGCTGGCACTGAAGATCTTTGATAAGGTAGGCTCGCTGCTGGGCGATGGCCTGGTGAGCATGATCCGTATCCTGGATATCACCACTGTATTGATCGGCGGAGGACTTTCGGCTTCTTTTGAATACATCATGCCGGCCGTTAACCGCCAGCTGCATTACTGGCTGACACCTTATTATACCAAAACGCTGGACATCCGCCGGGCTACACTGGCCAATGATGCCGGCCTGCTGGGAGCAGCCAGCCTTTGTTTTTAAGCCGTTTTGATTTTGGCAAAAAATGCATACCCGGTATTCTCGCATGAATACTTCATGCATAAAGCACTTGTGCTGGCAGAAGAGGCATTTCAGCAGGATGAGATACCCGTGGGAGCTATTGTAGTGGCTGACGGGAAGAAGATTATCGGGAAAGGCTACAACCAGACCGAGAAGCTGACGGATGTTACCGCACATGCCGAAATGCTGGCCCTTTCTGCCGCTTCCAACTTTTTAGGCGGAAAATATCTCAAAGATTGTACTTTGTACGTTACTTTAGAACCCTGCCTGATGTGCGCGGGCGCTTTGGCCTGGTCGCAGATCAGTACGGTGGTTTACGGAGCCTCCGATGCCAAACGGGGATTTTCTCTCTGGTCGCCGGGTGTTCTGCATCCGAAAACCAACCTGATTTCCGGGGTGCTGGCTGATGAAGCCGGTCAGCTGATGAAGGCGTTCTTTAAGAAGCTGAGACCCGGGTAAGAAGACACGGTGAAGGGGAACGGATTAAAGAATGGGGTTGTTTTATAAGTAATACAGATTCAAATTAATTAAAATAAACGAGTTATGGCCTTTACATTAGCACCGCTCCCTTATGCAAACAATGCATTGGAGCCTTATTTTGACGCGCAAACCATGGAAATCCACCATGATCGTCACCACAATGCGTACGTTACCAATCTGAATGCAGCCATTGCCGGCACCGATTTAGATAAGCAGAGTATTGAAGAAATCCTGGCCAACGTGAGTAAGGCATCACCTGCCGTAAGAAATAACGGTGGTGGCCATTACAACCATGACCTGTTCTGGAACATCCTGGCACCGGCCGGTAAAGGCGGTGAGCTTTCAGGTGATCTCAAAGCAGCCATTGAAGCGGCTTTTGGTTCGGTAGATGAGTTCAAAGCCCAGTTTAAAGCAGCTGGTACTTCGCGTTTCGGTTCAGGATGGGCCTGGCTGATTGTAAAAGCTGACGGCTCCCTGGCCATTACTTCCACGCCTAACCAGGACAATCCCCTGATGGATATTGCAGAAGTGAAAGGAACACCTCTCCTGGGTATCGACGTGTGGGAGCACGCGTATTACCTGAAATACCAGAACAAACGCCCGGACTACATTGATGCATTCTGGAATGTGGTGAGCTGGGATGCGGTAGCGAAGAGGTTTTCGGCAGCGAAATGAGGATTTAGTTAAAAACTAAAAACTAAAAGTGAAAAGTTGCGGTACAATTAGTATTAAAATTAATGTACCGCAACTTTTCACTTTTATCTTTTCACTTTTAACTCTCCCGTGCTTTCTCTCTCCACCAGTATCGGTTCTAATACTACCTTCTCCGGGTTGTCATACGGGTTTTTCTTATTGACCATGGCCAGGAAAATACGGGCGCACTCGGCCCCCATTTTGTGCGGCTGCTGCTCAATGGTGGTCAGCGAAGGAGTAATGAATTCGGAAAATACCTCGTTGGCAAACCCCATTACCGCTACCCGTCCGGCCGGCACACCTTCTTCTTTCAGCTGCCGCAGCACTCCCAGGGCCGTAAAGTCATCACCGGCAATTACCGCATCGGGCAGGGGGCATCCGGCCATCATGCTTTTGATCTGGGCTTTACCGCCTTCTATAGATAAGGTTCCGTAGCGTACGGTATGGGCATGAGCCGGAATGCAGTGATCGTGCAGGGCCGCCAGGTAGCCTTCCACCCTCTGTTTAAAGATGCTGATCTTCTGGGGCGGGGCAATAAAGGTGATGTTCCGGAAATTCTTTTTAAGCAAATGCTCAGCAGCCATGTAGCCGGCCTTGAAGTCGTTCAGGGTAACCGATGGCACATTAAAATTTTCCATGGTACGGTCAAAGAGAACCAGGGCCTTGCCCTGCCTGACCACCGCTTCGAAATGGCTGATGTCTGCTGATGTTTCGAGCGACAAGGAAGCAAAAATGCCGTCTACCTGGGCTTCCAGCAGCGTTTTAACCCCCTGTTTTTCGTTCTCCAGGCTTTCGTTGGTCTGGTAGAGAAGAATGCCGTACCCGGCCGCTTTTAAATTCAGCTCTATGCTGTGGATCACCGAGGCAAAAAACTGGACGCGGGCGCTCGGCACGATTACCCCGATGGTAAACGTTTTGCCCGACTTCAGTGAGGCCGCCAGCTTGTTGGGGCTGTAGTTCATCTTCTGGGCCATGGCCCGCACCTGGTCTTTGGTTTCGGTGCTGATGCTCCTCGAATCGTTCAGCGCTCGTGAAACGGTAGAAACGGTGATGTTCAGCTCCCGGGCTATATCGTAGATGGTGACTTTCTTTTTCAAAAGATACGCTGAAAATAAGTAGATAATTTTAACAAAAGTAACGGTTTCCTGTAAATTATACACAATCGATTGCGTAAGCACTTTTTGCGACCCTGATCATAGTCCGATCCGGACCGGGTGAGTGAAAAGGCAATTGCCGGGGAAGAGGCTGGCCAGAAGGCTCCCCTGCCTGAAAATACGGAAGCGGTGTGTGGACTTTTGAGACATGTTTACTTTTATGACAGGGCCGTTAATGATCTCCGGAAAGGAATAACCTAAAAAAAACCGTAACCTTTTGGATTAAAAAAAAATCGTTGCTACTTTTATGCAATCGATTGCGTAATATCGCTTCAACCTTGCCTTTTATCGTATGTTTCTATTAGGAATAGACCTCGGAACCTCCTCTGTTAAGATTTCAGTGATTGATGCTGCAACCCGGCAGGCTGTTTCCTCGGTCCGGTATCCGGAAACCGAAGCGGAAATTCTCAGTCCCCGGCCCGGTTGGGCCGAGCAGGATCCGGAAACCTGGTGGGAGAATACCAAAAATGCGATCAGGAAGTCGCACGCTACGGGTACATACGATCCCCGGCAGATAAAAGCCATCGGTATTGCTTACCAGATGCACGGGCTGGTGATTACCGATGCTGCGGGAAACCCGTTAAGAAATTCCATTATCTGGTGCGACAGCCGGGCGGTAGAAACCGGTGAGCGGGCCTTTGATGCCATGGGCCATGCCTTCTCGCTGGAGCATCACCTCAATTCTCCGGGTAACTTTACGGCGGCCAAGCTGGCATGGGTAAAAGAACATGAGCCCGGCCTGTACGAAAAGATCGACAAGGTCATGCTGCCGGGTGATTTTATCGCGTATAAGCTGTCGGGTCACCTGACCACCAGCATCAGCGCCTTGTCGGAAGGGGTATTCTGGGATTTTCGCTCCAACACCCTTTCGGAAAGCATCCTGAATTATTTTGGTTTTTCTGCCGGTCTGTTTCCCGAAATACAACCCGTATTTTCAGTACATGGCGAGGTCTCGCAAAAGGTAGCCGGAGAGCTGGGGCTGTCTCCCGGTACGGCCATCGGGTACAAGGCCGGTGATCAGCCCAATAATGCCTTCTCCCTGAACGTGCTGGAGCCGGGCGAAGTGGCTGCCACGGCGGGTACTTCCGGGGTGATCTACGGGGTGAGTGACGCGCTGGTGTATGACCCGGCCTCGCGGGTGAATACGTTTGCCCATGTGAATTACCTGCCCGGTCACATCCGTACGGGTATCCTTTTGTGCATTAACGGTACGGGCATCCTGTACAGCTGGGCCCGGAAAATCCTGGCCGGCAATTTCAGCTACCCCGAGCTGAACCGCCTGGCGGCGCAGGCGCCCCCGGGAGCAGACGGCCTGCGCGTGCTGCCTTTCGGAAACGGTGCCGAGCGCATTCTCCGGAACCGGACCATCGGCGCCCATATCGAAAATATTGATCTCAACCGGCATTCGGCAGCCCATATCCTGAAAGCCATTAACGAAGGCATTGCCTTTTCGTTCCGCTACGGCCTGGATATCATGCGCGACAACGGGTATCCCCCTTCCGTGATCAAAGCCGGTCATTCCAACCTCTTCCTGAGCGAGGTCTTCCGGAAAGACTTTGTAGGGGCTACGGGCGTACCGGTAGAGCTCTACGAAAATGACGGCAGCGTGGGGGCCGCCCTGGGTGCCGGACTGGGAACCGGGTATTTTAAAGAGCCGGCAGAGGCCTTTTCCAACCTGAAAAAAATCAAAACCGTAGAACCCGAAGCCACCGGGTGCTACGATGAGCTATACGAAGAATGGAAAGAAATTTTAAATCTTAAATTACAAAAAAATGGCAATCGTTAAAGGAGAAAAAGAGTATTTCGAAGGCATAGGAGAGATCAGATACGAAGGAAAAGACACCGATAACCCGCTGGCGTTCCGGTATTACGATGAAAACAGGATCGTACAGGGGAAAACCATGAAAGAATACCTGAAGTTTGCCTGTGCATACTGGCATTCGTTTAACGGCAACGGGTCAGACCCTTTTGGTGAGCCCACCCATATTTTCCCCTGGGATGTAAAAAGCGACCCGGTGGAGCGGGCAAAAGATAAGATGGATGCCGCGTTTGAGTTCATCACCAAGATGAACCTGCCGTACTATTGTTTTCACGATGTAGACATGGTGGATTATGGCCCGGATGTAGCCGAAAACGAACGCCGGCTCCGGGTACTGACCGACTATGCGCTGAAGAAGCAGGAGGAATCGGGCGTGAAACTACTCTGGGGCACAGCCAACCTCTTCTCTAACCGGCGATACATGAATGGGGCCATCACCAACCCCGATTTTCACGTACTGAGTCACGGGGCAGCGCAGGTAAAGGCCGCACTGGACGCCACCATTGCCCTGGGCGGTGAGAATTATGTTTTCTGGGGGGGAAGAGAGGGGTACATGACCCTGCTGAATACCGATATGAAGCGGGAAAAAGAACATTTTGCCCGTTTCCTGCATACGGTCAGAGACTATGCCCGTAAAAATGGGTTCAAGGGTACTTTCTTCATTGAGCCCAAGCCCTGTGAGCCCTCCAAGCACCAGTACGATTACGACGCGGAAACGGTGATCGGGTTCCTGCGGCAGTACGACCTCCTGGGCGACTTCAAGCTTAACCTGGAAGTGAACCATGCCACCCTGGCCGGGCATACTTTCCAGCATGAACTGCAGGTAGCTGCAGACACGGGAATGCTGGGCTCCATTGATGCCAACCGGGGCGATTACCAGAACGGCTGGGATACCGATCAGTTCCCGAATAATATCAATGAGCTGGTGGAATCCATGCTGATCATCCTGGAAGCCGGCGGTTTCCAGGGCGGTGGAATTAACTTTGATGCCAAGATCAGAAGAAATTCTACCGATCGGGAGGATCTTTTTTATGCACATATCGGAGGAATGGATATATTTGCAAAGTCGCTGCTGGTGGCAGAGGAAATTCTGCAAAAATCAGATTATGCGAAATTAAGGAAAGACAGGTACGCTTCGTTTGACTCCGGACAGGGTAAAGCGTTTGAAGAAGGCCGGCTGTCGCTGGAAGACCTCCGCGACTATGCCGCTTCAAACGGAGAGCCCCGGCTGGTGAGCGGCAGGCAGGAGTACCTGGAAAACCTGGTGAACCGATATATCTTTTAAACCAATTCAACCTGAATGAACTCCCTTAGCGCCCGGGATTACATCGTATTCCTGATCTACTTTGTTATAGTAGCCGGTTATGGTTTCTGGATCTACAACCGTAAGAAAAAAGAAAGCAGCAGCACCAAAGACTACTTCCTGGCGGAGGGATCGCTGACCTGGTGGGCCATCGGGGCCTCGCTCATTGCCTCCAATATTTCTGCAGAGCAGTTTATCGGCATGAGCGGTTCGGGGTTCAATTTCGGGCTGGCTATTGCAGCATACGAATGGATGGCCGCAGCAACACTGATTATTGTGGCCCTCTTCTTCATACCGGTTTACCTGAAGAACAAGATTTTTACCATGCCGCAGTTCCTGCATCAGCGGTATAACGGTACGGTAGCCATGATCATGGCCATTTTCTGGCTTTTGCTCTATGTGGTGGTCAACCTTACGTCTATCCTGTACCTGGGGGCGCTGGCCATCAACAGTATATCGGGCCTGGATATCACCATGTGCATGTACGGACTGGCCGTTTTTGCCATCTTTATTACCCTGGGCGGCATGAAGGTTATTGGTTTTACCGATGTGATCCAGGTGTTTTTCCTGATCCTGGGAGGCCTGATCACCACGTATCTGGCCCTGAACCTGGTGGCCGATAAGCACGGAGCGGAAGGGGCAATGAAAGGGTTTTCTATCCTTACCAAAGAAGTTCCGGATCATTTTCACATGATCTTTAAACGCGACAACCCGCATTACCTGGATATTCCCGGGCTGACCATGCTGCTGGGCGGTCTCTGGATCGTGAACCTCAATTACTGGGGTTGTAACCAGTATATTACCCAGCGTGCCCTGGGTGCTGACCTGCCTACTGCCCGGAACGGGATTCTTTTTGCGGCATTTTTAAAGATGCTGATGCCGGTAATTGTGGTATTGCCGGGGATAGCGGCTTTTTTCCTGTACCAGAAAGGGCTTTTCCAGACAGAGATGCTGCAAGGCGGAGAGCTGAATCCCGACCGGGCCTACCCGGTGTTGCTGAACCTGCTGCCGTCAGGCCTGAAGGGGCTGTCGTTTGCGGCATTAACGGCTGCTATTGTGGCTTCGCTGGCGGGTAAGGCCAACAGCATTGCCACGATCTTTACGCTGGATATTTTCGGGAAGAAAATTAACCCGGGAGCTTCCGAGAAGTCGCTGGTAAATGTGGGTAAGATCACCGTAGTGGTGTCTATGATCCTGGCGGTTTTGATCGCCCCTCATATGGGTATCGATAAGAAAGGAGGCTTCCAGTACATCCAGGAATATACGGGTTTTGTTTCTCCCGGTATTTTTGCGATGTTCCTGCTGGGCTTTTTCTGGAAGAAAACCACATCAAATGCCGCCCTGTTTGCTACGGTGGGAGGATTTCTGCTGTCTGTTTTCTTTAAAGTATTGCCCCAGTTTGCCGATCTTTCCTTCCTGAGCGGAATGGGCTTTGCCGTTCCGAATGCAGAGGGTGTATTTGAAATTCCGTTCCTTGACCGGATGGGCTTTGTGTTCCTGATCTGTGTTATTGCCATGTACATGATCAGTACAATAGAAAACCGCAGGGGCATTGTACCGAAAGGCCTGGAAATAGATAAGCGTATGTTCAGGGCACATCCGGGCTTCATTGCCGGCTCATTGATCATTGTGCTGATGCTGGTGGCGCTGTATTCGGTGTATTGGTAGTTCCGAGTGGAGAGTTCCGAGTTCCGAGTTCCGGGTGGAGAGTTCCGGGTTCCGGGTCTAATTCAATTCATGTCATCCCTTTGTGCAAAATATACCGTATTCTTTTTACTGGTATCCGGCCTTTATGCCGGTTACGGGCAGTCGGTTCAATTCAAGCATATCACCGTTAACGAAGGGCTGACCCATAATCACGTCACCAGCCTCTACAGGGCGTCTGACGGCTTTCTCTGGATAGGTACCCCGGCCGGGCTGAACCGCTTTGACGGCCACAGTGTGCGGATGTATAAAAACCGCTCAGGCAGTCCGGCCACTCTGAAAGACAATTCCGTTTCCCAGATTTTTGAAGGGCCCGGAGGGAACCTCTGGGTACGTACAGGCCTGGGGCTGAATGTGCTGGATATCCGCAGGGATGCCTTTTCAGGAAATACAGACAGCCTGCTGCGCACTATGGGGATCAGGGAAGGGAATATCCTGGATATCTGCAGGGATAAAAACGGTTATTTCTGGTTTCTGCATGCAGAGGAAGGGCTTTTCCGTTATGATGAAAAACAAAACCGCAGCATACCGTACCGCGGCCGGAGGGATTCACGGCCTACCGGTATGGCACTCGGAGGGAAAAATACCGTGTGGGTTATTTTTGCTGATGGCACGTTTGAAACGGTCAATGCGCTTACGCTGGAGACCATGTCAGTCAGGAGACCCGGCAACCCGGAGAATTCGGAATTCCGCATCCTGGTTGACCGGAATGAGGACCCCTGGATTTATACGGCCAATACACCCTCAGGGGTGTACTGGTGGCCTGATTTTTCCCAGCCTCCCATACATTTTTCCGTTAACACGCCCGGTGCCCGCCTGAATAATAATACGGTAATGGGCCTGGCCCAGGATCAGGAAGGCCGGGTATGGATTGCCACGGATCATGGCGGGGTAAATCTTTTTGATCCTAAAAACCGGAAAATGAGCTACCTCATGTATGAGGAGTTTAATGACCGGAGCCTGAGCCACAACGGCACGTCTACCGTTATCTGCGACTCTGACGGCATGATCTGGATAGGAACCTATAAGGGCGGTGTGAATTACTATCACGATAACCTGATCCAGTTTCCGGTGTACCGGCACCACAGCACCGCCCCTGCCAGTCTGCCTTATGATGATGTGAACCGTGTGATCGAAGACCGGAACGGAAACCTGTGGATAGGCACCAACGGAGGAGGACTGATCTTTTATGACAAGCAGAAAAATACCTACAGGCAATATCTTCATTCACCTGATGATCCTTCCAGCCTGGGCAGTAACGTGATTGTGAGCCTTCTTCTTGACCGGGAAGATAATCTCTGGGTGGGTACCTACCATGGCGGGCTGAACCTGTTCAGAAACGGCCGGTTTAAACGTTACGTCCATGACCCTGCGACCCCGGAAAGTATCAGTAATAACAGTGTATGGGAGCTATTTGAAGATTCAGAGGGGCGTTTCTGGGTAGGCACGCTCTTCGGAGGGGTCAATCTCATGGACCGGCGTAAAGGTACTTTCCTGAAACCGCCGGGTGATTTTACCGGTCCTTCTGCCACCTATATCTGCGCCATGATGGAAGACCGGGAGGGAAACCTCTGGTTTGGCTCGGCTACCGGCATTGAAGTGCGCGATAAATCAGGACAAAAGATCACCCGTTACGCGTATGAGCCTGCTAAAAAAGGGGGGCTGAGCAATGATTATATTTCCGATCTGCTCCAGGATTCGAAAGGCAGGATCTGGGTAGCCACCCGCGACGGGCTGAATTTGTTTGAGCGCGGAACATTCCGTGTTTTTAAAGATACAGACGGTCTCCGTGACAATACCATTCACACCCTCCTGGAAGATAATGCCGGTAAAATCTGGATGAGCACTTCGAAAGGCCTTTCCGTGCTGTCAGACAGCCGTGAAGGAGGGTGGGTGATCCGCAATTTTGACCAGCATGACGGTCTGCAGTCAGTAGCCTTTAATGAAAATGCAGCGGTGAAGCTGCGGTCGGGTGAGCTGATTTTCGGCGGGCCTGCAGGCTATAACCGGATTCGTCCGGAAGATATTTCACATGAAGAGGTGTTCCCGCGTCCCGTTATTTCTGATCTGCTTCTTTTTAACAGGAGTGTAGGTGTGGGCGAGGTGGTGGAGGGCCGGGTACTGCTGAAACAGGCCATGGAGTATACGGATGAGATTGTGCTGAAGTACGATCAGAATGTTTTCAGCCTACGTATTTCTCCCCTGTATTTCCTGCATCCTGAACGGGTCAGGATCAGGTACACCCTGGACGGCTTTAACCGGGAGTGGCTGGAGCTGGACCCCAGTTCAAGGGTAGCTACGTTTACCAACCTCAATGCCGGGGAATATATCTTTAAAGTAATTACTTCTACCGACGGGGAACAATGGAGCGAGCCGGTGACCCTGCTTAAAATTGTTATCCGGCCACCTTTCTGGCTGACAGGCTGGGCTTACGCGTTTTACCTGCTGTGCATCGGCGGAGTATTGCTTGCCGTGCGCCTTATGGAAAGAAGAAGACAGTACACCCGTTTTGTGCTGCAGCAGGAGCGCGAAGAAGCCCGGAGGCTGAAGGAGCTGGACCAGCTGAAGACCCGGTTTTTCACCAATGTAAGTCACGAATTCAGAACACCTGTCAGCCTGATTATCTCGCCTATAGAGAAGCTGGCGCGGGAAGAAAAAGACGCTGCCCGGAAAATGCACCTTGACCTGGTGCACCGCAATGCCCGCCGCCTGCTGAACCTGGTAAACCAGCTGCTGGATTTCAGGAAGATCGATACGCGCTCATTGCAGCTTCAGAATACGGAAGGAGATATCATGGCGCAGATAGATGATCATGCCCGTTCTTTCCGGGATATGGCAGAAAGTAAGGAAATTGAGTACTTTATTGATATCTCTGCCAAAGGCGTGAGGTGTTACTTTGACCAGGATAAGCTGGAGCGCATTGTGTTCAATCTCCTCTCCAATGCCTTTAAGTTCACTCCTGTGGGAGGAAAAGTAAGCCTTACCGCAGCACTGGAAAAAGATGGAACGGATGCTTACCGCCTGAAACTGGAAGTGGAGGATACCGGCATAGGCATTACGGAAGAGTCGCGCTCCAGGATATTTGAGCGGTATTACCAGGATGACATCCTGCAGTCGCTGCTGAACCAGGGAAGCGGGATAGGGCTGTCAATTACCCGGGAATATATTCACCTGATGGGCGGAACCATAGAGGTAAACAGTGAAGTAGATGCCGGCAGCCGGTTTGCGGTATCGCTTCCTGTGCATGGAAACGGACCCGCCACGGCCGGCAATTCTCCGGTGTTCCCGGTAAAACCCGAGGTTAAAAGCGGGATAACCGGGAAACGGGTGCTGGTGGTGGAAGATAACGAGGATTTCCGGTTCTACATCCTGGATAACCTCCGTGAGCACTACCAGGTGGAAGAGGCCCGGAATTTCACCGAAGGCTGGGAAAAGACCCTGGCTTTTCACCCGGATATCGTTGTTTCGGATGTGAATATGCCCGGGAATACGGGCATTGAGCTTTGCCGGAAGCTGAAATCTGATGCGCGCACCATGCATATTCCGGTGATCCTGCTGACGGCGCTGACAGCCGACAATTACCAGCTGGAGGGAACCGAGGCCGGGGCGGCCGATTATATTGTGAAGCCGTTTAATGTGGAGCTGCTGCTTTCCAAGATCAAAAGCCATATCCGGCAGAAAACTTCCTTTGAAAAAACCTATAAAAAGCAGCTTGTGGTGGAACCGGCAGAGACAGAGCTGGAGTCACTTGACGAAAAATTTATGCGGAAAACCCTGGAAGTGGTCGAAAAAAATATTTCCAACACACTGTTCTCTGTAGAGATGCTGGCCGATGAAATGAATGTCAGCCGGGTGGGACTTTACAAAAAAGTATTCAGCTTAACCGGTTATTCTCCCTCTGAATTTATCCGGAACATCCGCCTGAAGCGGGCGGCCCGGCTCCTCGAAGAAACGGGAATGACCGTGGCTGAAGTGGCCTATGAAGCAGGCTTTAATAATCCCAAAACGTTTTCGAAATACTTCCGGGATATTTTCGGTAAGCTTCCTTCGGATTACCGGAAAGGAAACTGAGCCGGTTTACATGAATTTCCTGTATAAAAGGGCCCGAAAGGCCCTTTTTGTTTACAAAATCACCCCTATTTATTAACATTTCCGTCCCTTCGGTCTTGGTGAGACTCTGTACTTTTGTCTAACAATTTCTTTGTTTAATCCTAATTCAGAAGGGGCCGGAGGCGCCCGTTAAGAAGTAATGAGAAAATATAGCCTGATTTTTATTTTGCTTTACGGGTTGCAGCCAGCCTATAGTCAGAGCCCCGGTTCCTATACCAAAACGGAGCGGGGAATACGCCTTGCCGTTCCTCCGGCAGACAACCGGCCGGCTACAGACCTGCAGGTAGAGGTGATTCAGGATAATATTTTTCACGTGACCGCGCAGCCGGCCGGTACTGCGGTGAATAAAACACATAACCTGGTGGTGCCGGAAGAGCGCTTTTCAGGTTCCTGGAAAGTAACGGAAGCCGGAACGGAGCTCCTGGTCGGCACAGCGAGGGCCACAGCCCGGATCTCCCGGCTGAACGGAACCGTGCATTTTGAGGATGCCGCCGGTACTACATTGCTTTCGGAGCGTTCGCGCAGCAACATTACGTTTACGCCTGATGCCTATGGCGGTGACAGCTTTTACCGGGTTCGTCAAACCTTTAATGTCAGTGCAGATGAGGGCCTTTATGGCCTGGGGCAGCACCAGAGCGGGGTAATGAACTACAATACGGGCCGGCAGGTGACCCTGCTGCAGTATAATACCATGATCGGTATTCCATTCCTGTATTCCACCCGGAATTACGGCTTACTCTGGCATAACTATTCGATTACCCAGGCCGGTGATACGCGCCCGCTGCTGCCGTTGTCGGCGTTCCGGCTTCATTCTCCGGAGGGTTACGAAGGCTGGCTGACTGTGAAATATTATGATAAGGCGGCTCCCGGAAAAGTCATTTTCAGCCGGCCGGAATCAGAGATCTCCTACCTCTACCTGAATGACCAGGACCGCTTGCCCAAAGAGGTAAACCTGGCGGCAAGTGTGGCCGTATACGAGGGAAAGATCGAGTCGCCCTATGAAGGCCTGCACCGCCTTCACTTTAATTACTCCGGTTACCTGAAGGTATGGGTAGACGGTGTGCTGAGAGAAGACCGCTGGCGGGAATCGTGGAATGCCGGCTCTTTCGAGACAGACCTGGAGATGAAAAAAGGGCAGAAGTACGATCTGAAAATGGAATGGATGCCCGATGGCGGGCAGGCTTACCTGGGCCTGAAATGGCAGAGCCCTATACCGGAGGACCTGAAAAATACCTTCTCTTTTGATTCGGAAGCCGGTGACGGGGTAGATTACTATTTCATAGCCGGAGCTGACGGCGATGAGGTGATCAGAGGATACCGGGAGCTCACTGGCAAGGCCCAGGTGCTGCCGCGGTGGTCTTTCGGTTACTGGCAAAGCCGCGAGAGATACAAAACCCAGCAGGAGCTGGAAGATGTGGCAAAGGAATTCAGAAAACGCAGGATACCCATTGACAACATGGTGCAGGACTGGTCGTACTGGCCCGAGCACGACTGGGGCAGCCATGATTTTGACAAAACCCGTTTCCCAGACCCGGAGGGCATGGTGAAACGGCTTCATCAGGATAATTTTCGCCTGATGATCTCGGTATGGCCCAAGATAAACGAGGAGTCTTCGGTGTATCGCCGGTTTAAAGAAAAGGGCTGGCTGTATATGCGTAACATTTATGATGCCCGGAAAGACTGGATAGGCAAAGGTTACACTTCTACTTTTTATGATCCCTTTAACGCGGATGCCCGCAAGGGCTTCTGGGAGCTGATGGATAAAAAGCTGTATAAGCTGGGCATAGATGCCTGGTGGATGGACGCCAGTGAGCCGGATATCCACTCGAATACCAACCTGGAAGAGCGGAAGGCCGTGATGCAGCCTGCCATAGGCTCATCGGTACGGTATTACAATGCCTTTCCGCTGGAAAATGCCCGCGGTATTTACGAAGGCCAGCGGGCCACCGACCCGGATAACCGGGTGTTTATCCTGACACGTTCGTTTTTTGCCGGCCAGCAGCGCTATGCTGCCGTAGCCTGGAGCGGCGACATTTCCAGCCGCTGGCACGATATGAAAGACCAGATATCGGCGGGGGTGAATTTTTCCATGTCAGGTACGCCTTACTGGACCATGGATGCCGGCGGCTTCCTGGTAGAGAAGCGTTTTCACCGGCCCGACTCCGCCCACCTTGAAGAGTGGCGGGAAATGAATACCCGCTGGTACCAGTACGGGGCCTTTTTGCCCCTCTTCAGGGCACACGGGCAGTTCCCGTTCCGTGAGCCGTTTAATATAGCGGCAGAAGGGCATCCGGCCTATAGCAGCATGACCTATTACATCCGCCTGAGGTACCGGCTGCTGCCTTATATCTACTCGCTGGCAGGAAAAGTGCACCTCGAAGACGGTTCGATGATCCGCGGGCTGGCCATGGATTTTCCGCAGGATAAAAACGTATTCCCTCTGAATGACCAGTTTCTCCTGGGGCATTCGCTCCTGGTGAACCCGGTGACGGAAAAGGGCGCGCTGAGCCGCAAGATGTACCTTCCGGCTGGAACCGCCTGGTATGATTTCTATTCAGGCCGGCGGGAGGCCGGTGGCCGCGAGATAGAGGCCGATGCCCCTTATGAGCGTATCCCGCTGTATGTGCGGGCCGGAAGCATTGTTCCGCTGGGACCGGAGCTGCAGTACACTGCTGAAAAGAAGCCTGCCGAAATCTGGCTGTGGGTATATGCCGGGGCAGACGGCGCCTTCCGGCTGTATGAAGATGAAGGAACCAATAATAATTACGAAAAGGGGCAATACACTACCCTCGATATCACCTATAACGACCAAACCGGTGAGCTGACGCTGGGAAAACAGCAGGGCAGCTTTGACGGCATGCTGAAAGAACGGGTCTTCAGGGTAGTGCGGGTTTCTCCTGAAAATACGGTGGGGTTTGATTCTCAGAAAACCCGGTTTAAAACCATCACTTACAAAGGCAATGAAATGAAGATAAAACTGAAATAAAACCTGAAAGAGGGTCTGTTATTTAACCTTTAATTTTTATGTAAAATGCGTATAACTCAACCTTTAAAAAAGTTTTGCTGTATTCTCTTACTGACAATAGCGGCCCAGGTGGCCTACGCCCAGTCGGTATCGGGTACGGTAGTGTTTGACGATGACGGTGAGCCCGTGCCCGGTGCTACCGTCAGGGTCAGGGCAAGCGGGGTGGCGGCCCTGACCGATGCCGCCGGGAAATTTGATATCAAAGCCGTAACCGGTGATGTGCTGGAAGTGACCTTTGTAGGCCTGAAAACCGCTGAGCATACGGTGAATGCTACTACGGGCATTGTGATCCGGATGCTTTCAGAGCAGTCGGTGCTGGATGAGGTAGTGGTAGTAGGCTATGGTGTGCAGAAAAAGAAGCTGGTGACCGGCGCCAACCTGAATGTATCGGGTGACCTGGTACAGAAACAGAACCAGGTGAACCCCTTACAGGCTTTGCAGGGGCAGGCTGCAGGGGTAACTATTCTCTCTACTTCCGGACAGCCGGGAGCAGGCATGAAAGTGAATATCCGGGGGCTGGGAACCATTGGTAATTCTGATCCGCTGTATGTGATTGACGGGATACCCGGTGGAGATATCAGCGTGCTGAACCCGGCCGATATCCAGTCGATTGATGTATTGAAAGATGCGGCCTCCGCGGCCATTTACGGGGCGCAGGCGGCTAACGGCGTGGTACTGGTGACCACCCGCTCAGGCGGTAAAGGCCGGGGCCAGGTATCTTTTGATTCGTATGTAGGGGTGCAGAACCCCATCCGCCTGGCGCCCATGCTGAACGCACAGGAGTACAGGACGATCATGAATGAGCAGGCGCTTAACTCCGGGGCGGCACTGATTGATTTTGACGGAATGAGCGGACTGGCCGATACCGACTGGCTGGCACAGATGTTTGTGAAAAATGCAGCTACCCAAAATCATTCCCTGAATATTTCAGGAGGAAGTGATGTATCGTCTTATGCGATCTCCTTTAACCGGATCGACCAGGAAGGGGTGGTTGGCGGGAAAGCTATTTCCAATTACCAGCGCTACGGTTTCCGGGTCAATACCGAGCATAAGCTCTATAAAGAAGTATTGAAAGTAGGCGAGCATCTCAATTTCAATTATATCCGGAATAACGGGATCAGCGTGGGCAACCAGTATAACAATACCCTGAGAGGCGCCTTCATTACCTCACCGCTTTCACCGGTATTCAGTGACAACAATAAATACAACAGCCCGTATAACGATACCAGCGACTCGCCCTGGTACAACGGTGACGGCAACCCGTACGGCCAGATGATGACCAACTCCAATAACCGGAACGACAGCCAGCGGCTCATGGCCGACCTGTACGGGGAGTTGCAACCCATCAGGAACTTACGGATTAAGTCGGTTTTCGGGATCAATTATTATGCCGGTGAATACCGGAGCTTCCAGCCGCTGTACCGGTTTTCGGTTTACAGCTTTAATGAGAACCATACTACCACCGGTCAGAGCATGAGCAAGGGCCATACCCTTACCTGGACCAATACGGCCTCCTATGACTTCAGTGTAGGCACTCATCATCATTTTGATGTCCTGCTGGGGATGGAGTCGCAGCGGTACCAGGGAACCTACCTTTCGGCTTCCAACTGGAACCTGCTATCGCAGTTTGATGATTTTGCATATGCTTATCTCGACAATACCACGGGCAAGGCCCACCTGGATGCCGACGGCAACGTGGTGGAAACCCGGGGTATAGGCGGTGGTCCTGAAAATCTTTACCGGCGGGCGTCTTATTTCGGCAGGGTAGGATACAATTACCAGGAAAAATACATGTTCAATGCCACGCTGCGGGCCGACGGGTCGTCGAAATTTGCCCGGGGCAACCGCTGGGGCTATTTTCCCTCATTTTCGGCCGGATGGGTGCTGACCAATGAAGATTTCCTGGCCGGTAACGGCATCAGCGGCCTTGATTTCCTGAAGCTGAGACTCAGCTGGGGGCAGGTGGGTAACCAGAGCATTGATGATTTCCAGTTTGCTTCACCCATCAATACCTCTACCGGCTTCAGCAGCAGTGATCCGGCCGCCTTCTATGTTTTCGGAACTTCGAAAACCAATGTGCCCGGAGCTTACCCCAGCCGGCTTTCCAACCCGGATGTACGTTGGGAAACTTCCGAGCAAACCAACCTGGGTGTGGATGCCCACTTCCTGAACAGCCGCCTGGAAGTATACGCTGACTATTATGTGAAAACCACCAAAGACTGGCTGGTGCAGGCACCGATACTGGCCACGGCCGGAGCAGGGGCACCGTATATTAACGGCGGCGATGTGAAGAACACCGGACTGGAGCTTTCCCTTCTCTGGAAAGACAAATCAGGCGATCTGGGCTACCGGGTAGGCGCTAACGGTGCCTATAATAAGAATGAGGTAGGGAATATTCCTACCGAAGACGGGATTATTCACGGACCTACCGGTCAGCTGTTTGATAACTCTGACGAGTTCTACCGCGCGCAGAACGGCCTGCCTATAGGCTACTTCTGGGGCTATAAAACAGACGGGATTTTCCAGAATACGGCAGAGATAGAAGCCTGGAAAAGCGCCGGCAAGGGAATTCTTCAGCCCGAAGTAAAACCCGGTGATGTACGCTATGCAGATGTCAACGGCGACGGAAAGATCGATGCTTCCGACAAGGTTAACCTGGGGGTAGGCATGCCGAAATTTGTTTTCGGCTTTAATATGGGCCTGGACTATAAGAATTTTGATTTCTCGGTAGTGGCTAACGGAGTGGCCGGGAACAAGATTGTGCAGTCGTACCGGAACCACGCTAACAAGCAGGCCAATTATACTACGGCTATCCTGCAGCGGTGGACAGGCGAAGGCACATCTGACCGTATTCCGCGGGTTACTGAAACCAATGTGAACTGGCAGTTTTCAGACCTGTACCTGCAAAAAGGAGATTTCCTGAGAATCAGCAACGTGACCCTGGGCTATGACCTGTCTAAGCTGATCAAATGGGAATACCTCAGCCAGTTACGGCTGTACGTTCAGGCCCAGAATGTGTTCACCTTTACCCGCTATGACGGCATGGATCCGGAGATCGGGTACGGTACCAGCGGATGGGTATCCGGAATAGACCTGGGGTATTACCCGCGCCCTAAAATCTATCTTGTAGGACTCAATGTTAAATTCTAATGAAGATGAAGAAGATAAAAACCTACCTCCTCACCCTCGGAGTGCTCACCGGGCTGGCGGGCTGTTCAGAAAGCTTCCTGGACGTGAACCCCATGACCAGTGTGCTCGACAATAATTTTTACAAAACAGTGGCCGATGCCGAGATGGCGCTGATTGGCTGTTATGACGGCTTTCAACGCACCTCCTCTAACGGAAACATGTCGTTTTACGTTACTTCCGAAGTATTGTCTGACAATACCTTCGGCGCCACGGGCAATACAGACGGCCGGGCCTACCAGGCGCTGGACCGCTTTGATATAGCACAGAGCCCTTCGGATAATAATATATTCAACGGCACCTGGGCGGACTACTATGCGGGGATCTTCCGCTGCAATACCCTCATCAATAAGCTGGACGGCATTGATTTCGGAAGCGGTGCAGCTACGCGGAACCGGATCGAAGGGGAAGCCCGCTTTCTGAGAGCCCTGATGTATTTTGACCTGGTGAGGCTCTTTGAGAAAATTCCTTTGCTCACGGAACCTACTACCGATAATGTACCTCAGGCTGACCCTCTGCAGGTGTATAAGCAGATAGCCGGAGATCTGAAATTTGCCGCAGCGAATATTGCAGCCACGGCATACCCCAAAGCCGATGCGGCTACCAATGACGGCCGCGTAACACCGTTTGCTGCAAAAGCTCTGCTGGCCCGGGTATACTTGTTCTATACCGGCTATTATGCCAAAGATGACCTGGGTGTAAGTAAAGCAGAAGTGCTCCAGGGGCTGGAAGACGTGATCAGCAGCGGGGAATACGGGCTGGTAGAAGAGTACAAAGCCCTGTGGCCCGCCGCCAGCTATGTGCCCAATGCTGCCGATAATACGCTGGACAAGTCGGGGTACGCCGGCATGGGTAACAGAGAAACGGTATTTGCCCAGAAATTCAACAATACCCAGAACTATGACGGTATGTTGGACGGGAACCGCTGGCTGGTGATGATGGGCATGCGGAATACCAACTATGCTCCATACGGAAAGGGCTGGGGTGCCTGTACGGTGAACCCGCGGCTGGTGAACTCATTTGAGGCCGCTGACAAGCGCAGAACAGCCTCGGTGATTGACCTGGAAAGAGAAGGGATTGCAGGCAGCTTTGATATCAAAGACCAGCGGGAGTACACGGGCTACACCAATAAAAAATATACGCCTGTGGCGCTTCCTGACGGTACCTCAGATACAGGAGGGAGTAACGACTTCCAGATTTCGCAGGACCAGGATTTTATCGTGATCCGTTATGCAGATGTGCTCCTGATGGCGGCAGAGCTGGGCTCGGCCAACGCGCAGGCCTATTTTGACGCCGTTCGCGCACGGGCCGGGTTAGGATCCCGGGCTGTAACCCGGGAAAACCTCCTGGAAGAACGGAAGCTGGAATTTGCTTTTGAGGGCATCCGGTACTGGGACCTGCTGCGCCAGGGCCTGAGCACGGCGGCTTCGGCCATCGCCCAGACCCAGAATGTTTTAAGCGGAAATGCGGCGGACCAGGTAGTGATCAAAGCCGAAAATATCAGCAAAACACGGGGCTTTATGCAGATTCCCAATACGCAGATCACTTTATCAAAAGGAGTGCTGGTGCAAAATCCCGGATGGAATTAAAACCTTAAAAATGAAGTACGATGAAAAGTATATTTAAAATAATGATATCCATCTTTGCCGGAACCTGGGCGTTGATGTCCTGTTCGCCGGAAGAGTTTGGCCTGGGGAGTGTGGATGTGAAGCCGGGAGACCTGGTGCCGGGAATTGCCTATAAGATTGAGGCCGATGCCCAGAATCCGAATATTATTCACCTGACCAGCCTGATGGATAAGAAATATACCCCGTTGTGGGATCACCCCCAGGGCCGAAGCCAGAGCCAGTCGGTTACATTGCGTATCCCGTTCCCGGGAACCTACACGGTGAAATTCGGCGTGCAGACCCGGGGCGGTATAGTATACGGTGAGGCAACCACTTTCAAAGTGGAAAGTTTTTATGCACCCTTTGTGGAAGATGAAATGTGGGAGATGCTCACCGGCGGTGTAGACCAGGAAAAAACCTGGTACCTGGACCTCGATGCGGAGGCGGTGAGCCGGAATTTCCTGGGCCCCCTTTATTTCTATGGTACAGATAACGGGTGGCTGGGAGATTGCCTCAAAGAAGGCGGCGACTGCTGGAACTGGAACCCGGATTACAAGGGAAACTCATGGCTGATGGATGCAGCTGACTTCGGAAGCATGACGTTTGATCTGAAAGGAGGTGCCCATGTGAAGGTAAATCATGCGACCATTCCGGGCAGGGGGCAGGAGAGTGGAACGTACCTGCTGGACACCGATAATAAGACCATGCGGATGACCGATGCTGCGCCCCTCCATGACAGCGGCCGGGACGGGGTGGTGATCGACTGGGGGAATATCCGTATCCTGTCACTGACCAAAGATCACATGCAGCTGGCGGTGCTGAGAGATGCGGTTTTATCAGGAGAAGGAGCCTGTTTGCTGGTCTATAATTATATTTCAAAGGAATACAAAGACAACTGGACCCCCGGAGAAGTGGCAGAACCCGAACCACCCTACACCGGTGATGCGAACAATGACCTGACCACCTCGGTTACTACCACCCGGAAGTGGGTGATGTCTGCAGCCACGCCCTATAACTGGACCGACCTGGCCGGGGGACTGCTGAATCCCTGGAACAGTGCCCAGGATTATATCAATAGCGGATGGGCGCCCTACAATGCGGCCACCATTAAAAATATTTCACTTAGCCTGGCCAAAACCGGAGCCAGGGCGGGGACCTACACGTTTACGGACGGTTCGGCCCATGCCATCAGCGGCACCTACACCATTGATGACAAGAATAATATCCAGTTTGATAAGGCCATCTCCTTTGTCATAGCCGACTGGGTTTCGCTCAGTACCACGGCTGACAAAACCCTGAGGTTGCTGAAGACCGAAACAGATGCCTCCGGTGCGATTTCCGGCATATGGCTGGGAGCCCGAGACCCGGTGAAGGCAGAATATGCAGCTTATCATTTTGTGCCGGGAGGTACGGTGGCAGCTGATCCGATGGCTGCATGGAAAACGGCGCTGGTAGGGAAAACCTTTAAGCCGGATGTCAACTGGTTTGCCGACTGGGTGGAATTTCCGCCCAACTTTGCCGGGGGCTGGACCAGCGCTTCCACCTTCGGAAATGATTTTACCTCCAATGGCTGGGTGTGGGATGCCAAAGTGAAGGCCGTTGCAGAAAGCGCCAGCCTGAGTTTCCGGCAGGACGGTAACGATATTAAAGCAGACCTGAAGCAAACCCTGGACGGTAAGCCTTATGAAGCCACGGGGACAGTGACGATAGATCCGGATAAGAACATCCTGAAGATAAGCATTCCGCTGGTAGATTATAAGGGTACAGCGGCAGAATGGTTACCCACCACCAATACGAAGTCCGTTTCAGGAAGTAAGAACGACTGGTATTTTGTATCGCACGGAGGGGCCAACCTGAATAATGTGGATACACAGGGGTTATGGTTAGGTGTAGTTTCCAACTCTATTGCGGGAGGGGATACAAAAGATGAGGTGCTGGTTTACCATTTTGTGAAAAATTGATTGGTTTTAAGCATATTTGGGGAGCCTCTGGGATTGGGGCTCCTCAATATTTCCTGAACGATCGCAGGTGTTTTCAAACTGATGCGCCCTGAGCCCTATTGAAGGGTATCTTTTAATTTTCGATATTTTTCTTTTCAGAGCTTTTATCAACAGATGAACAGATTTATAACTTTTTTCCTGGCCTGCCTCCTGGGCATAGCATGTAAGGAAGGTGCGCCTTCTGTTACTCCTGAAATAGTTTTATCCACCACCGGAATCGCGGCAGAAGCGGAGGCCGGGACTTACGTTTTTCATGTGAAGTGTAATACGGAATGGACAGCGAGCGTATCGCCTGACTGGGCAGTGCTCAGCGTACGCAGCGGTAGTGCAGGCACCACCCGTATAGAAGTGGCGGTGCAAGCCAATACCACTTCACAAAGCCGGGAAGCGGTGATCACGGTCAGTGCCGGTACAGCCGGCGGCCAGGTAAGGGTGATTCAGAAAGAGGCAGAGATGCTGAACATCAGTAAAAACCAGTTTGATCTGCCCGCTTCGGGAGGTGAAATTTCTTTTGAGGCGGAGGCGTCTTCTGCAATTACATTGGGTAAAACACTTTTCTGGATAGAGCAAAAGCCGGTGTCTGGAAACAGCTACTATTTTACCATCGGTGAAAACCCCGCTCATTTCCCCAGAACGGGTACGATTACGCTGGGATCGGGAAATATCCAACGGGTAGTTACTATTCACCAGAAAGGTAAGAAACTTATGGTGGATGCCGATAAAACGGGTATGGAAAGCAATGCCGCTGAACTGGCTGCGAAAATAAAGATCGGCTGGAACCTGGGCAACAGCCTGGAAGCCTGTGCAGATGAAAATACGGCAAGTGAAACCCTGTGGGGTAACCCGGCGACGTCTAAAGAGCTCATAGACCTGGTGAAACGCTCGGGTTTTAATGCGGTCCGTATTCCCACCGCCTGGAGCGGTTATATCGAGGACCGGAATACATACAAAATTAAGGATGAATGGATGATGCGCGTAAGGGAGGTGGTGGACTATTGCGTGGCTAACGGTATGTACGCCATCATCAATATTCACTGGGATGGCGGCTGGCTGGAAAATAACCCCACCTATGCCCGGCAGGCAGAGGTCAACAAAAAGCAAAAGGCGCTTTGGGAACAGATAGCGGTGGCTTTCCGGGATTATGACGAACACCTGCTCTTTGCGGGCGCCAATGAAGTGCACGCCGACTACAACCGGCCCACGGCAGAGCATCTCCAGGTACAGATGTCGTATAACCAGACCTTTGTAGACGCCGTACGTTCTACAGGGGGCAGGAATGCCTGGCGGGTATTGGTAGCCCAGGGCTATAATACCAATATCCAGTATACCTATGAGTCGCTGGTGCTGCCCAAAGACCCGGCCGTTAACCGGATGATGGCGGAGGTACATTACTATGACCCCTATGATTTTACCCTCGAAAGCGGCGCTTCGGCCAAATACCTTTGGGGCAAAGATTTCAAAGGGAGCACAGGGGTATCTGCCTGGGGGCAGGAAGATTGGGTGAATGAGGCTTTTGGCCTGATGAAAGAGAAATTTACCTCCAAAGGTATCCCCGTCATCCTGGGCGAATACGCCGCTACCTACCGGGCTTCACTCCCGGCGAATGTACTGGAAGACCACAAAAAAGCCCGGAACTATTACCTGAATTACGTGACAAAAACGGCAAAGCGTTACGGGCTGATTCCTTTCTATTGGGATAACGGCGGTACAGGCAATAATGCTTCCGGCATTTTTGACAGGCCTAACCTGACCGTAGTGCATGCTGACGCCCTGGAGGCACTGCTGAGTGCAGCGGATTTTTAGAAATTAGTTAACGGACTGTTTTTTGTTGCCCGTTTATTGCTTCAATATCCCTTCAAACTGGTTACGAAAATCCTGGGCCGTGAAGTCTGACATGCCTTCGTGGCGGTAGCTGATTTCACCTTTTTTGTTGAGGATAACCGTGGTAGGAATGGCTTGTCCGAGGAAGGCCTCGGGAATCATCCCGGCCGGGCTATACACCGGAAAGGTGAAGTTGTTTTTTTCTACAAAGCTTTTGGCCAGATCGGGCTTGTTGTCCACTTCCACTACCAGGAATTCTACGTCAGGGTTTTTCCCGTAGTCATTGTAAAAAGCCTGCAAAGAAGGCATTTCCTTAATGCAGGGCGGACACCAGGTAGCCCAGAAATTCAGTACCACCACTTTTCCTGACAGGTCGGCAAGGTCTGTGTTTTGTCCGTCGAGGCGGGTAAAGGCTACGCCTGAAGCGGCTTGCGCTGCAGGGGCTTCGGTAAGAGCTACCTGCTCTTCGGTATTTTGATCGTTTTTGCTGATGCAGGAGCTTAGGCCCGCAATAAGGGCCAGGACAAGAATTCGTTTCATTATTTATACTGATGGATAATTTGCTCTAACTGGTGAACGGGTACTACGCCTGACTGACGCCAGAGGGGTTGCCCGTTTTTGAACAATATTAAGGTAGGTACACCCTGTATTTTGTATTGCTGGGCAATGGCGGGGTTGATATCCACATCTACTTTCAGAATGGAGGCGTCATCACCTACTTTCTGTTTGAGCTCGTTTAGCATGGGCGCCATGGTTTTGCACGGGCCACACCAGGTAGCAAAAAAATCTACGAGGGTCAGTGTATCGCTGTTTATCTTTTTCTGAAAAGAGTTCATCTTATTTTGTATTTTCAAAGCACCTCAAAGGTCCGTATAAAATCGGAGTTTATAGGTAACTTCTGTTACTAATTGATATTTTCATAACTCTGTTGTGTAAAGTTACGAAACAGGCCTGTGATTCTGCATTAAAATTCAATAAAAAACCATCAGAGTAACCTGGCCAAAAATACTACTATATAAGCCAAAGGAATCAATAAAGCTATAGCCATGCCGGTACCTGTAATTCTTGCCAATACCACAAAGAATAAGTATTTTCTGAAATAAACCTCAGAGTATTCTCCGTTAACTACCTTGTCTGCAGTAATACCCAAATGGGGCTCAACAAGAATCATCACCAGGATAGTGGACAAACCGATAATAACCCCATTCAGAGATAAAGAAGTGGTTCTTAAGTCGGGCTCCAGGTAACCGGCATATAAACATGATAATACACTTATGGTAGTAAGTGACCCTATTACCACATTCATGATGATTATATTTACGGGCATTTTTTTAAACTCTCTCAGTTGATTAAAGTTGGAGGCTTTAGGAATTGTAAGAGAGCGGTAAAATTTACAATATATGCTTAAACTAAATACACTTTTGAAAAGCCTGACTAAAGAATTATTTTTATATGCTTTCTCTACGGCATCATGCATAAACCGATGCAAAGTAGGAATGAATAATCCTCCTAAGATACTTCCGGAGAAAGACACTATACAGAGGTTTATGAATAACCAATAGTCAGGCCCGGTTCTGTTTAAAATAGATGTTTCTACAGTATGGGTAAGTAAGGGTGCCTGAAATGTGGTTAAGAACCGCATAGCAAGGAAAATAATATTATATACAGCATAAGAAGCGGCCATTTTGCCTGTTCGGACACCTACTAACCTTACAGATAGTACCGCCGTACCAAAAAAATGAATCAGGAATGTAAGGATTAAAACGGCCATGCTTAATCTTTTATGAGTTCGCCTTGTATCCTGTTATAATACCACGAGGTGAGATACTTGAAAAGGGAAGTGTCTGATTCGCGTAAAAAAAGAAAATAATGTATAAATCTTCGGATAGTACCGTACCAGGCCAGGCTAATGAAACCAAAATTCCTTATATTCCGTGTAGTGTTTCTGTAATAGGCGTTCTCTAAGTGGGTCGTTTTCAAGTTATTTATCTTAGAAACAAACCCCGGGGGAAAATCTGCATGAAACACATTATCCAGGTAAGTAAACGAGTCTTTCAAAAACGGCTTATACGGAAACTTCCGGGCCAGCGTATATACTTCTTCCCAGTCTATTTCTGCTTTTTGCCGTATTTTATGGGTATCAGCCACCCACCTGAAAGGGGGGACAAAGTCAAAGTTTCTGTCATGTATGATACTCAAAAAAAACGCATGCGTGTCGTGCATTTTATACATTACCTCCCCGTTATGCTCTTCTTTCCGTGCTTTCTCCCAAATAAAATCTGATACATTGATTTTATTTGAATATTCGGCAAAGATGTTCCAGTGTAAGCCTATGTCAATGCCCGCTTCAAATTCCAGGTGTACAGCATGGGTATTATCTTTCATTCTTAAGCTAAAGGTGTTTTGTTTATTTCCGAAATATCCCTGTTCCATTAGTTTAACTACCTTTTCACGGTAATTAAAAGGAATAAGAATACCTCCGTCGTTCATAGGCCTTAAAGCCATGCTGTCGTAATAATTTTGGGCATAATCCAACCCCTTAATTTTCATGCTGGGGATTTTTAGAAGAGTAAGAGATTTTTGAATCTGACCGGCCCGATATTCAATTTGTTTATTTCTCACCCAGAAATTTTTGCGGATCCCCCTTAAAAGTTTAAAATAAGGGTGACTGTTTTCTCCTAAATTCTGGATTACCAAAGGCAAAAGCCGCTGGCTTTCCAGGTCTAAGCTATCCATAAAATCGGAAAGGAAAGTTGGAGAATCAGGGTTAAGAGCTTCTAAGTTTTTCCTGACCAGCCATTTCGAGAAAGAAACATGAGCCTTATTATTTTCATTAAGGGCAGATTTTAAAAGTAACGTTTGTATTTCTGTAGGAAAATGCCCTCCAATACCTCTCATAATTCCTTTTGCTGGTTTATCTTATTTCTTAATAATGCCAAAAGTGTAGGATAATAATCCGCTCTCTGCGAAAGCGAATTTTCACGAACTCTTCGGTAAGCCACGAGGTGTTCGGTATTATTATAATTCAGGCCTTTTACTTTGGCTCTTTCAAACCAGTCGATAAATTCGTGCATCTCGACTTCGTGTAACAGCCCGTATTTTTCAAATACCTCTTTTTTAAACAGGATAGAGATTTTGGATTTAAAATCCAAACTGCCTTCCTGAAATCTGAACCGCTCTTTCTTTGGTTCAAGTTCAGGGCTCAGAAACTGTTTAACCCTCCCAAAAGTGACTTCCAGTTCCGGGTTTTTATGAAACTCTGACACCTGAAGGCTTAGCCTGTCCGATGCCATAATATCGTCACCGTCTAAAAATGCCAGCATTTCGCCACTTGCTGCCTTTATTCCTGTATTCATGGCCTTCCCCAACCCTCCATTTTCCTGGGTGATTACTTTAATCTTATTCCCAAAGGTTTTCAGAATATCCAAAGAATTATCGGTAGAACCGTCATTTACTACGATGATCTCGGTGTTCGGGTAGGTTTGGTTTAAGGCAGACGTAACGGCCTCCTCTATGTAGCTCTCCAAATTATATAGGGTAATAATTATACTTATTTTCATAACGAAATTTTAATTATCATGATTTAGCTTATGAATCAGCACTTCCGGAATCTGGCGAAGCTCCGTACCTGCCATTAACCGGTAGGTAGGTACTTTTGAAATAAACACTTTCATTTTTTCTGCCGTGCTGACGGAACTACGCAATATCCAAACCGATGAGGGGACCAATGCCATGACCGCATCTGCTTTTGAACATTCCTGAATAAATGTGTGTGTTTTCCCGGTTATGGTTGGAAGCAGTAAGGCCTCAATTCTGAAATTATTGATCATCTTATTTTTGGCAATATCATCAATATACACATGGCCTTTTTCATGAGGTAATTGCTCCCGGTTTGAAATGTGCTTTTTTAAATGCGGGAAACGGGAGAACTGTTCCGTATTTAATTTGGCTACTCCATAAAGACTGTATGCCCGGCAGTTTTCTGAATCCACCAGAATAAAATCATCTCCGCCGTAGCTTAAACTACTCTCTAAGCAGGCTAAAGTCGATGTAGATTTCCCGGCGCCGCTCTTCCCCGTAAGTAAAACGCCTTTACCTGCCAATCCCAAGCCCCCGGCATGGCATAAAAACATAGAAGTGGTTTCAAACCAGTGATGAAACAGCGACCTTAAAGGAGCTGCGGTCTCATTAGGAGGGAGGCGGTTGAAATCACTTACCCAATAGTATATTTCTTTCTGTTTATAGTCAACCAGCGTAAAAGAAAGCTCCCCTGTATTATAGACCGCTTTCTGTTCTCCAAAATTCAGAAGCTCTCCGTTATAAGGGTTTACTTTTTCCCATTTTAACCCTTCTTTCGGAGGAGAAAAACCGGTGGTTCTGGTATCAATAAGATGAATAGTGACTTGTTCATTTAATAAGCCAGGCGTTTCTAAATGCATTAAAGCTCTCAGATATCTGCTGAAGTCATAGTCTCCATAGCCCAAAACTTTAAATGTATAGTTACCAAGATTAAACCGCCATTTAAAATCTGAAGCGTTTTTCATCTCAGATATCTTCTTTTCGTTTAGGCCAGCCTTTCCCTGAATCTACATCATGAATGGGGTCAAGCATAATCAGTTCCTGCATATCATCAAAAACCTCTATGGCAAGATGCTCATAAGGCAACATCTCTGTTTTGCCGTCAGTCGCTACCGTGCTACTATCTAAGCCTGTTTCTACTATAATTTCTTCCTGAAGCAGTACATCTATAAACATTTGCACTTCGCGCTCTATAATTTCCTTTTGCTCACTATACTTCAATAGCAACGAAGAAATTATAAAATCTTTATGAACAGAATCTTGTAATAATCCAAGCACAAAAACGCCGGTACTCCCCCTCACACTGTAATATTTACCTAAAGAAATATTTATTAAAACAGCTTCATTATCAAATACCTCCATAGCAATATTTGATTCATTTAATTTAAAAGCTCTCATCTAATAGTTTATAGTTTTATTCATTAAAGGAAAATGGGCATGCCTCGCTGCTTTTTCACAAAGATGCCCGTCTTTATCACCGTAAATTTGGTTATTTTTCTCCATTTTACATATTTTTGGATGTAATTATTCTATGCTATGAATGCCATACAAACGTATTGGATATCCGGAAATTCTGTACCCGCCGGAGGTTGGATCAACAGGCGATTTGAATATATAAGCTGGTCTTTAAGCTTCTTTCTCTTAAAAAGAAACTTCGCTCAGGTCCATCTCTATGGTAATACTCCGGGAGTTTTGACTCTTTCTGAAGAGCTGGGTTTGAAGTATGACAAGGTTTTTACCTGTTTAGATACAACAGAAGAACAAATCAGTGACTTATGGACAATGGCTAAAATCTATGTGTATTCTTTACAGGAAACCCCTTTTGTTCATGTAGACGGTGATGTTTTCTGGTTTAATTTTCCCCCGAAAGATTTCCTTTCTTCAGAAGTAGTAGCTCAGTGCCTGGAAATAGGTGACCCCTTTTATCACGATGTTTTGAAAACCATCCGGGAAAATCACGGTAGTTTACCCGCTTACTGGGATAAAATAAACCTGAATTCTGTTTTTGCCATAAATATGGGTATCCTGGGAGGACATCATGTGCAATTGTTTAAAAAGTTTTATGACGAGGCTTTAAATTTTTACCACGAAAATCTCAAGCTGTTTAGAAAGCATAGCTCAGGCTCATTGAAATATTTGTATATTTTTATTGAGCAATTCTTTTTTTCTGTTCTGGCCAGGGAAAACAATGCGAGTATAAAACTTCTCAAAAAAACGGCATTCAAAAATGATTTTAGCGAAGTTCTGAACTTTAACAAAGTTTTACCCTCCACCGGTGAGCCTGATTTTTTACACTTATTAGGGTCTTACAAATACCGGCTGAACTATTGTAATAAAATGGAGTTCTGGTTAAAAAAGTTGTGGCCGGCTCAATTACAAAAGATTGATGCCTGTTTCAATGCTGAAATAACCGGGGGGGCTTTCCTACGTTTAAACCCGGAAAATGAAAAAAGATTGCCTTTTTCAAAATGGATATACAATAGCCCTGAAGAAGTCTTCTCCGATTTAAACCAAAGGTCTTCAGCCCTGTACAACCAGTTGGGGGATGAAGACTCTGCTGAGTTTCAGAAATACCGGGATTGTTTAGATTTTGAAAGTAAAAGAAAACAAGTGTTAGAAGTTTTGTTGGATGAGAAGGAAGATGCTGTTTTTCAGCATTTTGAATCGCACAATCGCTTCTGTTCAAAACCCTTTGAAGAAATCAGGGATTTAACGGTTGAGTTAAACGAGTCTAAACTTGTCAAAAGCAGGAATAACTGGTTTAATAATTTAGAATATAAAAGCAAAAACTACTGGTATCATTTAATTGTCGACACAAAGAAAACGTGTTTCCAGGAGTTTCTTTTCAGCGAACCAGATTGTAAAATACTGGATTTAATGAGCCATCCCATAACCATAAATGACCTGAAATATATGGCAGAAGAGAAAACGGACCCCAGGGTTAACCTGCACGAAATACTCAAGTCACTATTTGGAGAGGGGGTAATTAAAGTTTCACCTCAAACGCACTTAATGTAGAAATAATAATTTCCATACATTCCAGTAGTTGCTCCTCGCTAATCACTAATGGCGGCGCAAAGCGGATTTTGTTGCCGTGGGTAGGCTTGGCCAGCAGGCCGTTTTTCATCAGGGCCATGCAGATCTCCCAACCCAGCTCCGACTCTTCGTCGCTGTTGAGCTCAACGGCGTTGAGCAGGCCTTTGCCGCGTACCAGCTTTACGATCCGGCTTCCGGCAATGTATTCGTTCAGCTTGTCCCGGAATAACTGACCTAGGACGTGGGCGCGTTCCGCCAGGTTTTCATCCAGCACTACCTGCAGGGCCTCTTGTGCCACCCGGCATGCCAGGGGGTTGCCCCCGTAAGTAGAACCGTGTTCCCCCGGCCGGATGGTCAGCATGACCTCGTCATCGGTGAGTACGGCAGATACCGGGAGGGTTCCCCCGGAGAGCGCTTTTCCCAGGATCAGGATATCCGGTCGCAGATCTTCATGATCTACACACAGCATTTTACCGGTGCGGGCAATGCCCGTTTGTATTTCATCGGCAATAAAGAGCACCCGCGCTGCTTTACACAGGCGGGCTACTTTGGAGAGATAGCCGTCTTTGGGCACTTTTACTCCTGCTTCTCCCTGGATCGGCTCTACAATGAAGCCTGCTATGAAGGGGTCGGAGATAAGCGCATTTTCCAGCGCCTCCACGTTGTCGTACTCCACGGTTTCCACGCCGGGCAGAAAGGGCCCGAAACCGGTGGTGCTTGACGGATCGGTAGAAGCCGAAATAATGCCGGTGGTTCGTCCGTGGAAGTTTTCACGGGCAAAAAGCACGCGGGCTTTTCCCTCCGGGATACCTTTCTTTTCGTAGCCCCATTTGCGGCAAAGTTTCAGGGCCGTTTCTACCGCTTCTACGCCGGTATTCATCATCAATACCTTATCGTAGCCGAAAAGCTTAGTAATGTATTTCTCAAACTCTCCCAGCGGTGCACTGTGAAACGCACGGGAGGTGAGTGTCAGCTTCTGCGCCTGTTGGGTGAGGGCGCGGATAATGCGGGGATGGCAATGCCCCTGGTTCACAGCCGAGTAGGCAGAGAGAAAATCGAAATACCGCTTACCGTCTACATCCCAAAGGAAAACGCCTTCCCCTTTTTCCAGCACCACGGGCAGCGGGTGATAGTTATGAGCGCCGTACTTTTCTTCCAGGTCAATGTAGTAAGAGGTAGAATGTGCCATGATCGAAAGTGATTTTTGACAAGGTACTATTTTCAGGGTGGAAAAGCAAAAAATGCTTACGCTTTCTCTCTGATGATACAGATGGGTACAGAATTTTTTCTGTGGAGATCTGTGTTGCCTGTGAGCTAAAATTAACGTCTGCTTTTTTTCGTACGGATTACACAGATAAGCTCAGGATTTTTTTCCGGGATATTACTTCTCTGTCAGTACGAGAATTGAGCCTACTTTCTTTTGTTCGCCGAGCTGCGGGAAATCCCGCATGTAATAACGCAGCACATACGCGAAAAGCTGATTGCTTAGTACCTGGCCTTTGTAGCGGCCATCCCACCGGTTATCCAGGTCATCGGTCTGGAAGACCTGCTCGCCCCAGCGGTTATAGATTTCCAGCCTGGGTTGCTGGATAAAATAATGAACCACCTTGAACGTCTCGTTGAGCCCGTCACCGTTGGGGGTAAATGCCGTTGGAACATTGACAATGGGCTCGCAGCCCTCCTGGAGGTCAAGCTGCCGTTCGGTAGTGCAATTAAAATTATTGGTCACTTTAACCTTAAAAGTCTGAGCCGTCTGGAACGTAAATACCGGGTTACGGTAGTTGTTGTCTATGGGAGCATCGTAACGGGTCAGCCATTCAAATTCAAAAGACGATCCTCCTGTGGGTTTGGGATCTACCGTCAACCCCTGGTAAGGATACTCGTCACATACATAAAGCGGATCAGGGATGGTCAGCTCCGGTGCGGGCTTGATGTATACCCTGCCCTCAAATTCAATAGGGCTGCCGCAGTAATCTTTTATCTTAACAACCGATACGCTGGCGATTTCTTTGTAAGGACGAACGGTCATCTTTACTGTCTTCCAGCCGGGCGAAGTAAACGTTTTTGAAGGATTGGGGTTGTTTTTAAACGTTTCTCCGTCAATCACCCAGTCTACGTCATTTTTCATGGGACTGCATATTTCCTGGCTGGTAAACAGGGTAGGTGCGTTCATACAGTTTCCGCTGTAGTTGGCGCCAAGTCCCTGCCCGTCTTGTGCAGGTGCAGCCGCTACCACATTCGGAAAACCCAGCTTAGTTGTCCCGGCCACCGCTGTTCCCGGGTTACTGGAATTGAGCGTAAATCCTACGGCGTCTCTGCCGGCCTCATCCGGCGCCTGCAGGTAGTGAATGGTGCTGCTGTTATTGATCGTTACATACACATATTTCGAGCCCGCACCGTATTTTGGACCTAAGCCCAGCGCTCCGAATTCCTGCATGGACGAAGCGATTTCGGTGACTCCCCCGTTGGCAATATCTACCTGCAAAAGCCTGGATTCTACCGTGCTGCCATCACCTTTGAGCGTTACGTAGAGGTAAGCGCCATTCGGGCTGAAAGCCAGCCCGTAAACGGTAGGAGGGGCTGCGTATCCAAGGTCAACCAGGCGGGGGGCTGACAAGGTATTGTTTTCCGGATTGCGGCCGGTAATCTGCACAAAATTATTCCCGTTAATGACCAGGCCGTGGGCCAGTTGATTTCCATCGGCTGAAACCGCTACATAGCCTTCCGAGACAGTTCCCGGCTGGAGTGGGGGCATGGTCTGCTCAACACTGACCGTGCCCAGGGCGTCAACGGTTATCGACTGGAAACTCCCGGAGAGTGCATTGTACGCGGTGATGAAATACGACTCATGCTCAT
The DNA here is from genome assembly GCF_040829825.2 of Leadbetterella sp. DM7. Lineage (NCBI taxonomy): Bacteria > Pseudomonadati > Bacteroidota > Cytophagia > Cytophagales > Leadbetterellaceae > Leadbetterella > Leadbetterella sp. DM7. Next base: position 340,206 of record NZ_JBFOLH020000001.1, on the reverse strand, counting down.
CATCACTGCCGCGTTCGGCCGTGATTTTTCCCTTCACATTGACGGCCACGGGCACATCGGCTTCCACCACGGCGCCCTTGCCCCCCCTTTCCCGCATATCAATGACTGAATACGTGAGCAGGCCCGTATTTTCATCTACGGTAAAAAGGTAATAATTGATAAAGTCGCAGGCGCTGCAGACCGGTTTGGGTATCAGGGCTACACCCTGGGCACCTGTAGCTTTGCTGATGGCAAAAGAGCCCCCGCCGGCTACCGGGATTTCCGAATCATCGTCACCGGAATACAGTTTTTTTCCGTCGGTATACAGCACCAGCTTATTATGCTGATCAAAGACCATAGCAGCAGCCTCATCGGCCTGCATTTTGTTTACACCTGGGTCTGAAGGATCAAAAGACGGGTTCACAATTTCCGGCTGGGGATCCAGGCTGCCGTCTTCGTCGAGGGAGTCCTGTACCATTTCGTTTCCCGTGAGGGTAAACTCCAGGCCGGAACCGTGTCCGAAATACCATTTTTCGGAACCGCCGCCGGAGCTCGATTCCTCATAGCATAATTTTACGTTGATCTTAGCTGAGCGGGAGCAGCCCGTAGTATTGTCAATGACCTCTACCGAGTAGCAGCCGGCTTCACTTACATCAATGGTACGGGTGGTTTGCCCTTCCGGGAACCACTTATAGCTTACATTGGCGGGCGCCGACTGTCCTTTATAAGGGTCGAGGGTGATGGTTTTTCCTTTGCAAATGGTAGAATCCTGTTCGGTTTTGTCTCTGAAGAGCGGCTGATAAGGGTAATAGCCCACGTTTATCAGGCGGGTATACGGTCCGGCCAATGTGGCCCCGCCATTATCTACCGGGGTAACTTTTACCGTGTAGGGGCCCGGAGTGGTATAGGCATGTAAGGGGTTTCGCGTTGTTCCTGTAAGAACGGTACCGTCGCCGAAGTCCCAGGTCCAGTTGCCGAAATTATTCTCAGTAGCTTCAAAGAAATAGGTCTTTTCATCGCACGATGTGGGCGTGCTCGCGGCAGGAGAGCCCGTAGCAGGGGGAGTCACCGGGGCTGAGGGATCAACCAGGCACGCTTTGCCCACGTAGAGCTGGGCGTTGGATACGGTGGCTCCGAAAAATAATAAACCCAAAAATAAAAGCAGCCGTTTTTCCATATACCAATACTTCACACTTACCTAAACGCAGAAAAAGACATAAATGTACACAGGGAAGAATTTACAAAGTTACGTTTTTTCATTTTTTTTAATCGTATGAATTACCTTTGCGTGCAGACCCATGCAAAATAAACCGGAAGCGAAATGCGGGGGATCTCCGTATATCCTGTTAATTTTAAAACCTGTTTCAGGTCATACCAAACAGGAGGTTGCAACGTTTTCTGATAAAAATAAGTCCTGTATACAGGTATTGCAGGAAGGCTAATGAAGAGATTTATATTTGTTTTAGTATGGGTGACACATTCGGTAATGGGACAGGACCCCCAGTTTACCCAGTTCTACGCGGCCCCCATGTACCATAATCCTGCATTTACGGGCTCGGGCTATGCGCCCCGTGTCATGATGAACTACCGCAACCAGTGGCCTTCGCTGAATGCTAATTTTGTAACCACCCTGTTTACCCTGGATCATTATATTGAGCGTGCCAACAGCGGTATAGGTGTGATGTTTCTGAACGATAAGCAGGGGTATAACCTGTCCAACACCGAGCTTCGGCTCTTGTATGCTTACGAGTTGAAGATTGACAGGAACAATGGCTTGAGATTCGGCTTAAACGGCGGTTATTCTTTCCGGGGCTTACAGCCCGGCGGCCTGATCATGGGCGATCAGCTGGAGAATAACGGTACCGTCAGACCGGGTTCGCAGGATCCGGTGGTCAATACCCGCGTGCAGTCGGTTAACACACTGGACGTAGGGGCCGGGCTCCTGTATTTTAATCCCCGGTATTTTGTGGGGGCTTCCGTAAATCACCTGACCGAGCCCCGGCTAAGCTTTTTTAACGGGCAATCGGGCGATGTGCCGGCTCTTCCCCGCCTGCTGGTGGTGCACGGGGGCTATAACGTAGACCTCAGCCACCTGATTACCGACAGCTATTCAGAGCGCGAGTTTACCCTTACACCCACATTTTTGTACAAGAAGCAGGGCCCCTATTCCCAGCTTGACCTGGGCGGGTATGTCACCTACACCCCGTTTACCCTGGGGCTTCAATACCGGGGAATTCCGCTGACCAAAGTATTTAATAATTTTCCGAACCAGGATGCCATTTCCGGGGTGATAGGTATCCGGTATGAGAATTTTTCGTTCGGGTACAGCTATGACCTGACCGTTTCGGGCCTGGGTGCCCGGTCAGGCGGTTCGCACGAGATATCTATTGCCTACCAGCTGCCCCAGGTGGAGATAGAACGGACACCCCGTAACAAGGTGCGGCGCAAAGCGCTGGCCTGCCCTAAATTTTAAGGACTTTCCGGCAATCTTTTTTTCTAAAGTGCTGTTATATACATTATGTACTTCATAAAATTAATGAGACTTTTTGTTTTTCTTCTTTTCACATCTTTTGTAACGTTCGGGCAGTCGTTCCCGGGCGGCCTGGTCAGCCCTACCACCTGGACCGTTTCTGTTAACCCTTCAACCGCTAAGGTAGGCGACGAAGTAGAAATTGTTTTCTCCGCTAAAATTAACGATGGCTGGAAAATATATGCGGCCGAATCTGACCCGGATGCCGGACCCATGATTCTTGAATTTAAGTATTCAGGGCTCAAAGATATCCAGCTGATGGGGAAACCCAGACCTGCCAAGCCGGCCAAGAAATTTTATGAAGAGGTCTGGGAAGCCGATGTGCTGGTTTACTATAAAGAGGCAAAGTATACACAAAAAGCCCGGATTACAGGGGTAAACCCCGGGGGAAAGGTAAAGCTGAATTACCAGACCTGCCAGGATGACGGCCAGTGTGTACCGGGAGATGATGATTTTGATATCCTTGTCAAAGCTGCTCCGGGCAGTGAGGTAAAACAAGACGAGCTCAATAAGACGCCGGAGAATACAACAACCGGCCGGCAGGACCTGGCGGAGAGCCCGGATTCAACAAAAGAAGCTCCGGCCGAGGTGACTCAGGCGGCTGTGCCCGGCGATAGCCTTGCTACAGCTGTAGAGGCTTCTGCGGAGGTTCCGCCCGTAAAAGAAAGCGGCGGCATGTGGAAATTCCTCCTGGTGGCTTTCGGAGCGGGTTTTGCTTCTATATTTATGCCGTGCATTTATCCCATCATGCCCATGACGGTGAGCTACTTTACCAAGCAAAAAGACGGCAAGTTCAAAGCGGTTTTCTACGGGATATGCATCATGCTGATTTTTGCCGTGATGGGGCTGATCACCATGGCCCTGGGCGCATCTTTCCTGAATGCGCTGAGTACGCACTGGCTGCCCAATCTTATTTTCTTTACTCTTTTTATTGTTTTCGGGTTTTCGCTGCTGGGCGCGTTTGAGATTGTGCTGCCCCACGGAGCGGTCAACAAAATTGACCGGCTGGGAGATAAAGGCGGGCTGATCGGTATTTTCTTTATGGCGCTGACCCTGGTGGTGGTGTCATTCAGCTGTACCGTACCTTTTGTAGGTTCATTGCTGATCGGAGCCGCGGGTGGCGAGGTGCTGAAGCCCCTGTACGGAATGCTGGCGTTCGGGTTGCCGTTTGCGCTGGTGTTCAGCGGGCTGGCCATGTTCCCGCAATACCTGAAGAGCCTGCCTAAATCAGGAGGCTGGCTGAATGAGCTGAAAGCGGTGTTCGGCTTCCTGGAGTTTGCCCTGGCGCTGAAATTCCTGAGCAATATTGACCTGGCGTATCACTGGAACCTGATTCACCGTAACGTTTTCCTGGTGATCTGGATTGTAGTGGCCGTCATCATCGGCCTGTATATTTTAGGGTTTATGCGCCTGCCGAAAGACGAGAAGGTAACGCGTTACAGCCCGTTGAGAATTGGTTTTGCGGTTATCTTCCTGGCTATTGCCGCTTATATGGTTCCCGGGGTAACCAATAAACCTTTAAGTGCGCTGTCAGGTATTCTGCCTCCGCTTCCTACCCAGGCTATGGCTTCGGCCGCCCCTAAGCCTGATCTTATGCGGGCCCTGCCGCACGGTCTGTGGGGATTTAACGAGATGGACGATGCCCTGCTGCAATCGAAAGAAACGGGCAAGCCGGTGCTGATTGATTTCACGGGATATGCCTGTGCCAATTGCCGGAAAATGGAAGAGAATGTCTGGTCAAAGCCCGATGTGCTGCAGAGCCTGAAAGATGATTTTGTGATTGCGTCTCTTTACGTGGATGACAAGAAAGAGCTGCCGCAGGACAGGCATTATGTATCTTCGTTCGACAATAAGCTGAAAACAACCATCGGTGCCAAGAACCTGGATTACCAGATGAGCAAATACAACAGCAATGCCCAGCCATATTACATAATAGTGGATGCCGGCGGGGAGAAAGTTACCGATCCGGTGGCCTATACGTCGTATGAGGAGTTCAAGGCCTTCCTGGAAAAAGGAAAAACGGCATTCAGGCCATAGAATTAAGGTTTTTTTAAGGCCGGATTAGTTACTGCGTGGTAAAATAGCAATATTTTTGCAGCTAATTTTTACTGCTGTGCTGCACAGAGCCAATAAACATATCCTGTCGTTTGATTTTTTCAAATCGGCCGTCCTGTGCTTCATCCTCGGCGGGGCGCTGCTATGGGGCTATTATACGCATAATTACAAGGCGGTTTTCCCGTTTACCATCGGGGCCATGCTGGCCTATTTTCCTAATACAGAGGGCAGCCAGCGCCACCGGATCATCGGTATCGTGCTGGGCTTTGCCTGGAGCTTCCTGATGCTGGCCGTGCAGCTATCCCTGTTTGATACCCCAAAATGGCTTCACTTTTCAGTGATGCTGGTTTTTGTTTTCATCACTTCCATGGTGGCGGTATACGGCCTGCGCGGCGGGAGTGTCTCTTTCGGCGGATTGTTTGCCATTGTATCGAGCTACGGTATTCACGCAATGGGGCTTTCGCATGCCGACAGTCTCCTGCACGCGCTGGTGGGAGGAGGCACGTATATCCTGCTCTCGGCCATCAGCCAGTTTTTCTACCAGGGGCACCACATCAGGAGCATGCTGGCCGACTGCGTGGAACTTACTGCAGAATATTACCGGAAGCAGGAGCAGCAGGTGTGGGACAGCAAAGACCTGGAGGCGGATATCCTGCATATAGAAAGCCGGATTAACACCTACCACGAGGTATTGCGTTCGGCTCTGCTGAATAAGCCGGGCCGGCTGCTTCCTTCCAATAAAACCCGGCGACTGTACCTGATCTTTAAGGAGATCGTTGACCTGTACGAGATGACGCTGGCGGCTAACCACGACCTGGAACAGGCCCGTGAACATTTTGACGGGACAGAGCCGCTGGTACAACCGTACCGTGCGTTTACCCACCTGCTGGTAGAAGAGCTGGAGCGTTTCGGTGAGCTGCTGCGGCTGAACCGGAAATACGCGGTCAGCCCGCGGCTGCAGGCCAAGCTGCTGGAAGCGGAAGAAAACCTGAAGCCCCTGCTCAGAAGCCGGTCAAGGGAGGCCCACGAGCGCATGCTTCTCCTGCGAAACCTGGTTGACCTGAAAAACAAGCAGCTGAATTGCCTGAACGTGATCAGCAAGCACTATGAAAACCTGTTTTATACGGAAAAGATCCGGACGCAGGGAGACCCGAGATTTATCACGGCCCAGGATTATTCCTACAAGATCCTGTTAAGCAACCTGAATTTTGACTCTTCTATCTTCAGGCATTCGGTCAGGTTGTGTGTAGCTATAGCCATTTGCTTTTTGCTCCAGGACGTGATCAGCGCGGGAAATACCTCGTGGATCATTGCCACCTGTATTGTGGTGCTCCGCCCCAATTACGGCCTTACCCGGTCACGGGCATTCAACCGCATTGGCGGAACCCTGCTGGGCGGGGTGATTACCCTGGCCATTGTGTATATCACCGACTATAAGCCGATGCTGCTGGGGCTGGCAGGGATCAGCCTGATGCTGGGTTTCTCGTATGTATCTACCCGTTACCTGCTGGCTTCCACCTATATTACCCTGGCCATTATGCTGTTGTATGTGGCATTTACGGGGCGGTCGTTTGAATTGGTGCTTTACCGGGTTTTTTATACGTCTGTGGGTTCGGCCATTGCCCTGTTTGTGATTTATTTTATCTTCCCGGCATGGGAGAAGGAAAGTATTTTTACCGCCATCGGCAATGCGATTGATGCCAACCGACGCTACCTGGAGGCCGTTAATCACCTCTATGAAACCAAGCAGCCCGTGGATACCGATTTCAAGCTGCTGAGAAAGGAGGCCTTTGTGAAGAACGGCAATCTGTACGAGGCTTTCCAGCGGTTGAAAGACGACCCCAAGTCGAAGCGGAGCCAGCTCAGCAACAGCTACGCCGTGGTACTCCTGAGCCATTCGCTGCTGAAAGGAGTGGCGGCCTACTCTACCTATATCCAGAATCACCAGACCACCATGGTTTCTGAAGACTTCAGGGCAGTAATGCGGTATATTACAGACCAGCTGCAGGTGGCGGCCCGGGTGATGGAGGGATCGGCTAATGCCCGGCCTACGGTCAGTAACCCGCTGAACGCCCTGGAAAGCCTGGATAAATACTATTACGGCCTTTCGCAGCTGCGGGAGCTGGAGCTGGAATCAGGCGTGGCCCAGATGAGCTATGAAACCAGTTTAAAGCTGCAGGAAGGGCGCATGATCCTGGATCAGGTCAAGGCCATCAAGAGCCTGGCAGAGAATACGTACCAGATGTGCGGAGTGCTGAAGCAACTAAAGTAAAGTTAAAAGTGAAAAACTAAAAGCGGCCGCCGCTGCGGTGAAAAGTTGCGGAACATTCTTTCATAATTAAAATACTGATGTTCCATAATTTTTAGTTTTTCACCGCAGCGGCGGCCGCTTTTAGTTTTTCACTTAACCCTACCACCCCAGCGTGTCTTTCAGCAACTTATAGCCGCTTTTGCTCACCGCCAGCTTCTCCCCGTTTTTCAGGAGAACCAGGTAGCTGGTTTTTTCGTACAGCTCAAGCTTGTGAATGCAGGTGGTATTGACCAGGAAAGACCGGTGGATGCGCAGGAAGTCGTTGCCCAGCGAGTCTTCCAGCTCTTTCATGGTTTTTTGCTTGAGAAATTTGCCCTGGGTAGCGTGAATACGGACGTAATCGCCGTACGATTCGATATAATGAATCTCTTCGTAGGGAATCATTTCTATTTTTGAACCGTTCTTGATCACTATCCGGCGCTGGTTTTTATCTTTCAGACCCGGCAGGGCCGACAGGGCCCTGATCTCCGCTGCAGAATCCTGGCGCGCCAGGAATTTCTCTTTTACCTTATCCAGGGTTTTCAGGAGCCGCTCACGCGAGAAGGGCTTCAGGAGGTAATCGATCGCATTTTTCTCAAAGGCGTCAATAGCGTATTGATCATAGGCCGTAGAAAAGACAACCAGCGGCGGCTCTGACAGCAGTTCCAGCATTTCGAGGCCGGTGAGCTTGGGCATCTGGATATCCAGGAAGACCAGGTCGGGTTGGAGGTTGTTGATCAGCTTTATACCCTCAAAGCCGTCAGAAGCTTCACCGATGATCTCTATTTCGGTTTCGGTTTCCAGGAATTTTTTAACCAGCTCCCGGGCCAGCTCTTCGTCATCGATTAATATGGTTCTTATTTTCATGAGTATACGTTTTAGCTTACGGCTGTAAAGGTAAATTCATTGTTGCCGTGAACCGGTTTTCCTGCATATCGGTAGACAGCAGCGCTGCCCGGTCGTAGATGAGATCCAGCCGGTTCCGAACGTTTTTCAGGCCGGTACCGGTGCCCACTTTAGGCCGGGAAGCCGGATCGAAGCTGTTTTCTATACACAGGATCAGCCGATCTTTCTCGAGCCGCGATTCAAAATGAATGCATTCTTTTCCCAGCGAGTTATACACCCCGTGCTTGATGGCATTTTCAAACAGGGTTTGCAGGATCATCCCCGGTACTTTGAGGGGCAATGAGGCCGGATCTACCGCAAATGTAAAGCTGATCTTGCTGCCGAAACGTACTTTCTCGATGTCGAGGTAGGCCCGGCACATGTCAATCTCTTTTTCGAGGGTCACCAGCTGGTCACGCGTTGCCGTAACGGTATACCGCAGAAAGTCAGACAGCCGGATGATCATCTCCTGGGCCCGTACGGGATCAAGCATGGTCAGGGAGCTGATAGAATTCAGGCTGTTGAAGATAAAATGAGGGTTCATTTGCGACTTCAGCAGGTTCAGCTCCGATTCTTTAAGGATCTCGTACAGTTTTCGTTCGTTTTCGATCTTATCCATATACGAAGTGTAGTAGGCGTCGAGATACATATAGGAAACAAACAGCAGGTAAGAGAAAATACCCAGCATGCTTTTCAGAGGCCCGGTTCTGATCCGGTAGTCGGGCAGGATATCACGCAGCAGCACCTGGTCAAAGAGGTTGGTCATACTCAGCCAGAGCAGGGTAATGACAACGAGGTAAATCAGGTGATTGGCCACAAACTGCAGCGTTTTCTGGGTCTCCAGGTTGATGTACCGCAATCCGAACCAGGCGCCGATATACATAGTAGCCAATAGGAAATTCTGGATCAGGGTAACGGCCAGCACCCGCAGGGAGTGGCCGGGAAATGCCCGGTAGACAAAAATATACTGAAAGAGAGCCACCATTACCCAGAGAAAAAGGTAGGTTAAAACCCGGTTTTTATCTTTCAGTATCGGATGCCTCATGGTCAGACCCTTTTGATTTCAATGCCCCCCATAATTACGTAGCCCGAGATCACCAGCACCTTGCTTTTGTCTACCACGTTTTCCGGGAACTTGGTGATCTTGTCTTCCACGCCGCCCATGATGGGAAATACATCCAGCTTGACATTCCATTCTTTGGGTATCCGCATTTCCATACCGCCCATCATGATAAATACCCGCAGGGTGGCATTGTTCTGAAGGTCGGCTTCGGTGAGGTTGAGCTCAGAGCCTCCCATCACGCAACTCACTTTTCCTCCGGTAAAGTCTTTGGTAACAAACTTGGAAGAAGAGCCTGCCATGATGTTGCTTTCACTGACATAATTCCGGTCTTCGGCCTGTAGCTGTGTCCGGTAGTTGTCAAATTGCTGGGGAAACATATATTTGGCCAGTATGGTCAATCCCACGCCTACCAGCAGCAGCGGCCAGAGGTTGTAGTATTGGGTTTTTTCTACGGGGGTAAGAAAATCAGGGATATAGAAAATCACGGCCACAGATATGGCAATAATACCGTTAATGTAATCTTTCCGTAAAAGGGCATTGATGCCGACGATTAACGGGATAAGCCGCCAGCTGATCAGCTTGAGAGGGACATCGAAATCAAGCATGCCGAAGTTTCGCATCAGGAAGAGTCCGCCGCCGGCTATGAAGACGAGCGCCCAGAAGAATGTTTTATTCTGATTGTTTTTCATTTGATTCTTTTTTTCTTCAAAATTATCCCTTTCCATCCCCCAAAATAAATGGAAAATCGGCGGATGGAGAGGAAATTTCCGATTAGTGGGCGAAAATTACCGATGAATGGGATTGATTTTTTTAACCACATAGATACATAGTCATATAAGAATGAATAAGAATCACTCTTTGTCATTGAACAAAATACAATCTGAGCTATATATCTATATCTCTATGTGGTAAAAATTGCGCAAGAAATCACACGCCCGTATAATTGAACGGAGTGATCTGTTTGAGCTCGTATTTGGTTTTTTCAGAAACCTTCAGGTCTTCGATAAAGGCCTTGATCGAGTTTTCGGTGATTTTTTCGTTTTTGCGGGTGAGATCTTTGAGGGCCTCATAGGGTTTCGGATAGCCCTCCCGGCGCAATACGGTTTGGATAGCCTCGGCCACTACAGCCCAGTTCTCTTCCAGGTCATGGTGAATGGCGGCCGGGTTCAGCTCCAGCTTGTTCATTCCTTTCAGCAGTGATTTCAGGGCAATCAGGGTATGTGCCAGCGGCACGCCCACGTTTCTCAGCACGGTAGAGTCGGTAAGGTCGCGCTGCAGGCGGGATACCGGCAATTTCGCCGAAAAATGCTCAAACAATGCGTTGGCAATTCCCAGGTTGCCTTCTGCGTTTTCGAAATCAATAGGGTTGACCTTGTGTGGCATGGCAGACGAGCCCACTTCACCGGCTTTGATCTTTTGCTTGAAATAATTCATGGAAACGTACTGCCATACATCACGGGCGAAATCAAGCAGAACGGTATTGATCCGTTTGAGGTTATCAAAATAGGCAGCCAGGTAATCGTAATGTTCTATCTGGGTGGTGGTCTGGCTCCGGCTCAGCCCGAGGATGTCGTTGACAAAACGGTTTCCGAAAGCTATCCAGTCGGTTTTTGGGTAAGCCACATGATGGGCGTTGAAATTACCGGTAGCACCACCGAATTTAGCGGCATACAGCACCTGGTCCAGCATATTCAACTGCTTTTCGAGTCGTTCGGCAAAAACTTTCATCTCCTTCCCCAGGCGGGTAGGAGAGGCCGGCTGTCCGTGGGTTTTGGCCAGCATGGGTACATCGGCCCATTCTGCGGCAAAGCCGTTCAGCTTTTCGAGCACGCCGACATAAGCAGGAGCCATCACCTGTCCGTGCGCCTCTTTCATAGAAAGGGGAATGGCGGTATTGTTGATGTCCTGGGAGGTAAGCCCGAAATGTATAAACTCTGAAAACTCTGCAATATTCAGTGCCTCAAAACGCGCTTTGATGAAGTATTCTACGGCCTTAACATCATGATTGGTGGTCTTTTCGATCTCCTTGATGGCGGCGGCATCTTCTTCAGTAAAGCCGGTATACAGCTTTCTCAGAGCAGGATATATCTTCTTGTCAAAGCCTTTCAGTTGCTCCAGGGGCAGCTCGCAGAGGGCAATGAAGTACTCAACTTCTACCCGTACGCGGTATTTGATCAGTCCGAATTCAGAGAAGTATTCTGCAAGTTCGGCCGACTGGCTGCTGTACCTTCCGTCAACCGGAGAAACGGCTTTTAACGATTTTGAAGACATAAATTGGATATTAAGTTGCAAAATTACTAAATTGCTCCATAATACAACCTTAAAATTACGATTACATTTATGCAGCCTTCTCCTTTCCTGGGTGAATTACTGGGCACGTTTTTTTTGATTTTTCTGGGCGAATCCGTGGTAGCCAATGTGTTGCTTAAGGGAACAAAAGGAAACAATTCGGGACTGATCGTGATCACTACGGCCTGGGGGCTGGCGGTGATGACGGGCGTTTTTGTGGCACAGAAATTCGGCAGCCCTTCCCCTCACCTGAACCCGGCGCTGACGGTAGGATTTGCGGTGCAGTCGGGCGACTGGTCAACCGTCCCCTCCTTCGTGCTGGCCCAGGTATGTGGGGCCTTCCTGGGGGCTATAGCCACCTATTTCTTCTATTATCCCCATTGGGCGGTTACGGAAGACCCGGGCGATAAGCTGGCCGTATTTGCTACAGGGCCGGCTATTAAGCATACGCCTTCCAACTTCTTCGCCGAGATGAGCGGCACATTCGTACTGATGGTAGGGGCTTCGTCCATTTATTCCATGGAAGGCTCAGGCCTGGGGCCCTTCCTGGTAGGAATGCTGGTGTTTGTGATCGGTAACGCTTTAGGAGGAACCACAGGGTATGCCATTAACCCCGTTCGTGACCTGGTGCCCCGGCTGGCCCATTCCATCCTGCCCATCAAAGGCAAGGGCAGCAGCCACTGGGAATATGCGTGGATACCGCTGGTAGCGCCGGTGGTAGGGGCAGTGCTGGGGATTTTGTTGTTTTAAGGTTTCTCTGCTCCGGTTTTGGGATCTACCTTAAAGTGTCTTTAAACGGCTCTGCTTTGGGTGAGGGAATAGATTGAATGAGCCTGAAAATTTGTTCTGTATCGGCAACATCTGTCAGTCGCATTTTGCCATCGGGTGCAATCATTTTCAACTGTCCGATTTTTTCGGACAGTTCACTGCCTTCCTTTTTTAACCTGGCTTTCAGGTCATTCCAATATTTTCTTGGCCGGTCTGTTCCTGTAAGTACTTCAATCACGTCAATGACTGAAATAAACCAAAGTTCTTTTTCTTCGTCCCAGTGGGTGAGGACTAAGACGAAGCCGTTCAGCCTGCCATTCCGCCAACCCTTGTTCAAGCCAGTGGTGATTATTTCTCGTTTGTTTCAAGCAACCAGTTAAAAACGTTCACATGTCTTACGCCACTTCTGTCTTGTGTAAATCCGTCTGTGGTGAGTAAATATTTAGGGTAGTGGTCATTGATTTTTTCTAATGCTCCAAATTCTCGTTCTATGGTCGCTTCGTTTGTCATTTGCCACGCTACCTGGTAATATTCAATGTTGCCTGTTTTTGTTTTGCAAACAAAATCCACTTCGCTATTTCGGCTTGTACCTGTCCAAATTTTCTTACCCCTGCGAAGTAGTTCAAGATAAACAACATTTTCTAAAATATGTCCTCTGTCGGTTGTCCGTTCTTTTCCTGTCAAAATGTTGAGCAAACCAGCATCAACCAAATAGTATTTTTCTTGTGTAGCAAGTTGCTTTTTGCCTTTTATGTCAAAGCGGTTTACTTTGTAAAAGACAAAACTCGCTACCAAATATTCCAAATACTTTTCAACGGTTGCGTGATGTATGCTTTGTCCGTCTTGTTTTATGGCTTTAGAAATATTACTAGGCGAAAGTGCATTGCCAATGTTTGAAGCTGCAAATTTCACGATATTCCCAAAAGCTCGTTTATTATTTATTTGATGGCGTTGCGTGATGTCTTTTTCTACAATTGTATTATAAATGGCTTCCAAATATTCGTAGATTTCATCAAAGCCGCTTTTTCGTAATTCTACACCTTTGGGTAAGGAGGTTTCGTTGATGTAATCAAAAAACAAATTTTCGTAATTGAGGTATTTTATGCTCGTATCAATTTCTCGTGCGGTTAAATATTCTTTGAACGAAAAGGGTAAAATGGAAATTTCAATATAACGACCACTCAACAATGTTGCTAATTCCCCACTCAACAAAAACGCATTTGAACCTGTAATGTAAACGTCTGTATTTTTTGAAGCAAAAAGTCCGTCCACCAATTTTTCAAATTGTGGAATGTTTTGCACTTCGTCTAAAAAAATATAGTTGGGTTTATCGGCTTGCAGTTTTTTCTTGATGTCAAAATAAATGTCGTCCCAGTTTTTGTTAACAAAATTTTCGGGCAATTCAAAGTTGTAGAACTGAATTTGCCGTTTTCCAACTCCTTTTTTTAGCAGCAGTTCCCGGTAAATTTCCAACAAAGTGCTTTTGCCCGACCTGCGTAAGCCACTTACAATTTTTATGAGGTCTTTGTCTTTGTAGGAGAACAGCTTACCTATATATTCTTTACGATTTGTATAATTTGCCATTGAGCAAAAGTATGAAATAAATTATCAAAACTTGCAAATTTTGCAAGTTTTGATAATTTTAGATAGTGTTACAAATTGATGTTAGAGCGATGAATTTTCCTTCTAATTGGGAAAATGCGCTTCTTTGGAAATAGTCGCAAATCGCGACAGGTAGAACATTTTTTTACTTGACTGTTCTGCATTTTCAGTTGTCCGATTTTTTCGGACAGTTCACTGCCTTCCTTTTTTAACCTGGCTTTCAGGTCATTCCAATATTTTCTTGGCCGGTCTGTTCCTGTAAGTACTTCAATCACGTCAATGACTGAAATAAACCAAAGTTCTTTTTCTTCGTCCCAGTGGGTGCGGACTTTCTTTTGTTCAAATATTGTTATGGCGTTTTCTTTACTCATTTTCTTAAAGTTTTTTAGTTGGGAGTCATTTTACTTATACTACAAAATTACACAAATATTCTAATCCAGTTTTTGCATATATAGCAACCTTTTTGATTAAAAAGAAGCAATACAGTACAAGGAAAAAGAAGTTTAAGTTATACTACAAGAACCAGTACAGGATTAAGAACAGTTTGTGAAAATTGTGCCTTTGCCATTGACAAAGGACGACTTATTATTAATATAGTTGGACTTTGGTTTCTGAATATTGTCTTAGCAGGGTTAGTTATTTATTTTAAATTTTGATATTGCTGATTGGGACTCACTTAAACCGCTGAAAATAGGTGCCGCAGTTCAAGGTCACAATTTGTGATCTTGGAGGGTAAATGTTGTGCCGTATGTTACCATTCCACTGACTTTTTTGTATCTTTGTAATACATCAATAAGGTAAAAACCCATGTATAATCCTTTAAAAACAGATCGGGAGAATATAAGCATAATGGGTGTGAAATTCCCTGATCTGGTGTCGCTTGAGGCTACTACGAAAGCTATTGGATCCAATATGCACGAGGGGTTTGAGCCGTCTCCGGCATTGATACAACTTTATTTGGAGTGGAAACAAGGTAGGATAAATCCTGCGCTTTTTCTCGGGCGTTTAAAGCAAAATTATACAGTATCTTGATCTGTATTGTACGCATACAGGTCCTAAAACAGGAATTTTGCGTAACATTGCAAATTAAGAGCTACTCAATATACTAAAAAAATGAAACTCTGGGCACCCACAGCAGACTACATAGAAAAGTCTGAAATGACTGCTTTTAAAGAATTTACGGAAGACCGCTTCAGGGTCAGCATAGGAGATTATGAACAGCTCCGGGAATGGTCCGTTACTCACCTGGAAGACTTCTGGGAAAGTATTTTTTTATATTTCCAGGTGATGTCAGATACGCCGTATTCCCAGGTGCTGAACCGCTCGGAACAGGGGTTTATCGGCTCAAAATGGTTTGAAGGCGCCACGTTGAATTATGCCGAACATATTTTCAGGAATTATACCGATGAACGCCCGGCCGTTATTTATAAAAATGAGCAGGCCGAAACAAGAGAAATAAGCTGGAAAGAATTGCAGGAACGAACCGGTGCGTTAAGACAGTACCTGCTGCGCTGCGGTGTGGGCAAAGGCGACCGTGTGGCGGGTGTGCTGAACAATACACCGGAAACCCTGGCCATTTTCCTGGCGGTCAATTCACTGGGGGCCATCTGGACCTGCTGTTCGCCTGATTTTGGCAGTGACAGCGTGGTGGAACGGTTTCAGCAGATTTCTCCCAAAATTCTTTTTGCCGATAAGCTGTATCATTATAACGGGAAGACCTTCCGCAAAAGCCGGCTGATCAATGAGCTGGCCGAGCGGATCGACTCGATAGAAGATGTAGTGGTGGTCAATGACCTCAAATGGCGTTCAATTTTTGCCCTGGCCAAAAAGGGTCAGCCCCTGGCCTTTGATCGGGTAGCCTTTGATCACCCTGTCTGGATCCTGTATTCTTCAGGCACCACCGGGAAACCCAAAGCCATTACACACAGCACGGGCGGTAACCTGCTGGAGCATTTCAAAGCGCTGGCGCTGCACCAGAATGTACAGGCCGGAGAACGTTTTATGTGGTACAGCACCACCGGCTGGATGATGTGGAATTATGCCGTGGGGGCCCTGCTGACCGGTGCTACCCTCTGTATCTATGACGGCTCACTCTCTTACCCGGCTTTAAGTGTGGGCTGGAAGTTTGCCTTCGACCATAAGATCGACCACTTCGGGGCGGGTGCTGCCTATTTCATTGCCTGCGCTAAACGGAATCCCGTTTTGCCGAATATTCCTTTTAAAACCCTGGGTTCTACCGGATCACCCCTGCCTGCCGATACATTTGAATGGCTGCAGCTGAAGTTCCCGGATACCCAGATCATCTCGCTCAGTGGGGGCACCGATGTATGTTCGGCGTTTCTTTCGGGCTGCCCCTGGCTACCGGTCTACGCAGGGGAAATCCAGTGTATAGCCCTGGGCGCCGATATTGAAGCGCTGAATGAAAACGGGGAGCCGGTGAAAAACGAGCTGGGCGAGCTGGTGATCAATCAGCCCATGCCTTCCATGCCCCTGTATTTCTGGAACGACGAAGGAAATGTGCGCTACAGGGAAAGCTATTTCGAGAAATACCCGGGGCGGTGGCAACACGGCGACTGGATAAAGATCACGGAGAATAACGGCATCATTATTTACGGGCGTTCAGATGCTACCCTGAACCGGGGCGGCGTGCGGATCGGTACGGCCGAGATTTACAACGCTATCGAAGAAATGGTACAGGACAGCCTCGTGGTTTGTATAGACCACCCTAACGGCTCATCGGAGATGTACCTGTATGTGCAAACGGAAGAACCCCTTTCGTCAAAAACCGAGAAAGCGATCAGAGAAAGGCTGAAGAGCCGGTGCAGTCCCCGGCACGTGCCTGACAAGATATTCCGCGTGCCTGACATCCCCTATACCCTGAGCGGGAAGAAGCTCGAATTGCCTGTGAAACGGTTGCTGATGGGCGCTTCTCCCGAAAAAGCCGTGAGCATGGATGCCGTCAAAAACCCGGCGGCACTCGACTACTGGCTGAAAAAACAGGGTTAGTGGTAATTTTGGAACGGTTTTGGCTTACCTGCTTACAGCGTAGCGGGTAATTTGCCCCTGGCTTGCAGTGAAAAATAAAAGACAATACGATGCGCAAAGTACTTTACGGATTTTTAGCGACCCTGTTACTGGCAGCCTGCCATAAAAAAGAGGAAACGGCAGAAGTGACCCGGCCGGCTGCTGCCGGTGAAGTGGAGACTGCCCCGGCTGCTCCAGCCTCTTCACCGGTTCAACCGGCACCGGTTGCAGAGGTAAGGCTGAACCCGCCGCACGGTGAATCCGGCCACCTCTGCGAGATCGCCGTAGGAGCCCCCCTGCCGGCACAAGGCGTATTGCCGGCTCCGGTAGAAACAGCCCCTGCCCGGCCAATGCCCATAGACCCCGGTGCTACTTCTATCATTAGCCAGCCGCTGAATACCGTGGTATTTAACGGGCCCAAGCCACAGTTTAATCCGCCTCACGGGGAGCCCTGGCATACCTGTGACCTCGAGGTGGGTGCCCCGCTGAAGTAAAGTATATCGCCATACGGCCCGTATAATTTCGGAGGTAACGGTAAAATTTCGTAAAATTGCCGTAACTTTTGGGTTTTTTAGAACCGGTATTCTCTTCTATGGGCAAAATACTTTCTTCCTTGTTTATTTTATCAGCACTGGGTGTTTTTGCCCAGACGCCGGTAGACTACGTAAATCCGTATATGGGTAATATCAGCCATTTGCTGGTGCCCACTTTTCCTACGGTACACCTGCCCAACAGCCTGCTGCGGGTTTATCCCGAAAGAGGCGATCTCACGGGTGACGAGCTCCGGGGTCTGCCTTTGATGATTACCAGCCATCGGGGAAGCTCTGCTTTCCTGATCAGCCCGGTGCAGGCCGAGAATACAGCCGGACTGGCCCCGGTGACCCGGTTTACCTACGATCATGAGGTGATCAGGCCTTATTATTACGAGGTAACGCTTGACCGGCAGCTGACCGGCGTACGGTTTGCCCCTTCGCATCAATCGGCCATGTATGAGCTGGATTTCCGGGAAACGAAAGCCCGTAATTTCCTGACGCTGAGCACCGGCAACGGGCAGGTGAGCGTGAGCGGCAATACGATCACGGCTAGCCAGGTGCTCCGGAATAATACGGTAGTATATATTTACGGAGAAACCGACGTGCAGCCTGTGCAGGCGGGTATCCTGGGCAGGGAAACCGACCGGCAGGCCGAAGGAAGAAACGTGACCGCAGTACTGGATTTTGGTGCGGGAAAGAAAAAGGTAAAATTCCGCTACGGCATCTCTTTTATTGATGCCGGGCAGGCCAAAGCTAACCTGCGAAGAGAAATAAGCACTTATAACCTGGATGAGGTGGCGGAAAAGGGCAAAGCCCTGTGGAATGAAGTGCTGGGGAGAATTACGGTAAACGGGAAAGAAATATCCGATAAAGCCGTTTTCTATACGTCGCTGTACCGCTGTTTTGAACGGCCGGTGAATATTTCGGAAGACAACCGGTATTTCAGTGCCTTTGACGGCAAGGTACATACCGACACCGAGCCGTTTTATACCGACGACTGGATATGGGACAGCTACCGGGCGGCGCATCCTCTGCGGCTGCTCATCGATACGAAAGTACAGACGCAGATTATCCGTTCTTATATCCGGATGTCAGACCAGATGGAAAAGCCCTGGTTTCCCACCTTCCCGGAAGTGACCGGCGACTCGCGCCGGATGAACTCCAATCACGGCGTAGCGGTGGTGGCGGATGCGGTGGCCAAAGGCGTACGTGATTTCGATATCGAAAAAGCATACGGGAGCGCCAAAAGCGCTATCCTGGAAAAAACACTTATCCCCTGGTCGGGCGCTCCTGCGGGCTGGCTCGATGATTTCTATAAGAAAAACGGGTATATACCGGCCCTGGCTGATGGGGAAGAGGAAACCGTGGCTGACGTGAACAGCTTTGAGAAGCGGCAGCCGGTTGCTGTTACCCTGGGTACATCGTATGACGAATGGTGCCTGGCCCAGCTGGCTGCTTACCTGGGTAAGACAGAAGATGCCCGGCGGTTCGGGAAAAATGCATTGAATTACCGGAATATCTACAACGGGAAAACCGGGTTTTTTCATCCGAAAGACAAAGATGGGAAGTTCATAGAACCTTTTGACTACCGCTGGCCGGGCGGACCCGGCGCCCGTGAATATTACGGAGAAAACAACGGCTGGGTGTACCGGTGGGACGTGCCCCATAACGTGGCTGACCTGATCGGGCTGATGGGCGGACGAAAAGCATTTATTGACAACCTGGATCAGACTTTTCGCGAGCCGCTGGGCAAGCCGAAGTACCATTTTTATTACCAGATGCCCGATCATACCGGCAATGTTGGCCAGTTTTCGATGGCCAATGAGCCCTCACTCCATATTCCTTACCTGTACAACTATGCCGGCCAGCCCTGGATGACCCAGAAACGCATTCATTCGCTTATCCGGCAGTGGTTCCGTAATGATGCCATGGGTGTGCCCGGCGATGAGGACGGCGGCGGCATGTCGTCTTTCGTGGTATTTTCCATGCTGGGCTTTTACCCGGCCACTCCGGGCATGCCGGTATACGTGATCGGTTCTCCCTTCTTTGAAGAGTCTGAAATTCAGCTGGAAAACGGGAAACGGTTCCAGGTAAAAGCCGTTAATTATTCAGAGCGGAACAAATATATCCAACGGGCGCTTCTTAACGGGAAACCCTGGGAGAAGTCGTGGTTCCTGCACAGCGATCTCCTGAAAGGGGGGACCCTCACGTTATATATGGGCGAATATCCCAATAAATCGTGGGCAGCCGACGAAAACGCAGCTCCTCCTTCTTTTGATAAGCCCTGAACAACACCCAGATAAATGAGCGATAGTAAGAAATTTATAGTGATCCGGGAAGTGATCGGAAAGAAAAACCCCGGGCTTCTGAAATGGTTGCCGGGCTTTGTGCTGCGGTATATAGAGCGTATTGTGCACGAAGACGACATCAATGCGGTGATGGAGCATATCGGGCACCTGGAAGGGCTGGATTTTGTGGATGCCCTGATCACACAGGAGCTGAACGTGCAGGTAGAGCTGACAGGGGAAGAGAATATCCCGCTGACGGGCGGGGTGGTGTTTGCGTCGAATCACCCCCTGGGAGGCCTTGATGGCATAGCCTTTATGCATGCGCTGGGCAAATACCGGAAAGACATCAAGTTCCTGGTGAACGACATCCTGATGAACATCAAAAACCTGGGGCCGCTTTTTATCCCGATCAATAAGCACGGAAAGCAGGCCCGGCAGGCTTCAAGACTGATTGATGAGACCTATGCCAGTGACCAGGCCATGCTGGTTTTCCCGGCCGGCCTGGTGTCAAGGAAACGCAAAAACGGGGTCATCAGAGACCTGGAATGGAAGAAAAGCTTTATTGCAAAAGCAAAAAAATATAAAAAAGATATAATTCCTGTTTTTATAGAAGGCCGGAATTCAGACTTTTTTTATAATTTAGCGAGATTTCGTAGGAACATCGGTATTGGTGCCAATATTGAGATGTTTTACCTGGCCGATGAAATGTTCGCCCAACGAAACAAAAAGGTAACCATACGTATTGGGAAAGCTATACCCTACCAGGAACTGAACAATGGCAAAACCGAACAGGAATGGGCCGAAACGGTTAAAGAGATAGTTTATGCGATGGCATAATCAATAAATTTATGCAGGAAATATTAAAGCCGGTAGATAGAGATATCTTAAAAAAAGAGTTAAACGAAAACACATTCTTACGATATACCAATTTCGGGCATATCGAGGTTCACCTGGTGAATCATCACCGGCAGCCTCATGTGATCCAGGAAATAGGCCGGCTGCGGGAGCTGACATTCAGGGCAGCCGGCGGAGGTACCGGGTTGCCTGTGGATATCGATGAAAACGATATCTGTGAAGACGCGTATGACCAGCTGATCACCTGGGATCCGGAAGAGGAAGAAATTGTGGCCGGGTACCGGCTTATCAGGGGGGGCAATGTAAGTACCAACGAACACGGCGTTCACAACCTTTCCACAGCCCATTATTTTCATTTTTCGGAGAAATTCAAGAGCGATTACCTGCCGTATACCATTGAGCTGGGGCGGTCTTTTGTTCAACCCAAATTTCAGCCGGGGAAAGATAACCGGAAAGGCCTTTTTTCACTGGATAACCTGTGGGACGGCCTGGGTGCAATTATTATGCTGAACCCTGACATTAAGTATCTTTTCGGGAAGGTGACCATGTACCCGCACTACAACAAAGAGGCGCGCGATCTGCTGCTCTATTTCATGAATCATTATTTTCCGGATCCCGAGAGGCTGGTGTGGCCTATCCGGCCTTTGGGGTATTTTACCGATGTCACCGGGTATGCAGGTATTTTTGACGGCCTGAGCTATAAAGAAGGCTATAAAGTGCTGAACACGCGCGTGCGGGCCCTGGGAGAAAATATCCCGCCCCTGATCAATACCTATATGGGGCTTTCATCGACGATGAAATCGTTTGGTACGGCGCAGAATGAAGATTTCGGGGAAGTGGAAGAAACGGGTATACTCATCACCATTGCCGATATCTTTGACAGCAAGAAAGAACGGCACATGAGCTCATTTGAAAGAGACCGGCATTACGGCCGGCCCAGGGAAAAGAGGTAGCTTTTTTACAATCTGCCCGGAATGCCATGAAGAAAAACCTGCTTTTCTATTCGGCGGTTGCCGCATTTTTCTCGCTCATTATTTACCGGATTCTTAAAGCCGGTAAATTGCTCGAACAAAACCGGGTAGTTTACGAGGCAAAGGCTGATGACAGCTTCGTGGATACTCTGCTGTTTAACCTGCACCATCCGCTGGCAGTGCTGCTGAGCCAGATGGTGGTGATTGTGGCGGTAGCCAAGCTGTTTGGCTTTATTTGTAAAAAGATAGGGCAGCCTTCTGTAGTAGGAGAGATGATTGCCGGTATCCTGCTTGGTCCTTCTCTTTTCGGAATGTATTTTCCCGGCCTGTCGGCTACCTTATTTCCGCCGGCTTCATTCGTGAACCTGCAGCTTTTAAGCCAGATAGGGCTAGTGTTCTATATGTTTATCATAGGTCTCGAACTGGACCTGGGCGCCTTGAAAAACCGCACAGATCAGGCAGTGGTCATCAGCCATGCCAGCATTATCGTGCCGTTTACTTTAGGAACCGGGCTTTCTTATTTCCTGTATGACCGTTTTGCGGCTGAAGGAGTTAATTTCCTCTCTTTTGCGCTTTTTATGGGGGTGGCTATGAGTATTACGGCATTTCCGGTGCTGGCCCGTATCGTGCAGGAAAGAGGGATCTATAAAACGCCCTTAGGCACTATGGTGATTACCTGTGCAGCGGTTGATGATATCACGGCATGGTGTGTTCTGGCTGCGGTGATTGCCATTGCCAAAGCGGGGTCAGCCATAAGTGCCGTCTACACCCTTGCACTGGCCCTTGTTTATGTGATAGTTATGATGCGGGTGATCCGGCCTGTGCTGCAGCGGTGGCTTTCGGAAAAAGGAGGCGATCTGACCCGGCGCAAAATAGCCGTTATTTTCCTGACCGTGGTGATTTCAGCGTATACATCCGAAGTGATCGGTATTCATGCCTTATTCGGGGCTTTCCTGGCCGGGATCATCATGCCGGCGGGCTTCCGTCAGCTGCTGGTGAATAAGGTGGAAGACCTGACCGTGGTATTGCTGCTGCCCCTGTTTTTTGCCTTTACAGGCCTGAGAACGCAGATCAGCGGGTTATCTGACCCTGAAATGTACGGCACATTGTTTTTTATTGTGCTGGTGGCGGTAGCCGGTAAGCTTCTGGGCAGTGCGCTGGCTGCAAAATTTGTGGGGCAGGACTGGAAAACAAGCCTATCTATCGGCGCATTGATGAATACCCGGGGGCTGATGGAGCTGGTAGTGCTGAATATAGGGTATGACCTGGGGGTGCTAAACCCGGAGATTTTTGCAATGATGGTGTTTATGGCACTCATTACCACGTTTATGACCGGCCCGCTTCTTACCCTGATCCGTAAAATCTTCCGTTAAGCCGGCCTGCACTCTTTCCCCGGCCGGATAAATAAATCTTAGGTTTTTATATAAAAAAGTCGTACCTTTGCGTTTCTTTTTTGGAAATGGGCCTGAATCTATCTCAGAGTCAGTCATTTCCGGCCGGTCGGCCAACTGCACTTTGCAGTATTTTTCCACCAAAAGACAATGAAATGGTCAAATGGTTAGGTTTAATTCTTTTATCTTTTTCCGCTAACGCAGCCTCTTTCGAGAAATATGTGCCTAAGCTTCTGAAATTTGAAGGAGCAGGTTACGGAATCCACAAACCACTTTGGGGCGACAAAAACTTCTCACGGCAGGAGGCCGTAGACATCTACCGCCGCGAATACTGGAACAAATATCACGGTAATTATTTTAAAAGCCAGGATCTGGCTGAAGTGCTGATTGACCACCTGATCAATGCAGGGGAAGGGAAAGACCGCATGAATATCAAGGCATTTGAGGCTATCCTGGGAGTTGAACAGGACGGTGTCTTGTCGCGTGCCGATGTACGGGCGGCCAATGCCTATCCGTATCCGGATGAGCTGGTGAATTCTTTTGTGAAATACCGGGTTTTATACTACCGTTCACGGAAACTGGCGTATAAATACCCCGGCTGGGAAAAGCGGGCCCGTTCTTTCTTTATCAACACGGAAGACAATGACCTGAGTGTGGCCGATTACGATCTGCCGGCTGAGCTGGAAGAAAAGTTTGAGCACATCGCGCTGGCAGGGTAGTATCAGAGGGAGGTGACAAACGGCAATTGTTACGTCTGGATCACGCCTACATTGTACCGTTCGGTAATGGGAGCGTGATCTGCTGCTTCTATGCCCATGCTGATGACCTTCCGGGTTTCGGCGGGGTCAATGATGCCGTCTACCCACAGCCGGGCTGCTGCATAGTAGGGACTGAGCTGTTCGCTGTATTTCCGGTCTATCTCGTTGAGAAGCTCCGCTTTCTCTTCTTCGGTCAGCTGTACTCCTTTGCTTTTCAGGGCGGCCTCCCGGATCTGCAGCAGGGTTTTACCGGCTGAAGCACCGCTCATGACCGCCATCTGGGCCGAGGGCCAGGCATAGATCAGTCGCGGGTCATAGGCTTTCCCGCACATGGCGTAATTGCCGGCGCCGTAGCTGTTGCCTATAATAAAGGTGAATTTGGGTACCACTGAATTGGCCATGGCATTCACCATTTTGGCGCCGTCTTTAATAATACCGCCCTGCTCCGAGCGGCTGCCTACCATAAACCCGGTGACATCCTGCAGGAAAACCAGCGGAATGCGCTGCTGGTTGCAGTTCATGATGAAACGGGCAGCCTTGTCGGCCGAGTCGCTGTAAATCACCCCGCCCATTTGCAGCTCGGTACCGCCACCCGGCTTCCTGGCTTTTACAATTTCCCGCTGGTTGGCTACAATGCCCACGGCCCAGCCGTCTATCCGGGCGGTGGCGCAGATCAGCGTCTTGCCGTATTCGGCCTTATATTCTTCCAGGCTGCCTTCATCTGCAAGGGTATCTAAAATAGCATGCATATTGTAGGGACTGGTACGGTCCTGGGGCAGCAATTCGCCGGCCTTTTCCGGTGAAACGGCGGGCGGGCGGGATGTCTTGCGGTTAAAGCCGGCCCGGGCAAAGCCTCCCATTTTGTCGATCACGTCTTTTATGGCGTCCAGGCAGGCCTCATCGGTAGGGAAACGGTTATCGGTGACTCCCGAAATCACGGAATGGGTGGAGGCACCGCCCAGGGTTTCGGCATCCACGTTTTCGCCGATCGACGATTTGACGAGGTACGGGCCGGCCAGGAATACCGAGCCGGAGTCCTGGACAATATATGCATAGTCGGACATAATGGGCAGGTAGGCGCCACCGGCTACGCAGCTCCCCATAATGGCGGAGATCTGCGGAATACCCATCGACGACATCCGGGCATTGTTCCGGAAAATCCGCCCGAAATGCTCCTTGTCCGGGAAAATCTCATCCTGCATAGGCAGGTAAACACCGGCTGAGTCTACCAGGTAGATAATGGGGAGGTGATTCTCCATGGCAATTTCCTGCGCCCGCAGGTTTTTCTTGCCGGAGATGGGAAACCAGGCTCCTGCCTTCACCGTGGCGTCATTCGACACGATCACGCACATCCTCTCCCTTACATACCCGATCACCACCACTACTCCGCCGTTCGGGCAGCCGCCCTCTTCTTCGTACATGCCGTCGCCGGCAAACATGCCCACTTCCAAGTAATCGCGGCCTTCATCGAGCAGGTATTCTACCCTTTCCCAGGCGGTAAGCTTGCCTTTGCTCTTATGTTTCTTAATTTTGTCAGGGCCGCCACCCAGCTTCAGCGCTTCTTTCCTGGCGTTTAAGATGGATATTAAATCTTTCATTTATTAAATTCTTCAGAATATTATTTGGGAACGGATTTTTTTCGTTTCATTTTTGATTCCTAAAAATATCACTTTTTTTAAAGAAAATAGGAATTTTTTTAAGATATTTGACATGTAAATTATTAGCATAACAAGTAAACAACTATTCAGCCTATGTTCATCACCGATGCAGACCATATGAGTTTGATCCGGCAAAGCGCCCGCGATTTTGCCGAAACCTATATCCGTCCCCATGTTATGGAGTGGGATGAGGCCCAGGTATTCCCTGTAGATCTTTTCAGGAAACTGGGAGAGTACGGCTTTATGGGTATCGTTATACCGGAAGAATACGGCGGGGCAGGATTGTCTTACCAGGAATACATCACTATCCTCGACGAGATCAGCAAGGTGTGCGGGTCTATCGGCCTGTCTGTGGCAGCACATAATTCGCTGTGTACGAATCATATTTATAGTTTTGCTAACGAAGACCAGAAGCGTTTTTACCTGCCCCGGCTGGCTTCGGGCGAGTGGATAGGTGCGTGGGGCCTCACAGAAACGAGCTCGGGCTCAGATGCCGGCGGGATGACCACTTTTGCCGAAAAAGACGGCGATTATTACGTTTTGAACGGCTCAAAGAACTTTATTACCCATGCTATCAGCTCAAACGTGGCCGTGGTCATCGCCCGTTCAGGGTACGGTTCGGGAAGCAGGGAGATGTCAGCCTTTATTGTTGAAAAAGATACCCCCGGTTTTTCAGCCGGGAAAAAAGAAAATAAGCTGGGTATGCGGGCTTCAGAAACCGCCTGCCTGTTTTTTGATAACTGCAGGGTGCACAAAGACCAGCGCATAGGGGAGGAAGGTGAAGGCTTTAAGCAGGCGCTGAAGCTTCTCGACGGAGGCAGGATCTCTATTGCGGCCCTTTCGCTGGGCATTGCCCGAGGTGCCTACGAATGCGCCCTGCGTTATGCCAATGAGCGGGAGCAATTCGGGAAAAAGATCTTCGACTTCCAGGCCGTGAGCTTTAAGCTGGCCGAAATGGCTACCAAGATTGAGGCGGCAGAGCTGCTTTGCCGCCAGGCAGCGTACTACAAAGACCACGGCGGGAACGTGACCCGTGCCGGGGCCATGGCCAAGCTTTTTGCTTCAGAAACGGCGGTAGAGGTGGCTACAGACAGCGTGCAGATCCACGGGGGGTACGGTTACACCAAAGATTACCCGGCAGAGAAGTTTTTCCGGGATTCCAAACTCTGCACCATCGGAGAAGGCACTTCGGAAATCCAGAAGATCGTTATTTCAAGAGATATTCAGAAAAATGCGTGAAGTGCTGCTGACCGATTGTCCGCGAGACGCCATCCAGGGAATTCACGCCCAGATTCCCGCAGAGAAGAAGGCGGCTCATATCAACCGGCTGCTGGAGAGTGGCTTGTTTGACCGGATCGACTTCGGGAGCTTTGTTTCACCGCGGGCCGTGCCCCAGATGGCGGATACGGAAGCGGTGCTGGAGGCCATCGGTGATAACCACGGCACCCGGCTCCTGGCTATCGTGTTGAATGAGCGGGGTGTGGAAACCGGGCTCCGGTACGCCAAAATCGATTTTTTCGGTTACCCCTTCTCCATTTCGGAAGAGTTTCAGCGGCGAAACGCCAATAGTAGTGTAGAAGAGTCGTATGAGCGACTGCGCCGGATCAATGACGCGGTGTCAGATGCCGGCCGCCAAACGGAAGTGTATATCTCCATGGGATTCGGTAACCCTTACGGCGACCCCTGGAGCGAGCAGCTGGTGGTAGACTGGGTAGGGAAGATCAGCACACTCGGCATCCGGGAGTTTTCTTTGGCCGATACCACGGGTGAAGCGGATGCCGCCGGGATACAGAAGTTATTTGAAACCTGCAGTGCGGCTTTCCCGGACCTCCGGATAGGCGCGCATTTTCATTCGGAAAGACAGGCAGGGCTGGAAAAGATCCGGGCAGCTCATGCCGCCGGCTGCCGGAAATTTGACGGTGCGCTGCTGGGCTATGGCGGCTGTCCTTTTGCGCAGAATGAGTTGGTGGGAAATATTGCTTCTGAGGATCTGCTGGCGTATTTCGGGAGGGGGAGGCAGGAGCAGATCCGTGCGCTGCAGGAGAGTTTCCGGGGTTTAATTGCGATATGAATCCGGTCGAAACCTGTTTTCGTGGTCACGCAAATACTGCATGGCTTCTTTCACGGCTTGTGTTGAATTTTTGGGGTTGAACCCTAATTCTGTCCGTGCTTTTGAAATGTCAAAGTCTTGTTGAAGCCCCGAAAACATTGAAATGTCTTTGGTAGTTAGTAAAGGTTCTTTGCCCCTTATCTGGCTTATGATTTCCATACACCACGCAATGGCGAATAAAATGGATTTCGGGACGGCTACCGGCAGTTTTATTTTGAGTTCGGGGAAAAGTTCCTGCGCTATTTTGGTCGTTTCCTGGATAGACGTGCATTTTTCGTTGGCCAGAATATAGCGTTCCCCATTCCTGCCTTTTGTTGCTGCCAGATAACAGCCTTCGGCTACGTCTTTTACGTCAATCCAATTTAATGTGATGTTGGTTTCAACAGGAATTTCCTTTTTCAAAATGGCACAGATAATGTTGTAGGAAACGTTTAGCGGTGCAAATGCTTCGCTTCCGATCATTGCAGCAGGCAACACGGCAACCAATTCAATAGCATGTTTTTTTGCCAGCTCAAACGCCAGTTTTTCACCGTCATTTTTTGAGTTGTAATACATATCTCTGCGGTCGGGATTGTAGCCGTAGCTTTCGCGGGTGGGCAGTTGCGAATAATTGAGTGCGGCGATTGAACTTACATAAACAATTCTTTTTACGCCGGCTTCGGCTGCTGCTTCAATGGTGTTTTTTGTGCCGTCTAAATTTACGTCATAAATCTCTTTTTTGGGGTCTTTTGCCCAAAGTTTGAACGCGGCGCCAACGGCATAAAACGTTTCAACACCTTGCAAAGCATTTATCAAAGATTGTTTGTTCGTGATGTCGGCCTGCACAACTTCACAATCCAAACCCGCAAAAGGTTCTTTGTGGCTGATGTTGCGAACCGAAGCCCGGACAGGAACGCCTTTGCTGATGAGCAAACGCACTAAATTGTTACCCAGATGCCCGTTTGCACCTGTGACAAATGCTAAATTTTTCTGTGCCATATTTTTGATATTTTGGCACAAAATTCAGCAGGGCGATTTCAAAAGCACTTCGCAAATGCTACTTAATGATTTCCCTGCGTATCCGGCTTAAACTTTTTGCATTCATTCCCAAAAACGAGGCGATGTATTGCAGCGGGACATTGTGTAAGATTTCAGGATAGTTTTTAATGAGGTTTTGGTAACGTTGTTCGGCCGTAAGCGTCGCCAGTTCTTTTGAGCGCGTTTCGTTGTAGGCCAATGATTGCTGAAAAACCAAAATGTAGAAATCTTTGAGCGCCGGGCTTTTTTGTGTAAGTAAATCCAAATCAGATTTTGTTATTCGTAATAATTCGCATTCGGTAATGCATTCCAGGTTCTCGCCTGAGCGGGTTTGATTGACGAAGTTGAAATACGAAGTGATAAAACCGGGTGGACAATTAATGTGTGTCGTAACTTGATCGCCTTTGTCGTTATAATGAAATAAACGAACAAAGCCGGATACCACAAAATACAGGTATTTTGGTATTTTATTTTCTTCTTCAATCACACGGTTTTTCGGGTAAAGCACCGGCTCGAAAAACGTTTCGCATAGCGTTTTTTCGCTGTCGGTAAGCGTTACGTTTTGCGATATGAGTTGTACTAGATGTCTATGCATTTTGTAAAGATAGAAAAATGACTTTCCATCACACTATTTTTCTGCCCCGGGTTATTGTTATGGTCTGTCCTACTTAGCTTATCTAACCGTCATAATTTATTTTTTCATATTCTCTCCGAAGATTCTCGTCTTTTGCTAATCTGTCCCGCAAATTAATTGGATTTTTACAATGTCAGGGTTTATAGAACAATAGTGAAGATTAAACTTCCCGGGCCAAACCGAATGTTGGCGGTATGTGGATTAAAACGCTTCCTTCACGATGAAGCCCTCTGCAATTCCCAAAGAGGATAGATGTCTTTCTACGGCCTGCATCATGGGTTCTGGCCCGCAGAGATAAAAATATTCGGTGCGTTCGCTTATGTGTTTTTTTATCAGGTCTGCTGAAATGTATCCGTACTCATAATTTGCCACTTTTTCGTTAGATAGTATATTGATAAAGTTGTCGCCTAAAAGTTGGCAGAACTTATCTTCAAGGATAATGTCTGCTTTGGTTTTGTTGGCAAAAATGAGTTTGTTATTTCCTGTTTTATTCTCCTTTTCGAGTTGTTTTAAAATGGGAATAAAAGGCGTAACGCCCGCTCCGCCGGCAATAAAAATACCTTCGCCTTTGTAAGTTATGTCTCCGAAAACATCGTGAATAAACAACTCATCTCCTTTATTGAGTGAGAGTAACTGTTGGGTAACGCCGTTGTGCGCAGGGTAGGTTTTAATGGTAAATTCTATGTACTCATCGTCAGGCAATGAAGTAAATGTAAATGCTCTTAATTCCTGTTCCCAGCCTTTTTTGTTAATGGATATATCAACGGCTTGTCCGGGTTGATAGTGTATTGCTTCCGGTTTTTCGGCAACAATTTTAAGTACATCGGGTGTAAGATGGTTAATGGTTATTATTTTAACTCGTTCCATTGTAAAAAGCGATTAAAGTTCGTTAATTTTTTCCATTACATTTTCTACCATTGCATCGCAATAAATCAAATTAAATTCAAAAAGCTCGCTGGCAGAATAAGTGCTTTCTATTTCATTTCGCAACATTGTTTTTGCCCTGTTCAAACGTACTTTTACGTTTGCTTCGCTGATGTTTAACATTTCTACGGTTTCTGCTACGTTTAATCCGTTTATTTCCCTTAAGGAAAAAACTATTCGGTAGTCAAAAGGGATTTTTTCAAGTGCGTTCTCGATAATATGCCCCAACTCACGATTTTGAATTATCTTGTCGGTATCGTTATTTCTATTGGTGAACATTGGCGTTGAGTGTTCGTTTACGTCTTGCATAATTTCGTTTTTAAAACTTGATTTCCCTCGTTTTCTGTAACAGTTGTTCATCATTATTCGAATAATCCACGTTTTAAAACCGGCACGACCTTCAAACTGTAACAGGTTTTTATATGCATCAATAAAGGTTTCCTGCATTAAATCCTGCGTATCTTCGTGGGTGTAATTGTACGACCTGCCAATTTTGTACAGATAAGGATTGAACCGCCTGACGATTATTTCATAGAGTGCTTTTTCTCCGTTAATAATTCGTGAGATAATTTCTGCTTCGGTAAACTTTTCAACTTGAATCATTATTCAATTATTTTAGAAATTCTTGCCATTGATAGGGCGGCAATAGCCATTACAAGGTCACGTACTGCCACATCTGCATAATTAAAACTGATTAACAAGGTTAATGCTATAACGGTTAACCAACCTGCAACAATGTAACCGCCAATTTCGGTTTTTTTCAGTACAATGATACCCGCTATGATTTCGATAACGCCCACAATCATCATAAAAACCGAAGCGGAAAAGGGCAGCAGGCTTGCGATTGTCGGATTAACGTACTGTTCCCAATTGGTCAGCAGGTTGGTGAATTTGTCTGCACCTGCAACAATTGGCACAATTCCGAAGGTGTACTTTAACAGGTTGAACGTTTGTGTCAGCGACTGATTTTTGATTTTACTTTCCATTTTTTTAAGTAGTTACTGTCTTTTAGAGTAACTAAAGAAAGGAAAGGTTACAAAAGATATGTAATGTTAGCGGTTCGGGCTTTTGTGTTATAAACTTTCTGTCATTTTGCCCAAATTAATTTTCTCCACTTTTATAAAAGTTATTTCTCTTACAGATTTGATTTTACCCCATAAATAATTATTCCCTTTCAGTCGTTTTGTTGTACTCGTTCTTTTATTTAGCCGTTGGATTTCAATGTCAGTAGCTTCTCTTTTATCACCAAGTTGTCCGTAGAGTTTAATTGCAGGGTAACTTTTGAATTTTCCGTTGAAAAGTGAAGTCAACCAAAATAAAGTGCTGCTGTTCACGCCCAAAATACAGATATTTTTGTTGCCTTTACTATGGATGGAAACTTTTCAAAGTAAAAACCTGTCTGATCATTATTCAGAAATAAAGGACCAATAGGTGTTACAGTCGGGTTGCCTTCTTTGTCAACCGAAGCTATGGATACATGGAAATTCGCTCTAAAGCATTTATTAAAATGTTTTCTTATGTCCGGCCAACTTGTCTGAATGTCCATATTACGTGCCGCGTATTGGCGATGGGCGGGATTTTTAGCACTACTGTTGATACAAAGAACAGAAGTTGAATTTTGCACTTCCGTTGATGCGAAGCCGTTCGCCCCGCCTATTGCCAATACGATGTTAGCGGTTCGGCTATTTGGTTGCCAATAGTTCCATTGTCTTTTTTTCTTTGTCTGATATAGTTTTTAAAATGTCTGATGCTTGTTGTATATAATTAAAGTCTTTCGTTTCACTAACCTTTATAAATAAGTCAGCAACGTTTGTCCATAGTTTGGCGATTTCTGAGAAGTTTTCGTGTCCTGTTTTGAGTTCGTCAAGTTGCAGTAAATCGTAGCTTTCTTTCAAAAAGTCACGATACAAATTTCTAAATAATGCTCCGCCCGTTCCTGCTTTTTCCATAATGTTTGCGGATTGTTTAAACTCTCTTTCGATGTTTCCGCTGTTGTTAAACCACTTTATGATTTCTGAACTTGTTTTTAAAATTCCTTTGTATCCGATGTTTGTAATTGGTGGACTAAGATATTCGGTTGCATTGTTTTTGATTGCTGTCAGAATTGCTTTTTTGAGGTTAAAGTTTTTATCGGTTTGCCGTAATGTATAATACAAGTTTTTAGAAGACATTGGACCTTTTTCAGATCTTGCCAATGCCAAACTATTTAGAGATGTTTTTACTTGTCCCCCTTGTTGTCGAGTGTCAACCAAAAAAGCATTGTCATTGTCGTAACCGTAAATGGCTGCGTAGTGTCCTGCGAAATGAAACGGATTTGAGAAATACTCCAAATGATAACAGTCTAATTTAAGCCCGACCACTTGTCCGTTGTCAATAAGTTCTTTTACACCTTCCCAAGCCTTTTGCTTTGAAGATGTTTCTTTAACCGTTAATTCAAGATTTAGGTTTTTGGCAATGTTTTGTGTCAGCAAGTCTGTTTTCACTCGTCCGCCAATGAATGGAAAGTCCATTGTTTTCATATTCCAGAAAATAAAACCAAGTCCTTGCCCAAGTCCAAACAGCATTGGTTCGGAAAGTTCAATTCCGAGTTGTCGCAACAAAGTTCCTGTCGCTGTTGTTTCACAATGTTGTCCGTCAAATGGTTTTAAACTCTCAACTTTCATTTTTGAGCGTGATGTTTGTTTAGCTGACCGCTAACGGTACGGCTTGGCGATGTGGCGGAAATCTGTGATTCGTCTGCCCGGTACCGCTGTTAAATATATAACTAAATGTTCATTGTTTATTCTATTGCCCGGCGTTATTTGTCAGCCGGGATTGAAGCTGATTAGTAAACAGAAGCCGAGGATATATTCGTCGCGCCGCCATATTGCCAAACCGAATGTTGGGCGAAGTTATCCTTTCACGGGTTTTACGTAAGTCGTGATTAAGTCAATAAGCTCAGATGACCGATTTGTAGAACCTTGAGCACCTTTCTGTAATGCTTCTTTTTCAATCTTCATTTTTACTAACTCCGCAAAGTCTTCATTCTTGGAATTATAGCTTACAAATACGCTCATAGTTAGGTTTTTGAATTTTGTAATAACAATTTCGCCCAACGTTTCGGGGTTTTGCGATGGTGGGGCAATCGAAGTACAAGAGTTCAATTTTGCACAAAAGTTAAAACGAAGCACAACTGTTGAACTTTGCAGTTTCGCCCCACTATTGCAAAACCCTTGTTACCAGCCGTTTTTTTTCATTTCGTTAATTGTCTTGTTTCTATGTAGCTGTTAAATATAATTTCATTTTTTATTCTGTCAGACAGAACAGCCATCACTTTCTGGGTTTAAATCCAAATGTAAAAAATGATTAAAATCTGTCTGAACGTAATTTGAATAGGCTTCACCCTTTCTGAAGCCAAATTTTTCATACAACGCTCTGGCTGCTTCGAATACAGACCCGCTTCCAGTTTCTAATGATAGGCGATGTATTCCCCTCGCCCTTGCGGCATCAATTATAGTCGTAAGGATTAGAGCTCCTACTTTACGACCTATGAAATCAGGATGGGTTCGCATAGATTTAATCTCACCTCGACCGTCAGGAAGTAATTTCAACGCACCTACACCAGCTATTTTTAAATCTTCCCAAGCACTCCATACAGTTACTCCTGGCTGTTGAAGGTCTGATAAACCAAGGAAGATTGCTCCTTCGGGAACATCAGTTTCCATCCCTGCTAAATGCAGGGCAATAAGTTCTTGAGTTTGTTGATTAGATAAATCATCTTCGCATATAGTTATCATTTAGTCTCCGATTTTAAATTTTTCATTGTAATAAGTTTTTCTTACAGTTTCCAATTTTCAAATCCGTCTGTCCACACCAATGAGTAAGGTTTTAAGTTGGTCAATGCTGAAAAATCCTTTTTGTTTCTTTTCGTCTAAGTAGTAAAATTCTTTGTTCATACCGATAAGTTTTGTTTTTGTACTGACACCCTAAAATGGCTGGTAACGTTTTGGGGCTTTGCGTTCGGGCGGGATTTTCAGCAGAAAATTCCGAGCGAGCGACAAAGTTCAAATTTACGAAAAAGTGTCGAACGGGAACGTTCGACCCGCCTGACGCAAAACCCTTGTTAGCAGCTGACAATTTTTCCGACTTTCAAGATTAATTTCCAAGTCATTTCTTTTTCTGTGTCTGTGTTTCCCCAATGTTCTTGCAATTTTTTCGATAAGTTGTCCATTGGGTTTTCGTTATACTTGTCAATATATTTTTGAGTTGCCGACCAACTTCTCAAATGTCCTAATGTTTCCGAAAGGGTTACTTGCTTTCTGATAAAAAAATCTGATGTTTTAATTTCGTCAAATGGAAACGGTATTGTCGCATATTCTTTTTCTATCAGTTTGTTTTCGGGAAGCCAAAATTCGCCAACGATATTGTCGTGAAAGTCTTTGATGATGTTGTCCAATTTTTTCTCAATTGTCGGAATACCGTATGCCCAAACTGCAATTATTCCATTCGTTTTTAGAACTCTCTTTACTTGCGTGTAAAATTTGTCAAAGTCAAACCAATGAACTGCTTGTGCAACCGTGATTAAATCAATTGAATTGTCTTCTATTGAGCTTGGGTTTTCAGCATTTTCAACTTTATAAACTATTCTGTCGTGAAAAGTAGCGTTTTTTATTTGTTCTTTACTTGGGTCGGTTGCATAAACTTTTTCATAGTAATCGGCTAATTTTAAAGCCGATTGTCCGTTTCCTGTTCCACAGTCCCAAGCGAATTTATGCTCCAAGGTCAAACCGCTCAAAAACTCAAATAATTCTTTTGGATATGTCGGTCTGAATTTTACATAAACGTCTGCTTGTTTTGAAAAGTTGTCCTTAAATTCGTTCATTGGGGTTGTCGGTTTTTGTTTGCTGCTAACTCCGAAATATATGAAAGTTTCATTATTTCAAAAACTTAATACTAAGGAAATTGAGAAAAAATATCCCTAATGCGCAAGTACTTAAAGACGGTCTAAAGGACTTTTTACTTTCTTCAAATTCTTTTTGCCTACCTCTGTGTAAATTAGTGTGGTTTTTATGTCGTTATGCCCCAATAGTTTTTGGATGTAACTGATGTCAGTTCCCGCTTCGGGTAAGTGGGTTGCAAAACTGTGCCGTTTTCTGTAGCACTTCTATGGACACACTTTCCGGTTGAATGCCCAATCGTTTACGATATTCAGCTGAATCTGGCAGGTGCCATGTTTTAAGAGTGTTACTCCATTTAGCACCTTTCAGTTTTTTGAAACGGGCAATAAGTTCTGCGGTTCGTTCAAAATAAACGGCAAGAAGAGAAACCGCCCCTTGCATTTGATTTATGAACTATTAATGAATAGCTTTGAAAAGTAGTTTTGTGAAGATGACCTATAATTTTATCCGAATCCGAAAAGAGGGCTACGTTTTCACCCTCACCCTGGCCCGCCCCGAAAAGCGGAATGCGTTTACACCCACCATGGTGAATGAGATAGATCATGCCCTGAAGGCTGCGAATACCGATAAGGAAGTGCGTGTGGTGGTGGTAGATGCCGAAGGACCGGTTTTTTGTGCGGGAATGGACCTGAAAGCCTTTACTGACCCTTCTGCTGACCGCCTTAACCCGGCCATTCAAAACCGGGATCTTTCTTTGGGAGAAGTGATGGGGCAGCTGAACAAGCCCTCCGTAGCCCTGGTAGAAGGCAATGTGATAGCCGGGGGCTTCCTGCTGGTGGCTGAGTGCACTTACGTGCTGGCTCTGCCGAAGGCGGAGTTCTCATTGCCGGAGGTAAAGATCGGTATTTTCCCTTTCCAGGTGCTGGCCTCGCTCCTGAGGGTGATGCCGCAAAAGAAAGCCATGCAGCTCTGTATTTCGGGCGAGCCTTTTTCAGCGATCCGGGCCATGG
This sequence comes from Leadbetterella sp. DM7, assembly GCF_040829825.2. Taxonomy (NCBI): domain Bacteria; kingdom Pseudomonadati; phylum Bacteroidota; class Cytophagia; order Cytophagales; family Leadbetterellaceae; genus Leadbetterella; species Leadbetterella sp. DM7. The sequence goes on along the minus strand of NZ_JBFOLH020000001.1, from coordinate 304,695 downwards.
AGTACGGGATCGTGGACGGCCTGCTGGAAGAAGGTGCTGCAGAGCGCCTGATTAGCCAGCTGGCAGAGAATGCCCCGCTGGCTGTTACACGGGGATTTGAAGCGCTGAAAGCGCTGGACGAGGTACCCGCAGCCGACCGTTTTCATTACCTGAAGCGTGCATTAGAGCGCTTGCGGGACTCGCACGACGCCCGTGAAGGGATCACTGCACTTTTTGAAAAGCGGGAACCCGGATGGAAGAATGAATAAAGCAGGGCTGATCCACCCTTTCTTTTTTTGTATTTTTCAAAGAATTTTGGGCGGTGGGCCTTCCTATTATTGTATAAAAAGTAAAGATTTCGTATTTTAGTGGTTTCACAAGACCATACGGAATGCTGTTTACTGTTACCATAGGTTTAGTTATTGCGTGCCTTCTTGTTCCCTTTGGAAAATTTTTCAGAAATAATAAAAGTATCGTACTGGCGTTGGTGCCGTTCATGCTCTTTTGTTATTTTCTTCAAAAGATTCCCGAGATCAGTTCAGGGCGGGTGCTGTTTGAAAGTACGTCATGGGTGCCGGCCTTAGGGGTAAACCTGGGCTTCAGGCTTGACGGGCTCTCGCTCCTGTTTGCTTTGCTGATCACCGGCGTAGGTACATTGATATTTATTTACGCATCTGCCTATTTAAAAGGGCATGCGTATCTCGACCGTTTTTTCGGTTACCTGCTGCTCTTCATGTCGTCTATGCTGGGCCTGGTGCTGTCAAATAACATCATTCTTTTATTTATTTTCTGGGAGCTGACCAGTATCAGCTCGTTTTTCCTGATCGGGTTTAACAATACCGATGATGAGTCGCGCAGGAGCGCCCTGACGGCCCTGTCGGTGACCGGTCTGGGAGGGTTATTTTTGCTGGCCGGCCTGGTATGGGCCGGAAGCCTGGCGGATTCTTACAGCCTGGGCGATATCCTGAACCACGCCGATACTATCCGGGGGAGCGTGTATTACCCGGTTATCCTGCTGCTCTTCCTGGCCGGGGCATTTACCAAATCGGCCCAGTTTCCTTTTCATTTCTGGCTTCCGGCAGCCATGAAGGCACCTACACCGGTGTCTGCTTACCTGCATTCGGCCACTATGGTGAAAGCCGGTATTTTTCTCCTGGCCCGGTTTACGCCGGTGCTGGGCGGTACTATGCTCTGGCAGTGGACCCTCATGGGAGTGGGCGGCTTTACCATGCTGTATGCTTCCCTGCTTTCTTTATCAAAGCGTGACCTGAAAAGCCTGCTGGCCTATTCTACCATTTCGGCCCTGGGCGTACTGACCTTTTTGCTGGGTATGGGTACCGATTACGCCGTAATTGCCGCATGTATTTTTTTACTGGCGCATGCGTTGTATAAGGCTCCTTTGTTCCTGGTTACGGGTATCATTGACCATGAAACGGGTACAAGAGACCTGACACGGCTGTCGGGCCTGGGCAGGGTACTCTGGCCGGTAGCACTGGCCGGCGGTCTGGCTGCACTCTCGGGTGCCGGGTTGCCTTTTACCCTGGGCTTTATCGGGAAAGACCTCATATATGAATCTACGCTGCATTATAAGCCCCTGTGGGCCTGGTACTTTACCGGGGTGGCTATCGTGACCAATGTGGGCCTGGTGGCGGCCGCTTTTCTTGCCGGGGTAAGGCCCTTTACGGGCAGGGAGCGGGAAGAGTACCGGCAGGTTCATTTACCCGGAGCGGGTTTCTGGGTACCGCCCCTGCTGCTGGCTGTGCTGGGGCTGGTGTCCGGGGTGTTTCCGGGATGGACAGGCGCCCACCTGGCCGAGCCGGCGGTGAAAAGCATTTTCCAGCAGTATATCCCGGTGCAGCTAAAGGTATGGCACGGCTTTAACCTCGTATTTATCCTGAGCCTGGGCACGCTGGCAACCGGCCTGGTGGTGTATTTTATCAATACGCCGGGTTTCCGCAGATGGGAATTCATTTCGGTATTGGAACGGATCAGGCCCGGTGTGGTGTTCGGAAGAATGTATATCCGTACCAAACAGGTGGCCGCGGCCTATACCAACTTCTTTCATGACGGTTACCTCCGGTCGTACATTATCAAGATCATCCTGTTTGCCGAGGCCCTGTTGATTTATGAGGTTTACCGGGGCGGGCCTTTCCGCATTGATTTCAGCAAGCTGTCGCCGGTGCGCTTCTATGATATCGCTATTGTATTTATCCTGGTTGGGGCGCTCTATAAAACGCTGAAAACCTCGTCGCGGCTTACGGCTGTGGTGTGTATGAGTATTGTGGGCTATGCCATCTGTCTGCTTTTTGTTATCTACAGCGCGCCTGACCTGGCCATGACCCAGTTTACGATTGATACCCTTACCGTGGTGCTTTTTGTGCTGGTGCTGTACCGCCTTCCGCCTTTCCTGAAAGTAAAGGCGCTGAAGGTGATGGTGCGTGATGCCGCCATCTCCATTCTTTTTGGCGTTCTGCTGGCCATTATCTGCCTGCGGGTGCTGATGGAGCCTGCCCGGTACAACATTTCAGACTTTTATGCCAAGTACGCCTATACGCTGGGCAAGGGGCGGAATGTAGTGAATGTGATCCTCGTGGATTTCAGGGGATTTGACACCATGTTTGAGATCGTGGTGCTGAGTGTGGCTGCCATAGGGGTGTACAGCCTGCTGAAGTTACGGTTAAAAGCATCTGAAAAAGAATAACAGATATGAGAAGCACTATTTTACAAACGGCATCGCAGTACCTGCTACCTATCCTGCTGCTGTTCTCGTTTTTCCTGCTGATCCGGGGGCATTACTCGCCGGGAGGCGGGTTTGTGGGCGGCCTGGTGGCTTCTATTGCCTTTGTGCTGCACAGCTTTGCCAACGGGGTGGAAAATACCATGCGGATCATCCGGTACAAGCCGTTATCGCTGATCCCGATCGGGCTGGGCATATCTACTGCAAGCATGCTGGTGCCGGTATTTTTCAGGAAACCGGTAATGACCTCTTTGTGGGTGCCTGACCAGATCCCGGTATTTGGAAATGTGGGCACCACCCTGTTTTTTGATATAGGTGTGTATTTACTGGTGGTGGGCGTGGTGCTGACCATCCTTTTTACGATATCGTTGTTTTCGGAATAAGCGTATGGAGCTGATATTGGTATGTCTTATCGGGATTTTGTATGCCAGCGGCATGTATATGATACTCCGGCGGAGTATGGTCAAGCTCCTGCTGGGTATTTTGCTGCTGGGTAACGGCACCAATATCCTGATCTTTTTACTGGGAAACCTTACGGCAGGCAAGCCTCCGGTGATTCCGCCGGGCCTGAAGGTTTTCAACGATATCTATGCCGACCCTATTCCCCAGGCACTGATCCTGACGGCCATTGTGATCAGCTTCGGCTTAACGGCTTTTGCCATTGTGCTGCTGAAGCGCGTTTATGTGCTGGTAGACTCGGATGACCTGGATGACCTGAATACCCCGGAAGAAGAAGATATATGACAGATAACAGTATAATAGCAACCGTGATCATTCACCTGCTGGCCGCCCTGCTGCAGCTGGCTTTCTGGCGGAAAACGGTTACACAGCGGTACATCAGTGTGGTGGCGGCTTTCCTGGGGCTGATTTCGGCGGCGGCTTTGTTTTATAAGGTATATTCGGGAGGGATCCTGATCATGAATGCAGCGAACTGGCGGGCTCCTTTCGGCATTGTGTTTGTGGCTGACCTGTTCAGCAGCTCGCTGGTGCTGATCACGGCCATTGCCTCGCTGGCCGTATCTGTTTTTTCGGCAGCAGGAATTAACCGGGCGCGTATGCTGTACGGGTATTTCCCTATTTTTCATTTCCTGGTGATGGGACTGAACGGAGCGTTTCTTACCGGTGATATTTTTAACCTGTACGTATGGTTTGAGGTCATTATCATTTCTTCTTTTGTGCTGATGACCCTCGGCGGGCGGAAGGCCCAGCTGGAAGGAGCCGTGAAATACATGGCGCTGAATATCCTGGCCTCCATGTTTTTTTTAACGGGGATCGGGGTGCTTTACGGCATCACCGGCTCACTGAACATGGCTGACCTGGCGCTGCGGATCCCGAAGGTACAGAACCAGTCGCTGACCAACCTGGCCTCGGTGTTCTTCCTGCTGGGTTTCGGGATCAAATCGGCCGTATTCCCGCTTTATTTCTGGTTGCCGTCGTCATACCATACCCCGCCGTCGGCCGTGGCGGCTACCTTCGGCGGCTTGCTGACCAAGGTGGGGATCTATGCGCTGTTCCGGGTATTTACCCTGCTTTTTACGCCAGACGATAACCTGAAAAACCTGCTGGTTATCCTGGCAGTCTTCACCATTGTTACGGGCATGTTCAGTGCGCTGATCAAAGACAATATCCGGCGGCTGTTCTCTTCCCTGATTGTCTGCCATATCGGTTTTATGGTGGGCGGTCTGGGCCTGTATTCAAAAGTGGCCATGATGGGGGCGGTTTTGTATCTTTTTCATGATATCCTCGTGAAGACCAACATGTTTCTCATTGCGGGGCTGATCCGCCAGCTCCGGGGGTCGATGAATATCAAGCTGCTGGGGGGCATTTACGCCCAATACCCGGGCATATCGCTGGTTATAGCCCTGGTGTTGTTTTCATTGGTGGGGATACCCCCGTTATCGGGCTTCTGGCCGAAGCTGTACCTGATTGAAGCGGGGGTAGACAGCCGGAATTTCCTGCTGGTGACCGCCCTTATTATTGGCAGCTTTGTAACTTTGTTTGTGATTGCCCGGATGTGGTCGGAGGCATTCTGGAAGAACCCTTCGGGCGACGAGCGTATTCAGGATACCTTTGCCTCATTGCCCCGGCATAAGAAAGCTTTCCTGGTGCTTCCGGTGGTGCTACTCTGTTGCTGCAGCCTGGTCATAGGCTTTGATGCCCAGTTTTTCATAGAGGTGGTAGACCGGATAACCGATGAGATGATCAATACGGCGCCGTATATTAAGGCGGTGCTGGGATAATAAACACGTACAGCTATGATCAAACAATTTTTAATGAACCTGCTGCTGGCCTTTATCTGGGTGGCATTGACAGGGGCTTTATATTACTCCAATTTCCTGTTTGGTTTCCTGATCGGGTTTGCTATTCTTTGGGTGATGAACAGGGCGGAAGAAGACCAGCGCTACTTTACACGGGTACCCAAGACCATCTACCTCATCTTTTATTTTCTTTATGAGATGATCAAGGCCAATATACAGGTAGCATACGATGTAATCACTCCCAAATACTTTTTTAAGCCGGGCATTGTGAAATATCCCATGAGCGCCCGTACCGACCTGGAGATCAACCTGCTTTCCACGGCTATCTCCCTGACCCCCGGTACGCTGATCCTGGATATCAGTGAAGACAAAAAAACGCTCTATATTCATGTTATGTACCTGAAAGATAAGCGTTCTTTTATAAAGCAAACCAAAAACGGCATTGAACGCCGGTTACTTGAAATATTAAGATGAATTTAAATAACTACCTGGACTACGTGATTTTACCGCTCTTGTCGGTGTCCATGATGCTAACGTTTATCCGTTTTGTCAGGGGGCCGCGGGTGGTTGACCGGGTGATTGCCCTTGACCTGATCATCACCATCGGTATTGCTTTTATTACCGTATTCAGTATCCGCTCCGGTAAGGAGCTGTTTCTGGATGTAGCCATGATCCTGGCGCTGATTGCTTTTTTGGGTACTGTGGCATTTTCCTATTACCTCGAAAAGAAAACATGAAAACAGAAGTAACCACCCGGAACTAATTTTATCCTTATGAAAGAGATTATCCTGATATTGTTTTGTACCATAGGAACGCTGGCCATTCTGTTTGCCTCTATCGGTATACTGCGGATGCCTGACTTTTTCCTGCGGCTTTCGGTAACGGTAAAAGCCTCTACACTGGGGGTAGGATTTCTGCTTACCGCTGCGGCTATGGTATTTCCCGAAGTATTTGTGACCACCAAAGCCATTGCCATCGGATTTTTCCTGCTGCTGACCACCCCGGTGGCTGCCCACATGATCGGCAGAGTGTCTTATTTGTCGGGAATTGCCCTGTGGAAAGGTACCGAGCTGGATGAGCTGGACGGTATGTACGATGAAGAGCACAACCTGAAAAGTGAGCATTAACGAAAAGAAGGTGCCCGAAAAACTACGCCCTGAGACCTACCTAAAAATAAATAAAGCCGCTGTTGCATAATCATTATAATATAATTGTTTATTTTGAGCGTTACTTTTCTTTAATTCGCACGTCAGAATAATAGAGCGTTGGTTAAACATACCTTACAATTCGTTAAACATACTTTAAGTTAATGGACATACTGCAACTTGTAAAGGGGCAGCTGACAACAGCCGCTATTTCGCGAATCAGTGATTTCCTCGAAGAGGATACGGCGGATATTATCTCAGGCCTGTCTGCCGGTTTGCCAGCTATATTGGCTGGATTTATGAGAAAAGCTTCTACTATTCAGGGGGCAGGTGATCTGCTGACCCTGATTAACAATGACACTCACAGTAAAGAATTCGGCGGTGATCTTGCAGAATCGTTCAGAAACGGGCAGGCGGCAGGAATGATTTCTTCGGGCGGTAAAATACTCCGGTCCGTATTCGGAGATAAGTTAGGTATGCTGGAAGACCTGATAGGGAATATTTCCGGTATTAAAGCCAACTCTTCCGCCCTTTTGGGCCTGGCAACGTCCCTGCTAACGGGAGTGCTGGGTAAAAAAGTGAAGGAAGAAGGATTGGGGGTTTCGGGTTTTGCCTCGCTGCTGATGAAGCAGAAAGAAGCGGTAAAAGAAGTGCTCCCGGCCGGTATAGGCAGTATTTTAAGTGTAGATTCGCTGGGGAACTTTGCAGGAGACATGAATGCGAAATATGTTCCCGGAAAAGGAGAAGGAAAAGGTATACCGGGCGGATTGCTGCCCTGGCTGCTCCTGGCACTGCTTATTCTCGGCGGATTGTATTTCTGGAAAAGCTGCCAGAACAAAGCTTCGGAAGTAGCTACGGTAGCCGAAGATTCAACAGAGACCCTAAGCGACAGCGCGGAAGCCATGATCCTGAAAACGCTTTCAACGGGCGTGCACCTGAGCTTTCCCGAGCAGTCTATTGAAAATGAGCTTATCAGCTTTATAGAAAATAAAGAGAAGCCGGTAGATAAAGAAACCTGGTTCAACTTCCGTAAGCTAACATTTGAGTCAGGAAGCGCCGTAATTGATTCTTCCTCGGAAAAAGAAGTGGATAATATTGCCGAGATTCTGAAGGCATATCCCCAGGTAAGCATCAAAGTGGGCGGCTATACCGATAACACCGGTTCAAACGAAGTAAATACCCGCCTGTCAGCAGAACGTGCCGCTAACGTGGTGGCCGAGCTGATCCAAAGAGGCATTTCATCTGACCGGCTGGAATCAGAAGGGTACGGACCGCTGCACCCGGTAGCCGATAACGCTACCGAAGAAGGCCGGAACCAGAACCGCAGGATCGCAGTGCGTGTAACAGCAAAATAAATAATACGTCTACAGGAAATGCAGCCGCTTAAATCAATAAGCGGCTGCATTTTTTGTTTTCGTAATTATCCCTTATTTTTGCCTGTTATTTAGATTTAGTATAAATTGAAGATTGCGGGGTATCTTATAGTGCTTATTCTGGTTGCATGCGTTTCCGTATTCATCGGGGTAAAAGATATTTCCATAACTGATATTTTTCACCCTGACGACGAGGAGATGCTGATCCTGACGGTCAGTCGTATACCGCGGACCCTCTCGCTCATCCTGGCAGGGATAGGTTTAAGCATATCGGGCCTGATTCTTCAGCAGATTACGCAGAACAAGTTTGTATCCCCCACCACAGCCGGTACACTGGATGCCGCCAAGCTGGGCCTGCTGATCGCTTTTCTCTGGATGCCGCAGAGCGGTCTGCTTAACCGGGCCCTCATGGCTTTCGTTTTTACTTTTGCCGCCAGCCTGGTGTTTCTGAACATAACTGACCGTATCCGGTACCGGAACATCATATTTGTCCCGTTGGTGGGGATCATATTCGGTAACATTCTCAGCTCGGTCACTTCGTTCTTTGCCTACCGTTACAATATCGTACAAAATGTCAATGCCTGGCTGGTGGGTGATTTCTCGTCGGTGCTGAAAGGCAATTACGAAGTGCTGTTTTTTTCGGTACCGGCTATCCTGGTCACCTACCTGTACGCCAACCGGTTTACAGTGGCGGGCATGGGAGAGGCTTTTTCGAAGAACCTGGGCCTGAATTACCGGCAGGTGGTAAATACCGGCTTATTTTGTGTGTCGCTTACCGTTAGCGTGGTAGTCATCACCGTAGGGGTTATCCCTTTTCTGGGCCTGGTGGTACCCAATATCATAAGCCTGGTGTACGGTGACAACCTGCGCAAAACACTGCCCTATACGGCGCTTTTCGGTGCTCTTTTTTTACTGGTCTGCGATATTGCCGGCCGGCTGGTGATGTTTCCCTTTGAGGTGCCCATCGGGGTAGTGGTAGGTATTGCAGGCGGAGTGCTGTTTCTCATTTTACTTTTCAGAAAGCGATGAAAAAGCACGGCATCTCCCTCGTTCTCCTGGCGATATTTACCCTGTTGCTGGTCGGCTTATTTCTTTTTCATGACCTGACCGGGAACCGGGATTACGTGCTGGAAAGACGGGCCTGGAAGGTGGCCGCCCTGCTGCTGGTGGCCTGGAGCATCGGCTATTCATCGGTGGTGTTTCAGACCCTCACCGGGAACCGGATACTTACACCCTCCATCATGGGTTTTGAGGCGGTATACCTTCTGTTCCAAAGCATTATTGTATTCCTGTACGGCGATAAGACCTTCCGGGTGCTGACCGAATCACGGAATTTCGGGTGGTCGGTGCTGATGATGCTGGGATTTGCGGTGCTGATCTATCTTTTCGTGTTCCGGCGGGAGAAGAACAACATGTACTTCCTGCTGCTCACGGGACTGATCCTGGGTACGCTTTTTTCCACGCTGAGCTCGTTTGTCCAGATGCTGCTTGATCCGAACGAGTTTTCACTGGTGGAGGCCCGCATTTTTGCCTCTTTCAATAAGATGAATACTTCTCTGATTAGCTATGCGGCCGGGGCAGGGGGGCTGATGCTGGTACTGGCGGTCAGGTACCATAAATACCTCGATGTGCTGGCATTGGGCAGGGAGCAGGCTATTAACCTGGGCGTCAATTACAACCGGGTGGTAGCGGTCTTTTTATTCATTATTTCGGTGCTGGTTTCGGTGTCTACGGCGCTGGTGGGCCCGATCACGTTTTTCGGAATCCTGGTAACCAACCTGACCTATGAGCTGTTCAAAACCCACCGGCACTCGGTGCTGTTGCCGGCCTGCGGGCTTATATCCTGCATTACGCTGGTGGCGGGACAGCTGATGGTGGAGCGTGTGTTTAACATGAGCACCACCATCAGCATACTGATCAATTTTATCGGTGGAGCGTACTTTCTGTACATCCTTTTAACGGCGAAGAAGCTATGATAGAAGTAAAAGACATATCGCGGTCTTACGGGGAGAATGTCATTCTCGATGGAATATCGTTGCGTATACCCCGGGGAAAGGTCACTTCGTTGATTGGCAGTAACGGGGCGGGCAAAAGCACGCTGTTATCCATTATCAGCCGGTTGCTGAAGCAAAACGGGGGTACGGTGCTGCTGGATTCGCGCGATATCGAAGCGTATAAGACCCGTATCCTAGCCCAGCATTTGTCTATCCTGAAGCAGGCCAATTTTATAGACCTCCGGCTAACGGTAAGAGAGCTGGTGAGCTTCGGGCGTTTCCCGTATTCACAGGGCCGCCTGACGGCTGCCGACGAGGAAAAAATAGACGAGGCGATCGGTTACCTGAACCTGCAAGACATTGCCGGGCAGTATATGGATGAGCTCAGCGGCGGACAGAAGCAACGGGCTTTCCTGGCCATGGTGGTGGCCCAGGACACCGACTATATCCTGCTGGATGAGCCCCTGAATAACCTGGATATGAAGCATGCCGTACAGATCATGAAAACCCTGCGGAGGCTCTGCGATGAAAAAGGGAAGACCATCGTGATGGTGATCCACGACATCAATTTTGCCTCGCAGTATTCTGATTTTATCGTAGCGCTGAAAGACAGCCGGGTTGCCTTTTTTGATGAGGTAGATAAGGTAATCGTGCCCGAAGTGCTGCAGAGCGTGTTTGATATGGATTTTAGAATTGTGGAAACAGACGGGAAAAGAATTTGTAATTATTATTGATCATAGCCATAAGCTGTCAGCTGACCGCTTTCAGAAACGGATCTCATCGTTAATGAACAGAACGGATGGCTGACCGCAGAGGGCTGAAAACTGTTGTAAAGATGAAAAATATCGTAAAAATTTCGATGCTGGCTTTAGCCATTGCTTTAACGGCCTGTAATAAAGGAACCTCTGACGGAACCACCGGCGGAGATACAATTACCCTGATTCATGAGCTGGATACCGTACAAGTGAAGCATAACCCCACACGGGTAGTGGCCCTGGATTACGTGAGCCTGGAAAACCTGGATGTGCTGGGGATAAAAGTGCTGGGAGTTCCGAAAGAGCATTTACCACACCACCTTGCCCGATACGGGGATGACCCGGAAGTGGTTGACCTGGGGTCGGTAAAAGAGGTGAATTTCGAAAAGCTGGCCGCCCTGAACCCGGAAGTGATTTTCATGTCGGAAAGGCTGGAAAGCTCCTATCCCGAACTGAAAAAAATTGCACCGGTGGTGTATATCCGGATTGACCAGGAGAATTTCCTGGATTCGTTCAGGGACAAGACCCGGTATTTCGGCACGATCTTCGGAAAGGAAAAAGAAGTGGATGCGGAGCTCAGCCGGATCGACGATAAAATTAAGGCCGCACGGGAGAAAATTGAAGTTGCTCCAGGAAAAGGACTGGTTACCCTGTACAACGGTGGTAAATTCAGTGCCTACGGCCGGCATTCCCGTTTCGGTTTTATCCACGAAGCGCTGGGCGTGAAGGAAGCCGTGGAAAACATAGAAGTATCAAGACACGGACAGCCCGTTTCAAGCGAGTTTATCCAGCAGACCAACCCCGATTATCTCTTTGTAATAGACCGGGGTGCTGTGGTCAACAAAAAAGCGGCTGAGAAGTCGGAGATCGAGAATGTGCTGGTACAGAAAACCAATGCCTATAAAAACGGGAAGATCGTTTACCTTAACCCCGAGATCTGGTACCTGGCCGGCGGCGGAATAACCTCTGTCAACGCTATGATTGACGAGGTAGTTGCGGCATTTTAATAGCCGGCCGGAATCCCATCACTCAAAACAGGAATACGATGAAACCCAGGATCATTAAACATGTTTTACGGCTGAAACGGAAAGCGTATATCACTCCGCACCTGATACGGGTAACCCTTGAAGGCGATGCTGTAACGGAATACAAAGACTGTACGTTAGGAAACAACAACAAGATCTTTATTCCCCCTGCCGGGGTGAAAGAGGTGCATTTCCCGGAGTACAACGAAGAGCTGGAGATCTGGCTTCACCCGGAACCGCACCTGGTGCCCGCGGTAAGAACGTATACCCACCGGGCCATTGACCTGGTGAAAAAGGAAATGGTCATTGATTTTGTACATCATGGCGAAAACGGCCCGGCCTCGCGCTGGGCCATTCATGCGCAGCCCGGCGACGAGCTGGGCGTGGCCATGAAAGCGGTGGAGAAAGAACTGTTCCCGCGTACAGACCATTACCTGCTGGCGGGCGATGCTACGGCACTACCGGTGCTGAGCTGCATCCTGGAATCCCTGCCGGCTCGGGTCTCCGGTGTATGTGTGCTGGAAGTGCATGGCCCCGAAGATGAGCTACCGGTACATACCCGGGCAGACATCCGCTTCATCTGGCTGCATAACCCGCACCCGGAAGAAGGCAGCCGGCTGGCAGCTACGGTCAGGGAGCTGGAATTGCCGGTGGAGAATCGCTTTGCCTATATAGCAGCCGAGTACCGTACGGTCAAAGAGCTGCGGGAGCACCTGAGGGAGCACCGCTGGACCAAAGAAGAGTTTTATGCCTTTTCTTACTGGAAAGCCGGCGTGGCCGAAGATCAGTCGGCCCGGGATCGCCGGGCTGAACGGGAAAGATAAGGATTTAATTCAGGACGAATCTTAGCTTTATTCCGAAAGAAACCAGGTTCAGCTTCCGGGCCCAGGGGCTGCCGTCTCCGTTCAGGGAGTTGGCCACCGGCTGGTAGGAGAACCGGGTGGGTGTATCGGTCATGTACCGGATAACCGCCGACCGCTCACCTGCTTTCAGGATATTGTTCAGCCCGTAATCGGCATAGGCGCCTATATAGGCCAGGAAGCCGTTATGCCGCTTGATGCCGGTTTCTCCCGACAGCAGAAAGGCCGTTTTTGTCGTGAAATCATTTTTACCGGAGCGGCGGTCGGTCCACTGGCCGAAACCCATAAAGGCGGGGTCAGCCAGCTCAACGTTCCATTCGGGATAATACCCCGTGGTGACCAGGGAAGGTATTTCTGCCTGGTAGCTGGCCTGGATATTATAGGCTACCTTGCCTCCCATGTTCATGTACCAGGAAGTATTCGAATGACCCGTTTCAAACTGAATATTCAGCGGTACGGCAAGATAAAAAGCACGCTGGCTTTCCCGGTAGTTTTGTGCTTCATACCGGAATTCAAAGGAGCTTCCTTCCGCATCACGGGCGTCTGAGCTGCCGCTAAGCCGGTCAAGGCTTACCCGGGAATGGTAGACCTCGAGCTCAGCTCCGCTACCCACCGACCAGCGTTGTGAAAAATAGTACCGGTATCCTAATCCGGCCAAGCCGCCCGCGTTAAAAGAAGATCCGGCATTGTACTGCAGGAGAGAGGGCCCGCCGCCGGCATAAAAGGAGAATTCGTGGGCGGCCTGTTGCCCGAAAACAGGACTGATTATCCAAAAGAACAGAACGGACAGGTATTTTTTCATGTCTGACATTTACTTTTCAAGAACAAACGGTATGCTTTTACGGGATTTTCCATTGTCATATTGAAGAATATAAGTGCCTGCAGGAATCTCTGCGGGCAGCTTAATTTCAGCCGGGCTTCCTTTCACCACTGACTCCATAACCTGCACACCCGTTGATGTCAGGATCCGCACCCGGGCTTCTCCCGGCTCATTTACTTTGAGATTAAGCTGACCGCCTGCCTGAACGGGGTTAGGAAAAATACCCAGGGAAAATGAGGCATCTGACCGGAACCGGAAGCTGCAGCTGGAGAGCCAGTCGCCCGCAGCTGTTTTCATTCGTACCGTATATACCGCATCTTTGTCTAAGATATCGCTGGCCTGGTTGCCGGCAGAATAGTACTGCCCTGAACCTGCCTTCTCCCCGTTTTTGTACCATTCGTATTCCATGAACGTATATCCGCCGTTGGTTTGCGGGTTATTATTGACCAGGAACAGGTTATTAAACTTCTGAACCCCGATGTCTTCAAAGTTAAACCGTTTCTCTACGATGATGGTATAGGTCAGGGTATTGGTACTGTCCTGCGAGGTGATTACCACGGTTTGCCTGTAAATCCCGGGTTTCGGCACCTCAATGGTTAATGAGCGGCCGGGCACCACAGAAGCGCCTACCTCTGTTTTAAGCAGCGTCTGTACCCGGTCGGTTTCGTCGGCACAATCGATCAGGTAATAGATTTCGGCATCCGGGGTTTCAAAAACCTGCCCGTCAAGGATAACAGTATGCAGCGTGGCATCTGAGCTGTTGATTTTCATTTGCCGGGTGACCGGTTCAGCCGGAAGGTAATTTTCATTGCCCGGCTGGTGAGCCGTTATCGTTACATACCCCGACGTACGGAGCTCCACCCAGCCTTCCGGCGTTACGGTAGCCGGCGGAAGCTCTGCTTCGTAAGCATAGCTGTAAGAGACCGGCAGGCCGGAGGTACTGGTGGCCTCCAGCTGGAAATCGGGGTCATCTTCAAGGTGCTTTAAGACAATTTCTTCAAAAAGGATCTGCTGGGGAGCTTTATGAATGATTAATTCGGCTTCCAGCTCCAGGTCATAGTAGTTCTTCATCTGCACCAGGGCGGTAACCTTGTATGTGCCCGCATTGGTCCGGTTGTTGCCCGTATAGGTAACCCGGGCTCCTTCCGGCGCGCCGTTCACCGATAAGGCGTACGGAGAGCCGTTGTAGGTGTATTCAGCGCCTGGAAAAGAAACGCCCTGGAATCTGGCCTTATCAATAAACAGCGTGACCGTAGCAGACGTTGAAAAGTAGTTTTGGGTTTCGTTGGCCGAAACGGTTATGGTATACGATCCCGCATCGGCATATCCCTGTTGCGGAGTATATGCCAGGTAGGTTTCCGAATGGTTAAGCCAGGCTTGTACCGTTTTTACGGAGCCGTCGTATACGTGCGACTGGAAAGGTTCTGCCCAGATAGCCGCTTGTGCTTTGTGAATAACCAGGTTGGTATACAGCTCCATGTCCTGGTAGTTTTCTTTTTGTATAAGCACTTTTACTGAATAAGTTCCTGCATTGGTTTGCCCGTTTCCATAATATGTTATACTGGACCCTTCCGGTGCTCCCCAGGCATAAATGAAATGGGCAGAGCCGTCGTAAGTGAATTCACCGTTAGAAAGTCCTACACCCTGGAAGGAGGCCTTGCTGATGGTCAGGGTGGCTGTCAGGGTGGAATCCAGGTACTGCGGGCGAGACACCGTGGCGGTTACGGTATAGGTGCCGACCTCAGTTTTGTTGTTATTGGTATAGCTTACCGTGGCCCCGGCCGGCAGGCCTGACACGGCCAGTGCTTTTACGGTGCCATCATAGGTAAAGACAGAGTCGCGAAGGGTGATACCCGACAGGTTGGCTTTCTCGATCACCAGGTTAACGGTATCAGAAGCGGCCAGGTAATTGGCCGTTTCTGAAGCGGAAACGATCACAGGATACGTTCCGACAGCCGTATATCCCTGTTGAGGGGAGTAGCTTATAGGGGTCTCGGTATGATTCACGGAGGCGGTTACATTTTTCACCGTTCCGTCATAAGTGTGCTTCTGGGTTTTGACAGCAGTGATTACCGCTGCGGCCTTGTTAATCTTCAGAACGGCTGTCAGGGTAGAATCCAGGTACTGCGGGCGAGACACCGTGGCGGTTACGGTATAGGTGCCGGCATTGGTTTTGTCGTTATTGGTATAGCTTGCCGTGGCCCCGGCAGGCAGGCCTGATACGGTCAGTGATTTGATGGTTCCGTCGTACGTAAAGGTAGAATCCCGGAAGGTAATGCCCGAGAGATTGGCTTTTTCGATGACGAGGCTGACGGTGTCGGCTACTTTAAGGTAATTGCCTGTTTCTGCCGCAGAAATGATCACAGGATAGGTTCCGACAGCCGTATAGCCCTGCTGGGGCGAATAGGTAAGTGTAGTTTCGGTATGGTTCAGCGAGGCCGCTACGTTTTTCACGGCTCCGTCATAAACGTATTGCTGGGTTTTGACAGCAGTAATTACCGCTGTGGCTTTGTTGATCTTCAGGGTAGCTGTAAGTACAGAATCCCGGTAATTGGTTCGCGATACGGTAGCGGTTACGGTATAGGTGCCGGCATTGGTTTTGTCGTTATTGGTATAGCTTGCCGTGGCCCCGGCGGGAAGCCCGGAAACCGCCAGTGATTTGATGGTTCCGTCGTACGTATAAGTAGAATCCCGGAAGGTAATGCCCGAGAGATTGGCTTTTTCGATGACGAGGCTGACGGTGTCGGCTACTTTAAGGTAATTGGTCGTTTCTGCCGCAGAAATGATCACAGGATAGGCTCCCACAGCCGTATAGCCCTGCTGGGGCGAGTAGGTAAGCGTAGTCTCGGTATGATTCAGCGAAGCCGCTACGTTTTTCACGGCTCCGTCGTAAACGTATTGCTGGGTTTTGGTGGCCGTAATCTGTGCTGCAGCTTTGCGAACGATCAGGGAAGCTGTAAGTACGGAATCCTGGTAGTTGGGACGGGAAACGGTAGCATTGACACTGTAAATGCCCGCATTGATTTTCCCGTTACCGGCATAAACTACGGAAGCGTCAGCGGGCAGGCCCGATACGGCCAGCGATTTTACGGTACCGTCGTATGTAAAGGTAGAATCCCGGAAGGTGATGCCCGAGAGATTGGCTTTTTCAATCACCAGGCTGACGGTATCGGAAACCGCCCGGTAGTTGCCCGTTTCCGTTGCAGAAATAATCACGGGATAGGTTCCGACAGCCGTATAACCCTGCTGGGGTGAATAGGTAAGCGTTGCTTCGGTATGGTTCAGGGAAGCGGTTGCGTTTTTGACCGTTCCATCGTAGATATGCTTCTGGGTGCGGGCAGCGGTAATCTGTGCTGCAGCTTTTTGAACGATCAGGGAAGCCGTAAGCACGGAATCGCGGTAATTGGGACGGGAAACGGTAGCGCTGACCGTATAAATGCCGGCATTGATTTTTCCGTTACCGGCATAATCTACGGAAGCGCCGGCGGGAAGCCCGGAAACCGCCAGTGATTTGGCGGTACCGTCGTACGTAAAGGTAGAATCCCGGAAAGTGATACCCGACAGGCTGGCTTTTTCGATGACGAGGCTGACGGTGTCGGCTGCTTTAAGGTAATTGGCTGTTTCTGTCGCAGAAATAATGACAGGGTAGGTTCCTGCAGCCGTATAGCTCTGCTGTGGAAAGTAGCTGAGCGTAGTTTCGGCATGATTCAGGGAGGCCGTTATGTTTTTGACCGTTCCGTCATACACATGTTTCTGGATTTTAGCGGTGGTGATCACCGCGGTGGCTTTTTGAATAGTCAGGGAAGCCGTAAGTACGGAATCTCGGTAATTGGGGTGCGACACGGTAGCAATGACCGTGTAAATGCCTGCATTGACTTTCCCGTTGCCGGCATAATCTACGGAAGCGCCGGCGGGCAGCCCGGAAACCGCCAGTGATTTGGCGGTACCGTCATAGGTAAAAGAAGAGTCTCGGAAGCTGATACCCGCCAGGTCATTTTTTTCAATCACCAGGCTAACGGTATCAGAAGCGGCCAGGTAGTTGGCCGTTTCTGAAGCGGAAACGATCACAGGATACGTTCCGGCAGCCGTATAGCCCCGTTGGGGAGTAAAGGTTAAGGTAATTTCGGTATGATTCAGCGAAGCATTTACATTTTTGACCGTTCCGTCATACGTGTGCTTCTGGGTTTGGGCAGCGGTAATTACCGCGGCGGCTTTGTTGATTTTCAGGGTAGCGGTTCGTTTTATGGGCAGGCAGTTCCCTGGAGGGGTTATGGTGGCGGTAATCTTGTAGGTTCCGGCGGCGGTGGCTGAATTTCCCTGGCCGGTCTGGTTACCCGGATCGGTAATTTGATAGGAAACCGATGCTCCCTGCAGTATATTTTGCACCGTTATCGCATGCGGAGTGCCGTCGTACACCACGGTACTGTCTTCAAACGTTATGGCACTGTAATCTGCAGGAACACCCTGGAACTCGTAGGCGCCCATATCGATGTTCTTGCTATTTGCAAAATCATACACCCGGGGGTTGCCTGCCAGGTCCACCTTCGAAATGTCGAGGCCGGGGAACAAGGTATTGTCGCCCGAGTTTACGGCCGGTGAGCATGCCAGCAGCGTATAATCCCCGTTTTCGGGATCCGTAAATACATTTACGGGGGCAATGCCTGAAGCATCTATGTTGCCATTGGCAGAGTCTGTATGGCCCTGGATCAGGGAATGCCGGGCTGTATAGCTGCCTTTCACCGTTCCGAAAACCAGGGTATTGTTGAAACCGGGTGTGCCACCTTCAATATCTGCGGCTGTAGCGGCCGTATCTGCGGCCGTATTATGGATAAATGTAACGTTCGTTAGTACGGGGTTCCCGGAAAGGTTGCGCAAGCCCCCTCCCCGGAAGTTGGCATGGTTCTTCTCTATGAGCACATTGGTCAGCTGTAAGTCTGATTTTTGATTGAACAGGGCTCCGCCACCGCTGCCGCTTTCGACCATCGTGGCTGAATTACCCCGGAAGATCACGTTGGTAAACTGTGCTTCCGAAGTGTTGTTGTAGAATCCGCCGCCGTAAGGGGCCTTGTTATTTTCGATAACCGAATTGCCTGCGTCAATCCGGGTATTTTTGATGCTGTAAATTCCGCCGCCTGCATTTGCTGCCGTATTGTCGCTGATGGTTACCCGGGTAAGCTTTAGAGACGTTTCCTGGTTAAATATTCCTCCTCCGCCGAATTGGGTATCACTGGTAGCCTTATTATGACTGATGACTACATCGGTAAGCACCGGACTGCTGTTGTCTATATTATACATTCCTCCACCGCGCAAGGCCTCATTGCGGGTAATGATCACGTTGGAAATCACGGGAGAAGCGCTTACATTGGCCATTCCTGCCCCGCCTCCTGCCGGCAGCTTATTGTTTTTAATCACCAGGTTCCGGAGAACAGGCGAGGCAAAAACGTTAAGTATCCCCGCTCCGAATGTATTTCCTGACGTTTCACCGTTCATGATGGTAAAGCCGTCTAATACAGCAGAGTTGTCCAGCGGGTCAGACGAAGTGTAATCATTCCGGATAATTCCCCGCTGATTCTGCCCGTTTAGAACAGAGCCGCCCGTGCTTTCTGTAGGCAGGATACGGGTGTTGTCCAGCGTACGGATGCCGTGATCGGGGTCGAAACCGCCATAGATCTTCACCTGGTTCTTCATTTTGAAACTACTTCCGGCCGGGGCGTCGTAGTTTCCCGTAGCTACAAAAACCTGTTGTGTTCCTGTGGCTTCAATGGCTTTCTTCAGGTCGCCGGTAGCAGTTTCCCAGCTTTCGCCATTTCCTGAAAAACCTTCCCGTACATAGGCGATACCGTTAGCGCCGGGTGTAACTTCTCCGTTGAAAGCACTTTCGTATGCTCCTGCGTCAATTACCCCTCCTGTGGTATAATTGTAGACCCGGGCATTTCCTGCAAGGTCTTTGGTGTCCCCGTCTAATCCGGTAAACAAGGCATTGCTCCCTTTGTTGATGGCCGGCGATGCAGCCTGTAAGCTGAAGTCACCGGCAGAAGGGTTCGAAAACAAAGGATCTGCCCCCACCAGGTTCTGATCGGCGGCATTGCCGGTAGAATACACCTGTGTGAGGCAGTTCTTCATTGTAACCGGCCCCCAGTCTGCAATGTCGGCTCCTTCTTCGGTGGTGCTTCCCGCTTTTTTATTATCCCAGATAATACAATTGTATAAAGTGGCGCTGGCATCGCCGGCTACACCAAAACCCCCGCCAACCGATATGGAATTACCCACAATCCGGTTTTGGACAATGGTGACGTTGATCAGCAGCGCATGAGAGTAGTCGTTCGTCCACATGCCTCCGCCATACGCGTCAAAAGTGCCGGTCTGATACGCTTCATTATTGTTGATCAGGCAATTTATAAATTGAGGAGAAGACCCGGCGGTATTGTAAACACCGCCACCCTGGCCGTACTCTCCCGCCCGGTTGGAAGCTATAACGGTATGAATGATCACCGGGCTGCTGTTGGTATTGGAGATACCGCCGCCACGTTCTGCCGAATTGTTTCTTATCACCAGGTTGCGCAATGAGGGCGAGGCATAAACATTGTTGATGCCACCCCCACGCCCTCCGCCGTACCGGCCGTTAATAATGCTGAAGCCGTCTAACACGGCCGTATTGTTCATCTTGCTGTCTGCGTCAAATACATTCCAGATTACTGGTCGTGTGTTTTCACCGTTCAGTACGGAACCGTCACCCATGCCTCTGTTGGGCAAAATACGGTTGGAAGAAAGATCGGTGATGCCATGAGCCGGATCAAACCCTCCGAAGATCTCCACGTTGTTTTTCATAGTGAAGCTATTCTCCCCTACATTATAGGTGCCGGTCGCTACAAAAACTTTTTTCACACCCCTGGCATGGATGGCATTGTGCAGATCAGAAGTGGCATTGGCCCAGCTGGAGCCGTTGCCTTCACCGTCCTGGGTAACGTAAATGATCCCGTTGCCATCGGGGGTAAGCGGGCCCTTAAAAGGACTTTCATAAGCGCCCATATCGATCACCCCGTTGGTGGCGTAGTTATGAACTCTCGCATTGCCGGCAAGATCGGTGGTATGGGCATCAAGACCGGCAAACAGGGTATTGTCGCCGGCATCTATTGCCCGGGATCCGTCTTTTAGTGTATAATCACCCGTGCCCGGGTTATTGAAAATATCGGTAAGCAAATAACCGGCAGCATTGAAGTTGCCGTTGGTAAGATCGGTGTTCCCGTTGATGAAAGAGTGTTTTCCGGTATAGGTGGCCGAGACTCCGCGCCGTAGCTTGCCGGCTACGATTGAATTGTTAAACAGAACGGTGCCGTCATAGAGATTGACATCATAAGGGCTGTTGTTGACAAAAGTAACATTGGTAAATACCGATTCTCCGAACGCATGAAAAATACCGCCGCCAGCATTACTGGCCCCGTTTGCCGTATTGTCTGCCACAAGAACGTTGATGTACACGGGCTTACAGTTCATATCGTTGTATATGCCTCCTCCCTGGTAGGCTGACACGTTGGCGGTTATGGCAACCCGGGTCAGTAAGGGGCTTGACCCCATGTCGTTGTAGATACCACCACCGTTGCCCGACGCAGAGTTCCGGGTGATGAATACATCGCTGATGTGCGGCGAGGAATTATAATTGTATATTCCCGCACCCTGGCCCGGGTAGTAGCAGTCATTGTTCCTGATGACCAGGTTCCGGAGCACCGGCGAAGCGTTGATATTCCGGATACCGGCCCCGTGGCTGGAATATCTTCCTTTTGTAATGGTGAAACCGTCTAATACGGCCGACGTGTCCATCGGGCCGCGTCCGCGTTCCGGCATATCGTTCCAGATAACAGGCCTTACATTTTCACCATCCAGTATGGAGCCGACATTCGTATCTTTGTTCGGAAGAATACGGGTGTGGGATAAGCTGGTAATGCTATGGGCCGGATCAAAACCACCGTAGATTTTTACCCCGTTTTTCATCACAAAGCTGGTATTGCCTACCTTATAGGTGCCAATGGCCACAAATACCTTTTTCGCTCCGTCGGCATTGATGGCGTTGTGCAGGCTGGAGGTCGGGCTTCCCCAGCTGCTGCCGTCTCCGCCCCCGTTGGGAGTAACATATACGATACCCTGGGCATCAGGTGTCTGAGCGCCGGCAAAAGGGCTTAACGAAAAAAGAAATACAATAACGGTGAAAAAGAGTCCGGGGTGCTTCATTGATGCACGTATTATCGGTAATTAAGTGGATCAAAATTAGATCACGAAAGGGCAGAGGCCAGCCTGCAGGCTGTCACAAAAACGTCACAACTTTAAGCGAAATATTCGTTAAATCGTCTTAACCAGCTCGTTAACCGTCATTGATTCCGGGAGGTCCAGCTTTTTCCGGATCCGGTACCAGTTGGTTCGAATGCTCTGCGACGAGACCCCCAGGGCGGTGGCCATTTCTTTGGTCGAGAAGTTGAGTTTGGTGAGGGAAATAAACCGGATCTCAGCAGGGGAGAAGTTGGGGTATTTTTCCCTGAGCCGGTAGAGAAAGCCTCCGTGCACCTGTTCAAAAAGAGATTTGAACTGGAGCCAGTCGTCTTCGGTGAGAATGGTAGTCTGCTGGAGCTGAAGAAGGAGGTCAGGGTCTGTGTGCTTATCCAGCTGTTTTTCCAGCTCTTCTATCAGCCTGTTTTTCTCCAGGATGCTTTCGGTAAATCGTTTTAAATTAAGCCGGGCCGCTTCCAGTTCCTGGGAGGCCTTCTGCAGCTTCAGGTCTTTGGCCAGCTGCCTTTTCTTCTGGACGAAATACGTGAGGGCCATAGCAATGCACAGCAGCAGCACCAGCAGCAGGAGCAGGTTTCTTTCGGCGGCTTTCCTTTCACGTTCCAGGGTAATGGCCGCCTGGTGCAGCTCTTCGTTCTGGCGGTCTACTTTTTGCTGGGCCCGCAATACTTTTAATGCGCTGAATTTTTCATTGTACCGGTTCAGTGCGGTTATGGAGGAATCTACGTACTGCTTGGACCGTTCCATATCTCCGGCAGCGGCATACCATTTGCTCATGACCGGGTACAGCAGCCGTAGACGGTCGGGCTGTTCTGCCTTTTGAATGTAGTGCCGGGCGTGGGCAATGAACGTTTTCGCCAGGTTCATTTTCCCTTTTTCGCGGTAGATGTCGGCCAGCAGGATAGAAGCCCCGGCAGCACAGCCATAGTCGTTCTCAGCCACCGCACCGGAGAAATCGGTCTCCAGCAGGGGAATGGCCAGGTCGTATTGTCCGCTCAGGTAGCGGTTGGCACCCATATTACCCGTGCTTATCCTTTTCCAGACCTGGGCTTCGGGGAAAGTGGTCTTCAGCACTTGCCCAAAGTAGTAATCGGAGCTGTCGGGCTTACTTTCCTGCTGGTAGCATAAGCCCAGGTTGTTCCGTGCCGCATTGATGACCATGGTATTAAACGTATTCTCGGGCAATGCCACGGCTCTTTTGAAGTAGCTTTTGGCAAGCGGGTAATCCTGGAAATAAAAATACGCTTCTCCTATCTGCATCAGGTCGCGGGCCATTTCGGGGTATTGGTCTGCATCTATGGTGGTCAGCTCTTTGTCCAGCAGCAGGTACTGCTCAAAAGCCAGCTCGTAATTTTTCTCGATCTTCCAGTAAAATTCGGCTAAGGCCCGTAAGGAGCGGGCCCTTAAAAAATCGGTATTTTCTTTGGTAGCCTGGTCCAGCTGCTTCTTTAGCTGTGCAAGCGATACGTCTTTGGGCTGAAGCTGGTAGAAGGTATTCCAGAAAACAAGAAAAAAGTCTACATTCAGCTCCAGGGGCCGGTCTTTGTGCTTTCGGGCGAAGCTTTTAATTTCTTCGGCTTTCTCGGCCCGTTTTACGGAGTCGCTTATATGGATGAGGTCGGTGTACATGGCATGAATGCCCAATACCTTTTTGCCGTATGGCTTATGCAGCAGCGAGTCGTACTGGGCGGGTGCAGCAAGAGAAGAAAGCAGGCACAGCACCAGTAGTCCCGTAAAAGAGAACGATTTGCTTATGTGCCTGACCGGGCAGATCAATACCGGGAAACAAGGATTCAGCCCCATGACACGCAGACACTTTTGATTGATAAATAGGGTCATCCGACAAAAACGAAACCAAAGATAAGGGAAACTCGGGAATTCCGGTGGTTTTACGACCGTCAAAACTGTTTTTCACCCGAACAGAAGGGTACTGCAGGCCCGAAAGAAACAACCCCTGATTTGCGCATTAACAAGAAAATAGTGAAATTTACGTTTTTTAAAGGCATATCATTATTCACCATGCGATTACTGGCTTTTCTCTTTTTCTTTTCAGCAGTGGCGCTGGGGCAGACCCGGCCAGAGGCTACGGCAGGAGAAAGCACCTTCACAGAGGGCATGAAGCTTTTTGTGCTGGAAGATTATGCCGGGGCATTGAAGCAGTTTGAGACCTGCGTAAAAGTGAACGAGAAGTCGGCGGCGGCGTTTTACATGAAGTCGCGGGCCGAAAGCGCGCTCGAACAGAACGCAAAAGCAGAATTAAGTGCGGCCTCAGCCGTAGAGCTTGACCCCAGCAGCGTCTACTACCTTCAGAATTATGCGGATATCCTGCAGAAAAATCATAAAAGCAAAGAAGCCCGGAACGCCTGGCGTGAGCTTATCCGTCTGAAGCCCGGTGATGCCGATGCCTATTATCACCTGCTTGAGCTCCAGGCCGATGCAGGAGAGTCTAAAGAAGCCCTGAAAACCCTGGAGCTGGCAGAAAAGCAATTTGGCGCTTCAGAAAAGATCACGAAAGCCCGGCAGCTTATCCTGCTGAAGGAAAATAAAGTAGGAGCCGCCCTCAAAGAAGGCGATAAAATGGCAGCGGAGAACCCGGAGTTTGTACTTAACCAGGCCGCTATACTGATCCGTAACGGGAAGCAGAAAGAGGCCGTAAAGCTTTTGGAGGAGGCCATTGCCGGCCACCCCGATCTTGCCGATGCCTACGGGCTGCTCAGTGAGCTGTATGCCGGTGAGAAAAACCGGGAAGCCTCCCGTCAGCTCACCGGTCAGGTGCTGCAGCAGGCGGCCTTCCCCTATTCGTTAAAAGTAAATGTATTGGGAAACCACCTGCGGGCGTTCGGGAATAATGCCGCCAGCCTGGAATCGTTGCTCGAAAGTGCCCAGGCCCTTGCGGCGGCCTACCCGGATCAGGCCCGTGCTTATCTCTATTCCGGCGATATCAGCTTCCGGTTGGGGAAACCCCTGCAGGCCCGTGCGCATTACAGCAAAGCCGTGGAGCTGGACAAAAACCAGTTTGAAGTATGGCTGGCCCTGCTCCAGATCAACTACCGCCTGGCTGATTTTGTCCGCCTGGAAAAAGATGCGGATCAGGCTACCGTTTACTTCCCGAATCAACCTGCCATCTGGTTATATCTGGGCCTGGCACAGCAGCAGAACCGCCGGCCCGATGACGCCGAAATAGCCTTTGAAGAAGCCCTTCGCCTGGGTGGAGATGCCGCTGTAAAAGCAGGAGCAGAAGCCGGGATGGCTGCGCTCAAAGGAGGTGAAACCCTGCAAACCCTGGCCAAAAGCCATGCTGACAACCCGTATGTGCAATACTTCTTTATACGGCATATCCTGGCATCTCAGCCGGCAGCAGCTTTGCCGGCAGCCGCTGCGCTAAGCGCCGGGTACCCGGATAACAATGCCTGCAAAATACTTTTTGCGCAGGTTTTAACGGCCAATAAAAAGGCTGAAGAGGCCCTGAAAACCCTCGGGTTTATTCCTGCCGGAGAGGCTTTACTGAGCCCCGGGTATTTTGATGCAAAAGGCGATGCCCTCTCGGCCCTGGGAAGAACCGCCGAGGCACAGGAAGAATGGAAAAAAGCCCTGCAACTTGACAAGACCAACAAAATTATTCAGGAAAAAATAAAACAGATCTGATGCGAATAACCCCCATAGTGACCGTTCTGCTTGTCCTGCTGATGGCCTCCTGCCGATCAGGAAAATTGCAAAAGAAAGGAGTGGATCTGGGAAAGACAACGGCCGACTCTGCGGTTTTTACCCCGGACGTGTCTGTTACCGGGCCGCAGTTTACCGAGCTGGGCTTACGGTCAGAAGCCCGTATCTCCTCGGCTGCATTGTCCCAGAAATTCCCGGTTACGTTTCATATCCGGAAAGACTCGGTCATCTGGGCGTCGGTTTCCGTAGGACTGGAGCTGGGCCGGGCAAAAATCACGAAGGATTCCCTTATTTTTTTAGACAGATTTAACCGGAAAGCCTATATTGGCACCTGGAAAGAGCTGAGCGGGTCTTCAGGGTTTGACCTGAATTACAACCTCCTGCAGGCCGTGCTTACCGGGGGTATGCTGTTTTCTCCTGAAGCAGAAGACGTCGTCGAGCCGGGCAACAGCGTATCGCTTATCCGCCAGGTGCGTAACGGGGTTTCCTTTGAAAGCCGGATCGATAATTCGGTGAATAAGCTTTTCGCGGTAAAAGGAGAAGACCCGCACAGCGGCTCGAAGCTGGAACTCAGCTTCAGCCGTTTTATTGAACAGAAAGAGCAGCTGATCCCTTCGGTCATTTCCATGCTTTTAACAGGCAGGAGCGATGCCCGCCTGGAGATCACGCATTCACGGATTGAACTGGCCGACGAGGGGCTGAGCTTCTCTTTTAGCGTGCCCGCGGGTTACAAAACAGAGCCGCTTCCCGGACTATAGAAATGATGAGATTAACATTTATAATACTTTTGGTAGCGGTTTCATCTGTTTTCGGACAGACACAGAAGAGCCGTGCGGCGCTGGAAGCGGAAAAGAAGGAAAACCTGGAAAGAATAGAGCAGGTGAAGAAGATCCTGGGCCAGACCCAGAAAGAAAAGCGCACTTCGCTCAGCCAGGCCCAGGCCCTCCGGCGCCAGATTGATAACCAGGAGAAAAAGATATCGCTGGCCCAGCAGGATTACGACCTTATCCAGCGGGAAATGGCCGAAAACCTGGCTACGCAGGATACCCTGCGACTGGAGCTGGGAACGCTGCAGAAAGAATATGCGGAGATCATTGTGCGCGAAGCCAAAAACAGCAGGAAGCTCACCCGCCTGGGCTTTCTCTTCTCATCGACCTCCCTGACCGAGCTGTTTATGCGGTACAAATACCTGCAGCAGTATTCGGAAAACCGGAAGGGGAAATTCGAGAAAATCAAAAACCTGGCCGAAGCGCTGAAGAAGCGGCAGGCCGAGCTGGCCCAGGGCAAGGTAAGGCAGGCCAACGTGATCCAGCAGGTATCTGAAGATAAAAAGGGGCTGGATGACCTGAAGCAGAAGCAGGATCAGATCGTCAAAGAGCTCACTTCGAAAGAAGGGCAGCTGAAAACCGAGCTGAAGAAACAGCAGGACGCCCTCCGGCGCCTGAACTCGGTGATCTCGGTGGCCATTGCCCGTGAGATTGCCGCGCGGAAAGCCGAAGAAGAGGCGAAAGCCCGGGAGGCGGCCCGCAAGAAGGCCGAAGAAACGGCCCGGCTGGAGGCCGAACGCAGGGAAGCCGAGCGCCGCAAGGCCGAGCTGGCAAAATCGTCGGGTAAAACGGTTGAGGAGGCCCCTCCGCCGAAAACCGAGGCCGCCCCTAAACGGGAGGAAGCGCCGGTTCGTGAGCCTGCAGCCGCACCTACCCGTGCAGAAGTGGCTACCGTGGCCACCGGTAAGTTCAGTGCCGCTAAAAACAAGCTGTCGTGGCCGGCAAACGGCTTTATCTCCAGCCAGTTCGGTGTACGTGACCATGCAGTGCTGAAAGGCATTAAAGTGGATAATCACGGCGTAGACATCCGTACCGCGCCGGGGGCTGAGGTACGTTCCGTATTTGAAGGCGTAGTGCTGGATATCTCGGAAATTCCCGGGCTGAACTATGTGGTAGCTGTGCAGCACGGCGATTATTATACGGTTTATGCCAACCTGGCCAGCGTGGCTGTACGGGTAAACCAGAAAGTTTCGGGCCGGGAGATTATCGGTACGGTAGCCGAGAAAGACGGCGTTCCCGAGATCAACTTCCAGGTCTGGCATAATTTTACCAAATTAAACCCTGAGCTCTGGCTGGGATCTAAATAGTAAGCGGTATGCAAAACAGTAAGCGGTATGCAAACAGAAATTAAACGGATAACCACCAACACCCTTCGCGAATTTAAGCAGAAGGGTGAAAAAATAGCCTGCCTTACGGCGTATGATTTCTCTATGGCCAGGCTGGTGGATGCCGCCGGCATAGAGGTGATCCTGGTAGGCGACTCGGCCTCCAACGTAATGGCAGGGCATGAAACCACGCTCCCCATTACGGTAGACCAGATGATTTACCATGCCCAAAGCGTGGTGCGGGCCGTAAAACGGGCACTGGTGGTGGTTGACCTGCCCTTTGGCAGCTACCAGGGCAACTCTTCCGAGGCCCTCCGCACTGCCGTGAGAATCATGAAAGAATCAGAAGCCCATGCCGTAAAAATGGAAGGCGGTGTGGAGATAGAAGATTGTATACGGCGGGTATTAAGTGCGGGAATCCCCGTGATGGGCCACCTGGGCCTCACCCCCCAGTCCATTTATAAATTCGGTACCTATACCGTGCGGGCAAAAGAAGAGCAGGAAGCCGCCTTGCTGCGGTCTAATGCCCGCCTGCTCGAGAACCTGGGGTGCTTTGGCGTGGTGCTCGAGAAAATCCCGGCCCGCCTGGCTGCTGAAGTAAGCCGCTCCCTGGATATTCCTACCATAGGCATAGGCGCAGGAGGCGGTTGCGACGGACAGATCCTGGTGATTCACGATATGCTGGGAATCAGCAAAGACTTTTCCCCGCGTTTCCTCCGCCGGTATGCCGACCTGGCCCAGGTAATGACAACGGCTTTTACCCACTATATCAGCGATGTGAAAGCGGGAGACTTCCCGAACGAAAAAGAATCGTACTAAATGATATTCAGAACGTATCCGGCTTTACGATACCTCCTTTTTCTTGTAGCAGGTATTTTATCTTCGGATAAGCTGAATTCCTTTTGGCTCCTGGCCGGTGCCGGGATATTCCTTCTTTTCGTCCTTCTTTCCCTGAAAATAAAAGGCCTGAGACACACAGTTCCCGTATTTTTTTTCTTCCTGGGCGGGGCTCTTCCCCTGCTTCATCAGCCGCCGGCTCCCCTGTTGCATAGGGCTGAGGGACTCCTGGTGGAGATCGGCTCGTATACCGAAACCCGGCCGGCTTCGTATAAGGCAACGGCCCGGGTATTGGCAGAATACCGGCAGGAGAGGTGGCAGCCTTCCGAAGGTAAAGCCCTACTGTATTTTGACCGGAAGGTTGGGGTGATCCCTGAATTCGGGGAGATTTATGCGGTAAAGGGCCCCTTCAGGGAAATAGAAAGCCCGAAAAACCCCTATGAATTTGATTACCGGCAATACCAGGCCCGGAACGGCATCTTTCACCAGCAGTTTCTCCGGGAGGGCGACTTCCGGAAGCTGGGCGTCACGGAAAAGAAGTCGTTGTTTTACTATGCCAACCGGGCCAACGTTTATACCCACCGGGTATTCAGCGAAGTGCTGAACACCCCGGCTCTGCTGGGCGTGGCAGAGGCCATGATCGGCGGCATGCGTTCCGAGCTGAACACAGAAACCCTGCAATGGTATACCGATACCGGCACTGTGCACGCCCTGGCCGTATCCGGAATGCACATTGCCATTCTTTTCTGGGTGCTTAACGCCGTATTCGGTTTTTTCCTGAACAGGCGTAAGCTGCCTTTTATTGCCTGTGTGCTCTTTTTCCTGTGGTCATATGCCGTTTTTACCGGGTTGAGCCCCAGTGTTTGCCGCTCTACGCTGATGTTCACCATCTTCCAGGTAGGAATTTTCCTGAGAAGATCGGGTAACCCGGTCAATACCTTGTTTTTTTCGGCACTGATCCTGCTGATGATGGTGCCGGCCTGGATCTATGACGTGGGCTTTCAGCTGTCTTACCTGGCTGTTCTGGGCATCCTGGTGCTTTATCCCTGGCTGCTCCGGAAGCTCCGTTTCCGGCAGCGGGCCCTCCAATGGCTGTGGGAGGCTACGGCGGTGTCTGTGGCTGCCCAGGTGTATACACTGCCGCTTACGCTATACTATTTTCACCAGTTTCCCAATTATATGCTCCTGGCCAACCCGGTGGTGGGGCTGATCTCCATGCCCCTGCTCCCTGTAGGCTTGCTGCTGCTTTTCCTGTTTAAAGTGCCGGTGGCCGGCTTCGTGCTGGGCTGGGTTTTCAAAGGGCTTATTGTGATCATGAACGCCTGTGTGTATTATGTGCATACACTGCCTGCAGCCGTTACGTACGGCCTGGCGCTATCGGTGACCGGTGTAATCCTCCTGTACGGTATAATTCTTCTTTTCCAGGCTTATCTGAAGTTCGGAAGGGTGGTATACCTCAACCTGGCGGCTACGCTGGTGTGCTGCCTGATGATCTGGGGTACGGGCAAAAGAATACGGCAATCGCGGCAGGCAGGGCTTACTTTTCATGCTATTCCCGGGGGGTACGGCATAAGTATGGTAAAAGGCCGGTCGGCCGTATTTTTATCGTCTGACTCGCTTACCCGTGAGTCGCTGGTAGAGAAATACCAGCTCCGGAATTATTATGATGCCCTGGGCATTTCCGGGAAAACAACCGGGATCGTGGCCGACCGCAGCAATGAGCTGATCAGGAGTGAGCTGGGCGATATCTTCTGGGTGAAAGCCGGGAATACGCGCACCCTGCCCCGGGCCCGCTATACGGTGGTGTCGCACAATGCCCTGGATCCGGGTACCGAAGTGCAGGGAACCCGCCTGATCCTGGATGCCACCAACCGCTGGGGCTACATTGAAAAGATGCGGACCGCCCATGCAGATGTTATTGTTTTGAACGAGACCGGGTCAGCCACCTTTGCGCTGCCCGATCCGGAATATCCTACCGGAACCCGCCTATGAACAAACTATTCAATACCCTTTTCTGGACGTTCATCCTGATGGCTATCATGGCCGTTCTGCTCAAGATCGTCATTGGCCGGCTGTATGAGAGTGAAGAGTCTGAAAAACGGATAGGAAGCCTGGTGGTGTCGGTGAAATACAACAAAGCCGAAGCCGGGGAAGACCGGATCTTCGGCTACCGGGTACCCTACGGTATTGTGTGGCGGACGGGTTCAGGTGACGCCACGGAAATCCGTTTTTCAGAAGATTGCTTTTTTGGCGGAAAGAAAATTAAAGCCGGTACCTACAGCCTCTGGACCGTGCCCGGCGAGAAAGAGTGGATCGTTATCCTGAACTCGGAAACCGGGCAGTACGGTACCCGTTATGACCCCTCGCGCGATTACCTGCAGATCAGGGTGCCCTCAGAGAAGCTGGCAGACCGGCGGGAGAGCCTGAGTATCCGGGTAATGGAAAACCGCAGGGGGAAACCGGTTTTACAGATACGCTGGGAATACACCCGGGTAGAAGTAGAAATCAGGTAGAAACGTTTTTTTACGCAGCTGCACCCGGAATGAAGCGCTCACAACCCGGAATTTTTCATACATTTGATAAAAACTATTCGTAGACCTTATGAAAAAAAACAACAATTCAAGGAGAGACTTTCTCCGGAAGGGAGCCCTGGCCGCCGCAGGCTTTTATATTGTTCCGCGGAATGTGCTGGGTGGACCGGGCTTTATTGCGCCCAGTGACCAGCTGGTGCTGGCGGCCATCGGAGCGGGCGGCAAGGGGCGCAGCGACATTAAAAATGCTTCGGTAAACGGAAGGGAAAGGGTTATTGCCCTTTGCGATGTAGACTTCTCCGGAAGCGCATCGGCCAGCGTGAAAGAATTCCCCAAAGCTAAGCTCTTTGCAGACTACCGCATCATGCTGGAAGAAATGAAGGAAATTGATGCCGTGACCATCTCTACACCTGATCATGTACATGGCCCGGCAGCGGCATTTGCCATGCAGAGAGGCAAGCACGTGTATGTGCAGAAACCCATGACCCATAATATTCGCGAGGCCCGGTTGCTGACCGAAATGGCCCGTAAATATAAAGTAGTGACCCAGATGGGCAACCAGGGGGCTTCCAATCCCCTCCTGAAGAATGTTCAGGCCTGGGTAGACTCAGGGAAGATCGGCAAGGTGTCAAAAGTGCAGATCTGGACCAATCGTCCGGTGTGGCCCCAGGGAAATCCCATGCCGAAGCCGGATGCCAGCCAGAAGCCCCAGGATCTGAACTGGGATCTGTGGCTCGGACCAGCCGAAGAAACCCCCTATATTCCGAACATGCATCCTTTCAACTGGCGGGGCTGGTGGGATTACGGTACCGGCGCATTGGGTGATGTAGGCTGCCACCTGATTGATATTCCTTTCCGTACGCTCGGGCTGATGTATCCTACCGATGCGGAATGCAGCGTGGGTTCGGTATTCTCTAAAATGTGGAATGCCGACTACAACCCCGAAGGCGCGCCTCCGTCGTCTATTATCACGCTCCATTTTAATGCAACGAAAAAGAATGCCTCAAAAATAGAAATGACCTGGATGGATGGCGGGCTGAGGCCACCCCACCCTGAGATCATCCCGGCAGACCACGATATCGGCGGACCCGGAAGTGCTAACGGGGTACTGATGATCGGCGAGAAGGGAATTATCTCTACCAATATCAATGACAGCTCGCCCATGACGCCCAAGCTGTACCTGAACGACGGCACCACCGAGTTTCCCCAGGAACCTGCCGGCGAAAAAGAGCCGGAATACGGCCATCAGCGGCGGTGGGTGGATGCCTGTAAAGCGGGCTTCAGCAGCAAAGAGCACAAAGGTCTTACCTCTTCATTTGACTATGCCGGCCCTATGACCGAAACCGTGCTCATGGGTAACCTGGCCATCAGGAGCTACATGATGCGCAGGCAGAATGAAAAAGGAGCCTGGGAGTTTTTTGCCCGCAGAAAGCTGCTTTGGGACGGTGAGAATATGCGCATCACCAACATGGAAGAAGCCAACCAGTTTGTAACGCGTAAATACCGGAAAGGCTGGGAAATTTAACCGGGAGGAGATGGGAGAGTTTCCCTGATTGTACCTGGTTCCCGACTTCGCCCGGTTCTTGACTTCGCCCGGTTCTCGACTTCGCCCGGTTCTCGACTTCGCTCGAACTGACAGGAGCCGTCGCCACTTGTCAGTTCGAGCGAAGTCGGGAACCGGGTATAACCATAGCCCTTATTCCACCCTGAAATCTTTCAGCTGCAGCTCCGTTCCGTCAAAAACCGCATACGAAAAGAAGCGGATCCAGTCGCCGAGATTGATGTACCGGCTGTTTTCAGTAAGGGCAATATCCAGCTTTTGGTGCCGGTGTCCGAAAATATAATAATCGCGGTGTTGTTTTTTCTCTTCTTCGAGGCTGTAGAGGTAGAGCAGCTCCTTCTCTTTTGAAATGAACCCGTCAGCGTCTTCCTCCTTATCGTGTTTTTTCCAGGAATTACCGGCCCAGGTATAGCCCAGCCATAAGCTGAGGTCAGGGTGCAGCAGCTTGCGGAAAAGCCAGCGGCAGATCCGGCTTTCAAAAATCACTTTCAGGAATTTATAGGTATAGTCGCCCGGTCCCAGGCCGTCGCCGTGGTCCACATACAGGCGCTTTCCCCCTACCAGGTATTCGCGGGGCCCGCGGTAAATTTCGGCGCCGAATTCCTGCGTGAAATAATCCCGCATCCACATGTCGTGGTTGCCCTGGAAAATGATGAGGCGGATGCCGGAGTCACTTAGCTCGGCCAGCTTGCCAAACAGGCGGGAATACCCCTTGGGCATCACTCTTTTATGTTCAAACCAGAAATCAAACAGGTCGCCTACCAGGAAAATCACCTGGGCATCGGCTTTGATCCCGTCCAGCCAGCGACAGATCAGCTTTTCACGCTGCCTGCTCTTTTCGGGCCCCGGAGCGCCGAGGTGAAAATCAGAGGCAAAGTAAATTTTTTTTCCGGGCCTGAGATTGATTTGTTCCAAAAGGTATTTTTTCCTCAAAATTAATTATAATCCCGATGGAAATGTAAAAAATAATGCAAATCACTCTGCCCGTACTTTTGTTGAATTTATATTTGACCTATATTTGAGGAAAATAAATTTATTAGATATGCCTACTCCAAACAGGGTGCTTATAGCTGAAGACAGTTCCGTCATCCAGAACCTGGTAAAAAAGATCCTGGAATTCCAGAATTTTGAAATAACAGCCGTAAAAAATGGGGAACAGGTATTGCAAATGTTGCAAAAAGAGCATTTTGATATCATTCTTTTGGATATCAATATGCCCGTTATGGATGGTATGGAAAGCGTGAAAGCCATACGTGCGCTGGCCGATAAAGACAAGGCCAGGGTACCTGTAGTGGCCATTACGGGAAATGCCCGGAACTACTCGGAAGAAGAATTTAAGGAAGCCGGCTTCAATGAAGTACTGATGAAGCCGCTTAATTTTGATAAGCTGGTTATGGTGGTAAAAGAGCTCACCGATAAGTAAAAAGCAGTGGTCAATATTACTTTTTTAGGAACAGGCACTTCTTCAGGGGTGCCTGTTCTTACTTGTACCTGTGAGGTGTGCCGCTCGGCAGACTACCGCGACAAGCGCCTGCGGTCTTCGGTGCTTATCCGGTCAGGAAATACAAGTGTGGTCATTGACACCGGCCCTGATTTCCGGCAACAGATGCTGCAGACCGGCGGAGTACGCATAGATGCCGTTCTCTACACCCACGAGCATAAAGACCATACGGCCGGCCTTGACGACATCCGTCCGTACAACTACCTGCGGGGCAGAAAAGAGCAGATCCCGCTTTACGCCCGGCCGCACGTGCTGGCCCAGATCAGGCAGGAGTTCGGCTATATTTTTGAAGAAAATCCCTATCCGGGTGTACCGCTGGTCAGTACGCACAGCATCGGGAGCGAGCCCTTCGAGGTAGGTGACATGACCATCCGGCCCATTGAAGTGATGCACCATCAGCTTCCCGTGCTGGGCTTCCGGGTAGGCGATATTACCTACATTACCGATGCCAATTTTATTTCGGAATCTGAAAAAGAAAAAATAAAAGGCTCAAGGATCCTGGTGCTGAATGCGCTTCAGCGCACCCCCCATATTTCTCATTTTACGCTTTCTGAAGCCGTGGCCCTGGCCGGTGAGCTGGGCGCCGAAACCACGTATTTTACACACATCAGCCACAAGCTGGGCCTCCACCATGAGGTAGAAAAGGAGCTTCCTGCAGGTGTAAAGCTGGCCTATGACGGGTTAGCGGTACGGGCCTGAAAAGGGATTTCACCGCTGCCTGTAAAGAACTCGTCACTATTGCAACCCAAACTAATCCGGGCTTAACCATTATAGCCAGGACAGCGCCCAAGCACAATGCTTCAACCAAAATTTTGGAGAACAATAATTTTGTGTTTACCGAAATTGTGCAGGAGGAAGAAATTGGAGACGCCTGGCTTTGGACGTATAGAAAAACGAAAGGCTGAAAAAGGCGCACTGCTCACAATCTGGTGAGAAAAAACCGGTTTGTAAAAAGTCTTCTTTCCCTTAACTGACCTCCAGCACCCTGCCCTCCCTGCCGTTGACCAAGAAGAGCTCTCCTTTCTTTTTCCCGGCCAGCGCACGGCCGAGAGGAGAATCGAGCGAGATGCACATCACCACCCGGCCCGAAACGGTTACCTTTCCCAGGGCGGCGGATAGCAAAAACCACCCGTTGCCCGTTTGTACCAGGCTGCCTGCCGTGCATTCTTCGCGGGTAACGGTAAAGTCGGTTGCTTCAAATTTCCTGAGCTCCTGCCCCAGGTTTTCCAGCTGTGTACGCAGCATAAACACTTCGTTATGGGCCATGGCCCGCCCGGTTTCGTATTTGTCGCCCATGCTGCTTTTTGATTCCTGGTTGGCCGATTGCTGTACGCTCAGGATATGCTGTTCAAGCTCATCCAGCCTTTTTCCGAACAGGACCCGTGCCTGTGTTACCACCTGGTGCTTATCCACTTTTTGCCGTTATAATGGGAGTATCACCGGGTTAATGCAGTGTTTTATCGGGTGCCGGTGCAGAAGCGTGGTACCCCTGGTCCATGACCATCCGGGCGTATTTATCCAGCAGGTCGATGACCTTTTTCTGCGTTTTGGCTTTTACAATTAAACCCAGGTGGTATTCATCGTCCATGGTCCATACCACTTCCGGATCGTTAAACGGGCTCATGTCGGGGTGCTTATGACCCGAGAGCGTGATCAGGATGCCCGAGTAGTTTTTGCTGACCTTCGGTAGCTTGTACCGGGTTTTGTTTCCTACGGCTGTTTCTATCCGGGCCCATTCTTTCCAGAGATTGATACCCGAAGATACCTCCACCATTTCGGCCAGGTGGGCACCTCCCACGCGTGAGGCGGTTTCCAGGAAATAGAAGTTGCCGTCGCTGTGGCATTGAATGATCTCCGTATGCACGGCAGAGAACCGCAGTCCGAAAGCCTCTATCACCTGGTGGTTCACCAGCGAAAGGGCCTCCTGCTCCAGGGAACCGTGCTCTACCGTCACCGACCGGAAAATACCGCCTCCGTGGGCCACTTCAAACGGGGTGTTGAGGTACCGGCTGCACCGTTCAAAAATTACTTTGTTTTCATAAACCAGCGAATCCACATGGAAAACATCGCCCGGCTTAAACGATTCGATCAGGTAATTGTGCCGTTTTTCTCCGAGGCTGTTGATGTGCTCCCAGGCTTCGTCTTCTGTCAGCACTTTTTTAATGCCCGTGGCAGAGGCTTCCGAGCGCGGCTTGATGATCCACGGGCCGGGAACCGTACTGAGGTAGTGCCGGATATCCCCGTCGTTGAACAAAGCGCTGAACTGCGGAACGGGAATGTTGTGGTCGCGTGCCTGCATGCGCATGGCCAGCTTATCCCTGAAATAGCGGGCGGTGGTTTGTCCCATGCCGGGTATCCGGAAGTGTTCGCGCACCAGGGCCGCCTTTTCCACGTCAAAATCGTCGAGGGCCACCACAAGATCGATCTTCCTGTTCCGGAAAATAAAAGCGGTTCCTTCAATAATGGTCTGGTAAGTGCTGAAACTATTCTCTATATCTTCCAGGTAAAAGAATTCATCAATGCTTTCACGGGGCCAGGCCTTGTGCTCCAGCTTTTTATTGGTCAGCAGGAGAACGGTGTTTCCGCTTTCCCGGGCCGAACGCAGGAAGTCCACACCTTTGAAATAAGTACATATACAAAGAATAGTCATAAGGCTTTTCGATTGGAGGAAATTTGGTAATTCGCCTAAAAATAAGAAAGCCGTCCGATTTTCGGACGGCTTTTGCCAAATATTTTTTTGTCAGAACTTATTTGCCTGAAGTTTTTTCTTTGGGAATCACGTCACCCTTGATGGTTAAAACTTCCTGGCTGTTCTCGGCGTTGCTGATCACGGTGATGGTTTTGTGAAAGGCGTTAGGCCGGTTTTTGGTGTCATATCCTACCTTGATAACCTTGGTCTGGCCGGGCATGATAGGGTCTTTAGACCATTCCGGGGTAGTACATCCGCACGATGCCTGCGCATTGGTGATCACCACAGGAGCCGTTCCGATATTGGTTACTTCAAAAGAATAGTTGATTACACCGGCTTCTTTCACTTTACCGAAATCGTGAACCATTTTGTTGAACTTCAGTTTTCCCTGGGCATGCGATGCTACTGCGAAAAAAAGGATACCTGCCAGGGTAAAAAATAATTTTTTCATCGTTAATTGCTTTTAGTTTAATAAATGCCGTTTCTGATATAACGATACAAATTAAACGGTCATTTTTGAACTATAAAAATTTTTAACACCGCATTAACAAAGCTTTTAAACACGTAAACTTTAAAAAAATTAGGTTAACTTTACCGTACGAAACCTGATCATTTAAGGCATTTAGCGTGCGCTTATCTAATTAACAGACCATATATGAGTGAAATACTTATTGAAAACAATACTTTCAGAGATATTGGTCTCACAACAGACGAAATTCTCAGGGACTACCGGCTGGCCTGCGAAAGCAGGGTTGCCAGCGTGATAGGCCGGAAAGATGTGTTCATGGGTAAAGCGAAGTTCGGAATTTTCGGCGACGGAAAAGAACTGGCTCAGATAGCACTTGCCAAAGTTTTTAAAGCAGGAGACTACCGCTCGGGATACTACCGTGACCAGACCCTGCAGGCCGCTATCGGTGGCCTCACCTGGCAGCAGTTCTTTGCCCAGATGTATGCCCATGCCAATCTCGACCACGACGTTCATTCAGGCGGAAGAGCCATGAACGGGCATTTCGGCAACCATTGGATAGACGATAACGGCAACTGGCTGAACCTGAAAGAAATGAAAAACAGCGTGATGGATGTCAGCTCTACCGCCGGGCAGATCCCGCGCTCGCTCGGTTTGGCTTATGCCTCCAAGCTGTACCGCCACCTCAGGGAGCTGCAGGGGGAAAATCCTTTTTCCGACAGGGGCAACGAGGTATGCTACGCCACCATAGGCGATGCCTCTACCTCACAGGGCATGTTCTTTGAAACCATTAATGCCGCCGGAGTGCTGCAGGT
This sequence comes from Leadbetterella sp. DM7, assembly GCF_040829825.2. Taxonomy (NCBI): domain Bacteria; kingdom Pseudomonadati; phylum Bacteroidota; class Cytophagia; order Cytophagales; family Leadbetterellaceae; genus Leadbetterella; species Leadbetterella sp. DM7. The sequence goes on along the minus strand of NZ_JBFOLH020000001.1, from coordinate 267,257 downwards.
GCCGCTGGTGATCTCCGTATGGGACGATGGCTACGGGATTTCTGTACCCATTCAGTACCAGACGGTTAAGGAGAGCATTTCCGAAGCATTGAAAGGCTTTGAAAAAGAACCCGGTACAAACGGCATCCGGATCATCACCGTTAAAGGGTGGGACTACCCCGACCTGATCCGGGCTTACCGGGAAGCCGAGATCCTGGCCCGGGAAGAGCATATCCCGGTACTGGTTCACGTGGAAGAAATCACGCAGCAGCTGGGCCATTCGGCTTCGGGCTCGCACGAGCGCTATAAGCCGGCGCGGCGCCTGCAGTGGGAGCTGGACTTTGATTGTAACCCGCGATTCAGGGAATGGATACTGGAAAACGGGATCTCGTCAGAAGAAGAGCTGCTCAGGATAGAAAAGGAAGCGGAACAATTTGTCAAAAATGAACGCAAAAAAGCCTGGGAAGAATACCGGAAAGAAATAGACGAGCATAACGGCCGCGTAGCCCGCTTTGTGCAGGAGCATACCGCACAGGTCAGCGGGTTCCCGGAAATGCTGGAAAAAATAAAAAAGCGGCTGGCGTCAGGGAACTCCCAGACGACCCGCCGGGAGGGGATCTCCGCGCTCAAAATGTTTATCCGTATCGTGGAAGACCGGCAGGTACGGCAGCAGGGCACCGCTTTGCTGGAAGAGCTGGAGCAGGTAAACCGCCGGAAATTCAATACCCACCTCTATTCGGAAACACCCTATTCGCCGATGAATGTGAGCCGGGTGGCACCGGTTTATACGGAAGACAGTGAGCTGGTAGACGGCAGAACCATTATCAATACCTACTTTGACGGGCTCTTTGCGGCCGACCCCCGCGTTTTTGCCATCGGTGAAGATATCGGTAAGATAGGCGATGTAAACCAGGGATTTGCCGGCCTCCAGGAAAAATACGGCGAGCTTCGCATAACCGACACGGGCATACGTGAAACCACCATTATCGGGCAGGGTATCGGCGCTGCCATGCGGGGACTGAGACCGATTGTAGAGATTCAGTATTTCGACTATATCTACTATGCGCTGGCCACTCTTACCGATGACCTGGCCTCGCTGCGCTACAGGACCGTAGGAAAGCAGCGGGCACCGCTGATTGTAAGAACCCGCGGCCACCGCCTGGAGGGGATCTGGCATTCGGGCTCACCCGTTGCCGTTATGCTGAACTCATTGCGGGGACTGCACGTGGTGGTGCCGCGGAATTACGTGAAAACGGCCGGCTTTTACAATACGCTGATAAAAGGCGATGACCCCGCCCTCATCATTGAAAGCCTGAACAGCTACCGGGTGAAAGAGCTCATGCCGGTTAACCTTACGGAGGTCTGTGAGCCGCTGGGCGTGCCGGAGATCATCCGCGAAGGCTCCGATGTGACCGTGGTAACCTACGGATCCATGTGCCGTATCGTGGAAAAGGCAGCTGAGCAGCTGGCGCAGTTCGGCATCAGCGTTGAGGTGATCGATGTGCAGACGCTGCTGCCCTTTGATATTCATCACATGATCCTGGATTCCGTTAAAAAAACAGGACGGGTGGTGTTTGCCGATGAAGATATGCCCGGCGGGTGTTCGGCCTATATGATGCAGCAGGTGCTGGAGGTACAGGATGCCTACCATTACCTCGACTCCAAACCCAGGGCCATCAGCGCTGAAGCGCACCGGCCGGCTTACGGAAACGACGGGGATTATTATTCCAAGCCCAACCCGGAAACCGTATTTGATGTGGTTTATGAGCTCATGTCTGAAGCCCGGCCGGACCGGTTTCCGCCCTTCTGAAAGACAGAATAAGAAGATTTTAAAACTATAAATACATGAAGGATTACATCCAATCGAATAAACAACGTTATCTCGACGAACTTTTTGATTTCCTGAGGATCCCCTCGGTTAGTGCAGACTCCAGGCATCAGCAGGACATGCTGCGTGCCGCCGAATACATTCAGGGAAAGCTCCTGGATGCCGGTATGGACACGGCAGAAATCTGTCCTACGGCCGGGCATCCCGTTGTATATTCGGAAAAAAATGTAGATCCTTCCCTGCCCACTATCCTGGTGTACGGCCATTACGACGTGCAGCCGGCCGACCCCCTCGAGCTCTGGCACAGCGCTCCCTTTGAGCCGGTCATAAAAACCACGCCTGTTCACCCCGAAGGAGCCATCTTTGCCCGCGGTGCCTGCGATGACAAAGGACAGATCTATATGCACGTAAAGGCCATAGAGGCCATGCTGAAGCATGACGGCCTTCCCTGTAACGTAAAGATCATGTTTGAAGGAGAAGAAGAGGTGGGATCAGAAAACCTGGGCGAATTTGTCCGGCAAAACAAAGAAAAGCTGAAAGCCGATATTATCCTTATTTCCGATACATCTATCATTGGAAACGATATTCCTTCCGTAGAGACCGGCCTCCGCGGACTGGCCTATATGGAAGTGGAAGTAGAGGGTCCGAACCGTGACCTTCATTCCGGTGTATATGGCGGAGCGGTAGCCAACCCGGTCAACGTGCTGGCACAGATGATTGCTTCGCTGCACGATGAGAACGGGAAAGTGACCGTCAAAGGGTTTTACGATAAGGTGCAGGAGCTGAGTGCGGAAGAGCGGGAGGCCCTGGAAGCTGCACCTTTCGACCTGGAAGAATACAAAAAAGACCTGGGCATAGCAGAAGTCAGCGGAGAGACAGGATATACCACCCGAGAAAGAGCTTCGATACGCCCTACGCTGGATGTGAACGGGATCTGGGGAGGGTACACGGGAGAAGGTTCGAAAACCGTGCTTCCGTCAAAAGCCTTTGCCAAAATCTCCATGCGCCTGGTGCCTGACCAGGACTGGCACGAAATCTCCGACCTGTTTACCGCCCACTTTACGGCCATTGCGCCGCCTACCGTCAAAGTAAAAGTGAAGCCGCACCACGGCGGGCAGCCTTACGTGACGCCTACCGATTCTGCGGGGTATGAGGCGGCTTTTAAAGCCATGGAAGAGGCTTTCGGGAAAACCCCGGTACCTACCCGCGGCGGCGGAAGTATCCCGATCGTGTCGTTGTTTGAAAAAGAGCTGGGGCTGAAATCGATTTTGCTGGGCTTCGGCCTGGATTCCGATGCGCTGCATTCGCCCAACGAGCATTACGGGATTTTCAACTTCATGAAAGGCATTGAGACGATTCCCCTGTTTTACAAATACTATAGCGAGAGTTTCCAATGAGTTCTATTGACCTGAACGGGCTTTCGACCGAAGCCGGTTCTCACCACGATAACCTGGAGAAGAAATCTGTACGGGAAATCCTGGAAGGGATCAACTCCGAAGATAAAACGGTGCCCCTGGCTGTAGAAAAAGCTATTCCGCAGATAGAAAGCCTGGTGAACCGGGCGGCAGAAAGAATGCAGCAGGGCGGGCGGCTGTTCTATATCGGTGCCGGCACCAGCGGCCGCCTGGGCATTGTAGATGCCTCGGAGTGTCCGCCAACCTACGGAGTGCCCTTTGACCTGGTGATCGGACTGATCGCCGGCGGTGATTCAGCTATCCGTAAAGCGGTGGAGAATGCCGAAGATGACCCCGATCAGGCCTGGAAAGATATGGCGCAGTACCATCCCGGCCCCCTTGATACGGTTATCGGCATAGCTGCTTCGGGCCGTACCCCTTACGTGGTGGGCGGGCTTAAAGCGGCCAATGAAAATGGCCTTTTGACCGGTTGTATCGTTTGTAACTCGGGCAGCCCGGTGGCGGCCGGTGCGCAGTTTCCGGTAGAAGTGGTGGTGGGTCCCGAATATGTGACCGGCTCTACCCGCATGAAATCAGGTACGGCCCAGAAGCTGGTGCTGAATATGATCTCTACTACCCTCATGATCCGCCTGGGAAAGGTGAGGGGCAATAAAATGGTAGATATGCAGCTGAGCAATGAAAAGCTGGTAGAGCGGGGTGTGCGTATGATCATGGCCGAAACCGGTGTAGATTATGCGCAGGCCAAAGCAGGGTTGCTGGAGCATGGGAGTGTGCGGAATGCCGTAGATTTTTACCGGGGTAAATGAATTGGTTTTCTCCTTATTGGTTCTATCCCAAAACGTTGCTTTCCTTTTACTGGGCAAACGTTTACCTGCTCTGGCTGCTGGGGCTGGTTCCTTTTTTCTTCTTCCTGAAATGGGTATTCAGCTCGCACCGGAAACAAACGCTCCTTTTATCGGTAGAAGGCCTGGCCGGGAAGAGGGGCCTTCTGGTGAAATTCCGGTTCCTGGTTCCGCTCTTTTTCATGATGGGGGTGGGCTGCCTGGTGCTGGCTATCGCCCGGCCGCAGCTGCCCGGTTCGGGTTCTGAAAACTTTACGGAAGGGGTTGACATTGCCATTGCGGTAGATATTTCTGAATCCATGCTGGCCCGTGATCTGCAGCCCAACCGGCTGGAAGCCGCCAAAAATATCGGCCGGCGCTTTATTGAGGGAAGGATCAATGACCGCATCGCGCTGGTAGCCTTTGCCGGCGAAACCGTTACGCTGAGCCCGCTAACCACAGACTACGTATCGCTGAAAGAGTACCTGGCAGACCTTAGCACCGACCTGGTCAAAACCTCCGGAACGGCCATAGGAACGGCACTGGCCTCCTGCGTGAACAAGCTCAGGGATGTGCCGGGCAAATCAAGGGTGGCCATTATTATCAGCGACGGCGATAATACAGCGGGGGCTATTCCGCCCGAAACGGCCCTGGAGCTGGCCCGTTCGTTTGGTGTGCGGGTATATACCATTGCTATCGGAAAACCGGGCTCAGACGAAGTAGTGGATGAAAAAACACTGCGTATGCTGGCCGGCGGACCGGAAGGCCGTTTTTTCCAGGCTACCGATAATACGGCGCTTACCCGCATTTTTGACCAGATTGACCACCTGGAGAAAAGCCTGGCCGAAAGCGCCCGGGTGTATGACATGACCGATTATTATTACCAGTACCTCAACTGGGGCATCCTCTTCTTTTTGATGTCGCTATTCCTGAGATTTACTTTCCTGGGAAATCTTTTGGAGGACTGATGCAGTGTCTCCGGATTGTGTACATTTGATTTACTAAGGCTTGGTTCTCGACTACGCTCGAACTGACAAGTGACAGCACTTCCTGTCAGTTCGAGCGTAGTCGAGAACTCACCCCCCGATCGCTACCTTCTGCAGCACCGAAGCAATGATCTGCCGGGTATTGATCCCGTCTGCTTCTGCTTCGTAATTCAGGATGATCCGGTGATTGAACACATCGCTGACCAGCGCCTTAACATCTTCGGGCAGCACGTAATCGCGGTGGTTAAAGAAAGCATGTGCTTTAACGGCTTTATAAAGAGAAATGCCTGCCCTTGGTGAAACACCGAAAAGAATATACCGGGCCTCGTCTTTTAAGCCGTACTCTTCCGGGTTCCGGGTGGCAAACACCAGCTCCACAATATACTTTTCCAGGGTTTCCGAAATGGTTACCGCATGGATATGGCGTTTTATTTCCTCAATCTCCCGTTTGTTCAGTACGTGGTGAATCTTCGGGTCAAAATCATAGCCTGAAACCCGCTGAATCATTTCCAGCTCGGAGCGCTTGTCGAGGTAATCCACGTATACCTTCATCATGAAACGGTCTACCTGGGCTTCGGGCAGGGGATAGGTACCTTCCTGCTCCACGGGGTTCTGGGTGGCCAGTACCAGGAATGGCGTATCCAGCCTGAACGACTCCTCGCCTATAGTGATCTGCTTCTCGGCCATGGCTTCCAGGAGGGCTGACTGCACTTTGGCCGGTGCGCGGTTTACCTCATCGGCCAGGATCAGGTTAGAAAAAATAGGCCCCTTTTTTACTTCGAAATCCCCTGATTTCTGGTTGTAGATCATGGTGCCTACCAGGTCTGAGGGGAGGAGGTCAGGGGTGAACTGGATCCGCTGAAAACCCAGGTCAAGCACCTGGGCCAGCGAGTTGATGGTTTTGGTTTTTGCCAGGCCGGGAACACCCTCCAGCAGAATATGACCATCTGTAAAAAGGCCGATCAGGAGACGGTTGATCAGGTGCTCCTGTCCAATGACCGCCTTGCCTATTTCGGTGTGAATTTCACTGATTTTACGATGAAGATATTCTTTTCTTTCCATTGGTATTATTTCTTTATTTCCAGGAACCTTTCTTTTCCGAAAAAGTCCTTCAGTAGCTTAACATGGCGATAACCCCGGTCCCGGAAGACCCCGGCTGTCTCTTCCCCCAGGTAGCTGTTGATCTCCACCCAGATGGAGCCCCGCGGGGCCAGGTGGCGGAAACCGGTTTCGGCAATATGCCGGTAAAAAACCAGCGGGTCCTGGTTGGGCACAAAAAGGGCCAGGTGGGGTTCGAAATCCAGGACGTTTTTACGCATCTCCGGTTTCTCGTTTTCCTTTACATAAGGCGGATTGCTGATGATGAGGTCAAAAGTGTCTGTATCAAAAGGATTTTTGAAATCCAGCATATTGGCATGGGCAAAAGTTACCTGTGCCTGGTGAGCCCGGGCATTGTTTTCTGCCGTAACGAGCGCATGTTCTGAAATGTCAATGGCATATACCCGGGCATCCGGAATCTCCAGGGCCAGGGTTACTGCAATACAGCCACAACCTGTACCCAGGTCAAGAATTGTTTTGGGCGAAAGGGAAGAAACCCGGGTGACCATTTCTTCGGTTTCCGGGCGGGGAATGAGCACAGAGGGGTTTACTTCAAAGCGCCGGTTCATAAACCAGGCTTCTCCCAGGATGTACTGAACGGGCTCGCCCTGGTTGATCCGTTCAATGTAAAACTCCAGGGAACCGGCATCCCGGTCGGTTTCACCCACCAGGATATCGGTCCGGGTGATTCCCCAGAGTTTTTGTAAAAGCAGAAAAGCGATTTCACGGGCCTCGTCTTTGCTGTAAAACCAGATCTCCGCACAAACCTTCTCATAAATTTCTTTCAGGCTTCTCATACATTCTTTAACGCTCGGGAGCGGGGCTTACAGCTTCCTGATCCAGATATTTCTGAACTGGGTTTTGTTGCCGTGATCCTGTAATGATATAACGTCTTCACCGTGCGCTTCAGGATAATTATGAAGGCCGATGTAAAGCGTAAGTCCGTTAATGGTTGAATTATTCTGTACTACCACACCGTTATGAATCACCGTTACAGTGGCAGGGGCATCCAGGCGGCCGTCAGGCTTAAAGCGCGGAGCCCGGTAAATAATATCGTAGGTGTTCCACTCCAGCGGGCCCCGGGTAACGTTCACCAGCGGCGGATGATCCTTGTAAATACTTCCGGCCTGTCCGTTGGCGTATGTCCGGTTATTGTAGCTGTCAAGAATCTGGATCTCGTACCGGTCCTGCAGGAACACACCACTGTTTCCGCGGCCCTGGCTTACGCCTTCCACCACATCAGGGGCGCTCCATTCTATGTGCAGCTGGCAGTCGCCAAACTTCATTTTGGTCTGGATATCGCCTGAGCGGGGCACTACCTCTATATAATCATTGTCTACGATTTTCCAGGGGGCGGGTTTTTTGGGGTCTTTCTTGCTCACCCATTGGTCCAGGTTTTTCCCGTCAAAAAGCACGATGGCATCTGAAGGGGCGTTACCGGCATTTTTGCCCGGGGTGACTACTTTTACTTCGGGTTCCCAGATTTCCGTCATTTCGGGCTTCATCTTCATGGGAGATTCTTTCGGCGGAATATCGGAGTATTGTGCACGGGCAGTGCCGGCGGCAAGCGTTAAGGCTGCAATTGTCGTTAGAAATCGGGTCTTCATGATAGGTATATGATTAAAATTCAATAAAAGTGTCTATCTGTTTTTCCACAAACCGGGCGTACACCTCAAAGGTAAAGGCTCCGTCTGAAAAATGGGCCAAAATATTGGCTAATTTTAAACGTAAACCTAAAATATCTGCATTCAGATAGGCCAGTACGTCACTGAAATGGCTCAGGCCCACGGCGTTCCCGTACGCCCCTGACGATACGCCCACCAGGGCAATCTTCTTCCGGCTGAAGCTGTCGGGGTGCCGCAAGGCATCCACAAACGACTTCAGCACACCCGGGAAAGAGCCGTTATACTCCGGGATGATAAAGATCAGCTTGGGATGAGCGTCTATCTGTTTCTGAAACGAAGCAAAGGCCGGGTCAGAAGCGCCGTAGGTGTTGGAAAAAATAAAATTATGAGGCAAATCTTTCAGATGTATGATCTCATGTTCCCTGTTTCTTTCTGTCAGCCGCTGCGAATAATAACCCGCTATCTTTTCAGAAAAGGAATCCTCCCGGTTAGTACCCACTATAATACCAATACTCATGTTGCAATTTAAATCTTTCTTCTCAAAAACAATATTGTGACGTTTCAGTTCTTAAAAAATGAAGCAGTTGCACAAAAATATTCGTAAATTTGTCACACTTTAATATTTAAACCCGAAATATCAGATGAGTCAGTCATTAATAAAGCCCGGGGTGGTTACCGGAGAAGCTTTAAACCAGCTTCTGAGAATTGCCAATGAGAATAACTTTGCCCTGCCTGCGGTTAACGTGGTAGGAACAAACTCCATCAACGCTGTTCTGGAAACGGCCAGAGCCGTCAATTCACCGGTAATTATCCAGTTTTCCAATGGCGGAGGCTCGTTTTATGCAGGGAAAAGTCTTTCTAACGACGGGCAGAAGGCAGCCATCGCCGGCAGCATTTCCGGCGGATTGCACGTGCATAACCTGGCCGAAATGTACGGTGTCCCCGTGGTATTGCATACCGATCACTGTGCTAAAAAGCTGCTTCCGTGGATAGACGGCCTCCTGGATGCCGGTGAAAAACATTTTGCGGCCACAGGAAGCCCCCTGTTCAGCTCGCACATGATCGACCTTTCAGAAGAGCCGATCCGGGAGAATATCGAGATCTCTAAGCGGTACCTTGAAAGAATGGCCAAAATGGGCATGACGCTCGAAATCGAGCTCGGTGTGACCGGCGGAGAAGAAGATGGCGTGGACAACTCCGATGTGGACAGCTCAAAGCTCTACACCCAGCCGGAAGAGGTAGCCTATGCCTACGAAGAACTGCTGAAAATCAGCCCGAACTTTACCATTGCGGCCGCATTTGGAAATGTACACGGCGTGTATAAGCCCGGAAACGTATCGCTGAAGCCGGTTATCCTTAAAAATTCACAGGATTATATTCAGAAAAAATACGGTACGGGTGATCTGCCCGTAAACTTTGTGTTTCACGGCGGCTCCGGCTCTTCAAGAGAAGAGATCCGGGAGGCTATAGAATACGGTGCCGTTAAAATGAACATTGATACCGATATGCAGTGGGCATCCTGGGACGGTATCCTGAACTACTATAAGAGTAAGGAAGGCTATCTTCAGTCGCAGCTGGGCAACCCCGAAGGCGCAGACTCTCCCAATAAAAAATACTACGATCCGAGAGTCTGGTTGCGTAAAGCAGAAGAATCTATGGTCAACCGGTTGAAAGTCGCTTTTGAAGACCTGAATTGCCTTAACAGGAACGAAGGCCTGTTCTGATTGTTTTTTTAATCTGACCAACATAACAGACCCCGGAGATTTGCCTCCGGGGTTTTTTATTTTCCGGCCATGATTTCCTGGTCATGGCAACTAATGCTTTTGTATTATTTTAATATAAATGTGTGATATTTACACAATTTTAACAAATAATATTTAATATTCATATAAAAAGCGAAGTTTGTAAAAAAAATATAAAAAATATGAGTATTTCTCACCGGCCAGTTTATACGGTATTTCAGATTATCCTTTATATTTCGGGCAATTATTCAACCATTTTAATTTTCCGTATGAAAACAAATCTATTTTTTAAGTACGGCTTCGTCTTATTGTTGGGATTTCTGTTGATTCAGACCGACACCTTCGGACAGGCCAGGACAATTCAAGGAAGGGTAACAGATGCGGCAGACAATGCTCCGCTCCCGGGTGTAACCGTACAGGTCAAAGGCACAAACACGGCCGCACAGACCAACGTTGACGGGGAGTATAGTATTTCAGTGCCCGGAAATAATGCGGTGCTGGTGTTCTCCTTCGTAGGGATGATCACCCAGGAACAGACCGTAGGAACCAGGAGCCAGCTGGATGTGGCTCTTCAAAGTGATCAGGCTGCTTTAGATGAAGTGGTGATTGTGGGTTACGGTACCGCTAAAAAGAAAGACCTGACCGGTGCGGTTTCTATCGTTAAAGTATCTGAGCTGGTAGAACAGCCTAACTCTAACGTGGCTAACCAGCTGCAGGGTCGTGCTTCCGGTATTACGGTACTGGGTACCGGACAGCCCGGTACTTCTCCGCAGATCAGGATCAGGGGTATCAACTCTTTCGGTAATAACGCCCCCCTGTTTGTGGTTGACGGTATGCCTACCCAGGATATCAACTACCTGAACCCGAACGATATTGAGACCATGCAGGTGCTGAAAGACGCCGGTACAGCTTCTATCTACGGTTCAAGAGCGGCTAACGGGGTAGTGGTAATTACCACCAAGAAAGGAAAAGGCAAAGTAAGAGTGACCTACGATACCTTCCTGGGCACCCAGACCGTGGCCAAAGGAAATGTATATAACCTGCTGAATCCGCAGGAAATGGCAGACCTGAAGTGGATGATGTACAAAAACATGAACCTGCCGCTTTCAGATGCCCAGTACGGCACAGGCGCTACTCCTGTTCTGCCGAACTACATTATTCCTACCGGTGCGGCTACGGCAGATGAGTCGTTGTACAATGTAAACCCCTTTTATACAAATTCGGGTGATATCGACGGATTTTACCGGATTGTGAAATCCAACAAGGCAGGTACCGACTGGTTCCACGAGATATTTAAAGATGCGCCCATGCAAAGCCATAACCTTAGCGTAAGCGGCGGCGGGCAGCAGGGAAGCTACCTTCTCTCGCTGAATTACTATAATCAGGTGGGTAACCTCATGAATACCTACATGAAAAGGTATACGGTGAGATCCAACAGCCAGTACAACATATCTAAAAGAATTCGTGTAGGAGAAAACCTGGCCGTGGCGTTTAGAGATAACCCGACTTCAGATTTCTTAACGGAGGGTAGTGCGATCGGTATGGCTTACCGCGAGCAGCCTATCATCCCGGTATACGATATCAAGGGTAATTTTGCCGGTTCATTTGCTTCCGGGATGGGTAACGCCCGGAACCCGGTGGCCATCCGTGAGCGTGCCGTCAACAACAAAGGTTTGGATACCCAAGTATTCGGAAATGTTTTTGCGGAGATAGACGTCCTGAAAAACCTGGTGTTCAGGAGCAATTTCGGTGGAGCTTCGTTTAACAGCCATAGCAGCACATTCAACTATCCGGAATATGAGAATGCTGAAAACGGTAAAACCAATGCCTATAATGAATATGCCTCTCAGGGTTTTGGATGGACCTGGAGTAATACCTTGACCTATGATTTTAACCTGGGCTCTGACCACGTTTTCAAGGTGCTGGCCGGTACTGAAGCGAACAACAGCAAATCTAAGTCTATGGAAGCGCATACCCTGGGCTATTTCTCCTTTGACCCCGATTACACCACGCTGAGCACCGGTTCCGGAGCCCAGACCAACGCAGGTAGCCGGTACCAGGAGGCGCTGTTCTCGTATTTTGGCCGGGTAGAATACTCTGCATTTGATAAATATATATTGAGTGCCATTGTACGTCGTGACGGTTCATCCAAGTTTACACAAAACTTCGGGGTGTTCCCGGCTGTGTCTGCTGCATGGAAAGTTAAGCAGGAAGATTTTATGAGCGATGTTTCGTGGTTATCCGACCTGAAAATCCGCGGTGGCTGGGGTACCATGGGTAACCAATTTAACGTAAATCAGGCCAACCAGTTCACTACGTATGGCCAGAGCCGTGGTGGTGCTTTCTACGATATTAACGGCACCGGTAACAGCACCGTCATGGGCTTTATCAGAACCCGTATCGGTAACCCGAATGCGAAATGGGAAGAAGTGGTTAACACCAACATAGGCTTTGACGCCGGCTTCTTTAACGATGCCCTTGTGGTTAACTTTGACTGGTACAAAAAGCAAACCAACGGTATGCTGTTTGCACCGGATATGCCGGCTACTGCCGGACAGGGAACCCGGCCTTCGGTAAACATCGGTTCCATGAGAAACCAGGGTATCGACCTGACCATTTACGGGGAGAAGAAGGTACAGAAAGACCTGAGCCTGAACGCTACCCTGACCTTTACCACCTACAATAACAAGATCATCAAGATCTCAGACGGAGCCAATTACTTTGACCAGGAAGGTCGCCGGTTTAACGGTTCGGCTATCGTAAGAAACCAGGTAGATCACCCCGTAGGCAGCTTCTTCGGTTACCAGATAGAAGGCTTCTGGAACTCGCAGGCTGAAATTGATGCGGCCAATTCCAAAGCCGGCGGAGAATACCAGTCTGACGTGGCCGTAGGCCGGTTCCGGTACAAAGATGTGAACGGTGACGGTAGAATCACAGCCGATGACCGGACTTTCCTGGGCAACCCCAGCCCCGACTTTTCGTACGGTTTGAACCTGGGTGCCAAATACAAAGCGTTTGATGTAAGCATCTTCCTGTATGGCGTTCAGGGCAACAGCATCTGGAACCAGGTAAGGTGGTGGACAGATTTCTATCCAAGCTTCCAGGGCGCTAAGAGCAAAACCGCCTTGTATGATTCCTGGACTCCTAGCCACCAGAATGCTACAGCGCCTATCCAGGAGAACACCGGGTCGTTCAGTACCAGTACAGTACCTAACTCGTACTACATTGAGGACGGTTCTTACTTAAGAGCGAAAAACGCGCAGATCGGATACCGGCTCCCGGCTAATCTGCTGTCGAAAGTGAAAATTGAAAGTGCAAGGGTGTATATTCAGGCAGCTAACCTGTTTACATTCACCAAGTACTCAGGACCAGACCCTGAAGTGGGACAGGTACAGAATTCTACGGCGTTCGGATTGGACGAAGGAACCTATCCAAATACGAAGCAATTCCTGATCGGTCTTAACTTATCATTCTAAGTCTTAAATTATTCGAGAAAATGAAAACATCAAATAGATTTAAATATTCGATAATCCTGGCGGCCGCCCTTACCTTCGGAACTACGGCCTGTAAGGATTCATTCTTTGACCTTCCTGCTTTGGGGGCTTTATCTGATGCCCAGCTGAAAAGCCGCGCCGGTGTGGATGCCCTCCTGATCGGTGCCTACGGTGGACTAGACGGAACCGATATGGGGGCCGCTTCTTCCTGGGATGTGGCCGCCGATAACTGGATTTATGGCACAGTTGGTGGGGGAGAAGCCCACAAAGGTTCTGACGGAACCGACCAGGCCGGTATCAACACCATCATGCAGCACATCGCTGACCCCAGCAACGGCTTCTTTAACAGCAAATGGGTGGTGTCTTACGAAGGTGTGGCGCGGACCAACGCTGTGCTGAAGAATGTGGTGGAAGCCTCTGATATTTCTGATGCAGATAAGAAAGGGATCCAGGCGGAAGCACGTTTCCTGAGAGGACACTATTACTTTGAGCTGAAAAAAATGTTTGGCAATATTCCGTGGGTGGATGAAACCACAGAAGATGCCACAGCAGTGGGCAATACCGAAGATGTATGGCCAAAAATTGAGGCTGATTTTAAATTTGCCTACGATAACCTGCCCAATACCCAGAGCCAGAAAGGCCGGGCCAACAAATGGGCTGCGGGGTCTTACCTGGGTAAAGCACAGCTGTACCAGAAAAAATGGGCCGAAGCCAAAGCCACTTTTGATGCGGTGATTGCCAATGGGGTAACTTCCAGCGGTGAAAAATACGGTCTCCTGGATCGTTACCAGGACAACTTCGATGCCGCTACCAAAAACAGCAAGGAATCGGTATTTGCAGTACAGCAGGTGGCCAATGACGGTTCAAACTCCATTAATAACGGAAACCAGGGCTGGATGTTGAACTTCCCGTATAACTCGCCTTTCGGATGTTGTGGATTCTACCAGCCAAGTATTGACCTGGCCAACTCGTTCCAGACCGATGCTGCCGGGCTGCCTTTAGTAAGTACATACAATGCCAAGGCGCTGAAAAACGACCAGGGTGTCCTTTCGAGTGCGACCTTTACGCCGGATAACACCACTCCTCTGGATCCAAGACTTGACTGGACCGTAGGTAGAAGAGGTCTTCCTTATCATGACTGGGGCTACCATCCCGGACAAACCTGGATTCGTGACCAGAGCTACGCCGGTCCGTATTCACCTAAGAAAAGTGTTTACTGGCAAGCTACTCAGGGTGTATATGCCGATAAAAGCTCATGGGCACCGGGTTCAGCCATTAACGTTAACATTATCCGTTTTGCAGATGTTCTGTTGATGAATGCCGAGGCAGAAGCTCAGCTGGGTAACCTGGCCAGGGCTCAGGAGCTGGTGAACATGGTACGGGCACGGGCAGCCAAAGAAGACAGCTGGCTGCATGATTATGCCGATCCAAGCGATCCGACGGCTGGATTCTCAAGCAAGCCTGCTGCAAACTATGTGGTTAAGACCTATCCGGCCGGAGCCTTTGCTGCTAAAGGTAAAGACGGTGCCCTGCAGGCCATTTATTTCGAAAGAAAACTGGAGCTGGCTATGGAAGGCCACCGCTTCTTTGACCTGTCGAGATGGGGTATTGCCGCAACAACGATGAATGCCTATTTCAGCTATGAAGGAGCCATTACTCCTGACGTAAGAAATGGCAAATTTACCCAGGGCAAAAATGAAATTTATCCTATTCCGCAACGTCAGATTGACCTGAGCACCAAGAACGGACAATCGCCGTTGAAGCAGAATCCGGGATATAATTAAAAATGTGTTAAATGCGAAAAGGGTCGGAGAAGTGATTCTTCGACCCTTTTATTTTGAGTAATTATTTATGAAATGTTTTCCTGTACTGCTTCTTGCAGTTTTTGGCTTCTCCCTGGTTTCCTGCTCTTCAGGTAATCAGGCAGAGAATACAAACCCTCCTGAACCCTCTGGCCTGCCCGGTGAAACCCTGGCCAAAATGCACTGCGGCAGCTGCCATCAGTATGTGGAGCCCTGGATGCTGGATAAGAAAACCTGGGAAACCCGGACGTTGCCTGAGATGGGCCTCCGCCTGGGCGTAGGAGATGTATTCAGTAAAAATGTACTCCAGGTGCAGCAGGGCACTGAAAACCTGGTGTATGAGAACGTATACCCGCTGAGACCGAAGATCCACGAAGAAGATTATCAGAAAATAGTAGAATTCTACCTTAAAAATGCACCGGAATCGCCGTTGCCGCAGGCGGCCCGGAAGCCCTTGAAAGAAGAGTTGCCCGGATTCAGCTTTACCCCATTTTTACGGAGTGAAGGTTACCAGAACAACACCACGGCGCTTGGATTTGACCGGCAATCGGGTGCCGTGCTGGCCGGTAGCCCGAGGGGTGAGATCAAGCGGTTTGTATGGAAAAACGGCGAAGTAGTCACCGATTCCATCATGGAGCCGGGCGTGTTTTCGGTGATCAGGAAATGGAAAAACGACTGGTATTTCCTGGACCTGGGCCAGCTGGGCCCGCACGAGAAAAGCCTGGGGAAGCTCATCCGGTATAACGATAAAACAGGTTCAGCCTACGTGCTGGAAAAGCTGCACAAACCGGCTGATTTTGCCTTTGCCGATATTAACCAGGACGGTACCGAAGATATCATCGTCTGCAACTTCGGCTTTGAAACCGGTAGCCTGGCCTGGTATGACGGTAAAACCCGGAAAGAGCAGGTGATCAAAAATATGCCCGGAGCCCGGAACATGGTAATTAAAGATATGGATAACGACGGCAAAGACGATATTGTGGTGCTGTACGCGCAGGGACTGGAGGGCATTTCGATCTTCTACAACAAAGGAAAAGGCCGGTTTAAAGAGGAGGCGGTCTTAACGTTTTCACCGGTGTACGGCTCTTCGTGGTTTGAGCTGGCCGATTTTAACCATGACGGCCTGCCCGATATTCTCTATGCTAACGGGGATAACGCCGACTATTCTTTTACCCTGAAGAATTACCACGGCGTAAGGATATTCGAAAACAAAGGAAAAAATACTTTTATGCAGGCCTGGTTCTACCCGCTTTACGGGGCCACCAAAGCCATGGCGGCTGATTTTGACGGCGATGGCGACCTCGATATTGCCGCTATTGCCTATTACCGGAAAGATGCCAGAGAAGGGTTTACCTATCTCGAAAATAACGGTGCTTATGATTTCTCGCCTGCTACCTTTAAAGAAGTGGAATCAGGCCAGTGGATGACTTTGGAGCTGGGCGATGTGAACGGCGACGGGCGTCCGGATATCCTGCTGGGAGCTCATGACCTGGCCCGGAAAAACAAAGCTACTCACCTGCCGTCAGAAGTAGCCGTACTGATCAACAAAAATTAAGTCAGAAGCGGCTCCGGCATAGCCGGAGCCGCTTCTCTCTGCTCTCTTTTATTACTTCAATCCTTTCCTGAACCATAGATAAACCGGCACACCCAGGGCCACTATACCCAGCCCGGGAAACGTAAACTGCGGCTTTTCCTTAATCAGGATAATAACGATAGCCGATGCAATTATGACATACAACAGCGGCAGAACCGGGTACAAAGGCGTTTTGATGGGCCTGGGGTGATCGGGCATTTTCTTCCGGAGAATAAAAATACCGATAATGGTCAGCACATAAAACAGGATAACCACCGTCATCAGGTAATCAAGCAGGTCGCCATACTTGCCGCTCAGGCACAATACCCCGGCCCAGGCACATTGCCACCACAGTGCAGTGCTCGGAACGGCCGCTTTATTCAGCTTTCCGAAGCTTTTGAAAAACAGGTTGTCCTTGGCCATGGTATAGGTCATGCGGGCACCG
Organism: Leadbetterella sp. DM7; assembly: GCF_040829825.2. Taxonomy (NCBI): domain Bacteria; kingdom Pseudomonadati; phylum Bacteroidota; class Cytophagia; order Cytophagales; family Leadbetterellaceae; genus Leadbetterella; species Leadbetterella sp. DM7. The sequence goes on along the minus strand of NZ_JBFOLH020000001.1, from coordinate 250,449 downwards.
GTCAGGATAAGCCCGTTATTGCAACCGAACGTAGAGATCATAATCAGTATAGCCATAAACACAGCCATAGACGGCCCGCCGATTGCCTCGGCCGTTGCGGCTGCCACGCGGTCCTGGGAGGCAAACTGGATCCCTCTCCCAATCACATCAGTGGCCTCAGGGCTCCCTTCCAGCGGAAGTATAAAAAGATAAACCAGGTTGGTCAGCAGGTATAAAACGGTCACCAGGAGTGTGCCGATGGCCAGTCCCCGCGGGATATTCCTTTCGGGATTGATCACCTCATCGCCGGCAGTAGCCAGCCCGTGCCAGGCGTCGCTTGAAAACAGCGTACCCACCTGGGTCACACCCAGTGCCAGCACAATGCCCATGCCACCGATCATCGTGGCTGTCCATTCGTTATTGACAGAGAGCATCGCCGTAGGGTTGGCCTGGAATATATGCGAGAAATTGGCCGATATGACCTCAGAATTGGTATAGATAAAGCCGATTACGATCAGGAAAGCCAGGGCGATCAACTTGGTGCTGCCGAATATATTCTGGATGATTTTGCCCAGCTTGACCCCTTTGGTATTGGAATAGGTCAGGAGAATAATGGTGGCTATAGCCAGCAGCCGCTGAGACGAGATCTGGAAAGAACCGTATATCGGGATGATCGGCTCATCATTGATCACCGAAGGCGCCAGCACACCGGTGTATTTGGCAAACGCTACGGCTACTGCAGCGATGGTCCCGGTTTGGATAACGGCAAAAAACGACCAGCCGTACAAAAAGCCGATCAGCCGGTTATAGGCTTTCTGAAGAAAAACGTACTGTCCGCCGGCATGGGGAAACATAGAAGCCAGCTCACCATAAGAAAGGGCTGCCATCATGGTCAGCCCGCCTGCAATAAGCCAGGAAAGAAGCAGCCAGCCGGTATCGCCCGTTTGCCGGGCTACATCAGAAGAAACTAAAAAAATACCGGAACCGATCATGGTACCGGATACGAGCATTACCGCATCGTAGAGGTTGATCTCGCGCTTAAAATTTGCCATTCACAATAGTTGGTTAAGGTGTTGCTTGCAAAAATACATAAATAGCTTAGAAAAAATCAATTTTGAAGGGCTTAAAATCCTATCGGAAATTAACGATATTTGCTGAAAAATTGATCGTATGGATTTTGTACGTTTTGTAAGGAACTCCTCTGAAAGAGACGCCTGGTCTTCCCTGTTGATCCTGTTCGGGTTTATTTGCCTGGGTTTTGTGCTGGCTTCCGTGGTGCAGGCAGGCCTGATGATAGCGGCTATTGTAAAAGAATCAGGCAGCATTGACCTCGAAGCACTTAGCCGGGGAATGAGTAGCATGATGGGCAGCCGGACGGGCTGGTGGCTGCTGGTGACGGCCCAGGGGCTTTCCTCACTGATCTTATTTGTCCTGACGGCCCTGGCCTACTGGCGGTGGATAGAAAGAAAGCCAATAGCTGATTTCAGCTCCAGCCAACTCAGCTCCTCCGGTGTAATTCTCACGGTTTTTATTCTCCAGATGGCCTTCCTGCCGTTCAACTCCTACCTGGGCAGCATTAATGAAAATGTTCAGCTTCCCGGCTTCCTGAGCGGACTGGAAAATACGCTGAAAGAAATGGAACGGTCGGCTGCAGAAATTACCGAATACCTGGCCAAATCAGACACCCTGCCGCAGCTGCTGATGAATATCCTGGTGATCGGCGTTATTGCCGGTATCGGGGAAGAGCTCATATTCCGGGGTATTGTATTGCGGAAGCTGCTCAGAGGGCTGAATAATGAACATCTGGCCATCTGGTTATCGGCTATCCTCTTCAGCGCTATCCATTTTCAGTTTTACGGCTTTTTGCCTCGCATGATGCTGGGTGCCTTTTTCGGATACCTGTATGTATGGACAGGGAATATCCGGGTACCTATAGCGGCGCATATTTTTAACAATACCGTGGCGGTGATCCTTTTTCATTTTATTCACAAAGGGGTAGTGTCACCCGAACTGGAGAAAATGGATAACATTCCCCTGCCCTGGGTAGTGCTTTCCACCCTGGTATTTGCAGCTCTTCTCTACAGGTTTTACTACCGGCAAAAAGCCCCTCAAACCGACGCCTGATCGTAGCTGCTTATGAGTACCATAGAGCTGCCGCCCAAGTACTATCACGATAACTTTGAGTACCTGCTAAGCTTTGTCAAAGACAAATACGCAGATCTGCTGGTAGAATCAGAGTGGAGGTTCCTGCGGAAATACTATACGCTGCCCGAAGACGCCCAATGCCTGTTTATCCGTTTTACGAACCGGAAAGGCCTGTTCTTTAAGGTCAGCACCCTCAAATATGCAGAAATAGAAGATATTCCGGGAAACCTGGAAATACTGAAGACGCGCGGGTTTATTACCCCGCTGAACTTTGAAGATCATCAGCTCTGGCTCAATGAGCTGCTGGCCCTCCTTACCCGCAGCGAGCTGGTAGGAGCCTTTGGCCTCCGGGAGCTGAAAACGGCTAAAAAAGAAGAGATCACCGGGTACCTCAGGGCTTCATTGAGTGTAGAAGAAATCATCCACGTTATCAGCAGCTCTTTTCCCCTGGTGAAGGTGAACTTTGAAGAAGAGGTTTCCTTCCTGAAGTTTCTCTTTTTTGGTAACCGCAGCATGGATATGACCGAATTTGTGCTGCGCGACCTGGGCCTGGTGCAGTACTATAAGCAGCATGACGATCACCTGGTGGCCCGGTTCACCACCCGGAAAGAGGCAGAAGACAAGTGGCTGGTATCCGAGCAATACCTTGTTTTTGCTGAAATAAAAGAGACCTACGGGCCTGAACAGGTCTTTGACTGGTATTGCAGCTTCAGAGATGCCCACCGACAGCTAAGCCCTGTTGCCGTTCCGGCCTTTCAGAAGCTTCAGCTGAACATCGGCCGGCACCTGGAGCGGTGCAAAGCCTATGACCTGGCCATTGAGCTGTATGATGACGCACAGGTTCCACCGGCACGTGAGCGCAAGGCCCGCTGCCTGGCCCGGGGTAAATTCTATGATGAGGCCCGGGCGGTATGCGAGGAGATGATCGTTTCTCCCTACAATGTAGATGAGCAATATTTTGCAGAATACTTCCTCACTACGCTGTCAGGCAAAAAGAACCGGAAGCAAACTACCGAATGGCTGAAGGAAGCCGATGAGATCACTATTGGGGCAGAATACCGGCACAGTGTAGAGCTGGGTAGCCTCGAATATTTCCTGGAGCAGGGGTATTCGGGTGCTTTTTCCGAAAACTTCTCCTGGAGAGCCCTGTTCGGGCTGCTTTTGTGGGATATCATCTTTGACCCCTCCCTGGTAGCTTTCCACCACCCTTTCCAGCGCAGGCCCTCTGACCTGTACCTGCCTGATTTTTACGAAAAGCGCCGGGTACAGGTGCAGCAGCGCCTCGATAACTTCCGTGACCCGGATGAGCTGGTAGCCGGCTTATGGGAAACCTTTGAAAAGAATTTCGGTACGGCCAACCCGTTTGTGGTGTGGGATCCGGAAATATGGGGCATGGTCAAAGTGCTGGCTTCCCGTATTGACCTTCCCGCCCTGAGAAAAATAATGGAGACCATGGCTGAAAACCTGGTGGAAAACTCCCGGGGGATGCCCGACCTGCTGATCTGGAACGAAACACACTACGAGCTCCTGGAAATAAAATCGCCTAACGATACCCTGAGCAATCAGCAGCTGTTCTGGCTGAAGACCTTTCGCGATCTGGGAGTCAACGCCCGTGTACTTCGCGTGCGATTTTCATAGATACCATTTTCATAGGGAGCTATTCCCCGGCCCTTGCCTCAGTCACGAAGTGGCGCAATCCCCCTGCAGAGGGTGGAGCCCTGTGCAAGGTTGTCATACTACCATTTTCATAGGGAATTATTCCCCGGCCCTTTCCTCAGCCACGAAGTGGCGCAATCCCCCTGCAGAGGGTGGAGCCCTGTGCAAGGTTTTCATACTACCATTTTCATAGGGAGCTATTCCCCGGCCCTTTCCTCAGCCACGAAGTGGCGCAATCCCCCTGCAGAGGGTGGAGCCCTGTGCAAGGTTTTCATACTACCATTTTCATAGGGAGCTATTCCCCGGCCCTTGCCTCAGCCACGAAGTGGCGCAATCCCCCTGCAGAGGGTGTAGCCCTTTGCAAGGTTTTCATACTACCATTTTCATAGGGAGCTATTCCCCGGCCCTTTCCTCAGCCACGAAGTGGCGCAATCCCCCTGCAGAGGGTGTAGCCCTTTGCAAGGTTTTCATACTACCATTTTCATAGGGAGCTATTCCCCGGCCCTTGCCTCAGCCACGAAGTGGCGCAATCCCCCTGCAGAGGGTGGAGCCCTTTGCAAGGTTTTCATACTACCATTTTCATAGGGAGCTATTCCCCGGCCCTTTCCTC